>DEJW01000001.1:0-15000 GCA_002353585.1 Prevotellaceae bacterium UBA2738 | reverse complement strand
TATATTAAAGGGGTAATAGATATTATATATATATGCGCGTACGCATAGCAAGAAAATGAAAAAAATGATTTTTTTGATTTTTTTGATTCTAGCCATGTACCACTTCACAATACTGATTGCATAGCTGATTTGTTAAAAACTGCCCTGCACAAAAGGGCGAAAGTGTGCAAAAATGGCTTTTCTGAGAGAAAAAGTGATTTTTCTTGCAACGGGCTGAGGTTTAGCGGGTTACGTGGTACGTAACCATGCCGAACGGGGAGGAAAACGGGGCAAAGATAAAAGCTATGCTTTTAGCGCTAAATGTAATGCTTTTAGCGATAGAAGTAATGCTTTTATACCCTAAAAGTAATGCCTCTGCAGAGAGAAGGGGCTAAAATGTTAAAAACTGTCCTAAATTTGCTGAGGTAGAGAAATATTAGTACCTTTGTGTTCAATATGAGCAATGTACAGGCGAACATACACATGCCTATGTGGGCGAAGGTTGCGTTGGGGGTCATCCTGACGCCCATAGTGGTGGTGGTGTTGCTTGCCGTAGCGCTCTACCTGCCACCTGTTCAGAAGTGGGCTGTGGACAAGGCGAGCGAGTATGCCAGCAGAGAGACTGGCATGGAGATAAGCGTGGGCGGAGTGCACCTGGCTTTCCCTCTCGACCTGAGCTTAGAGGAGGTGAAATGCCTGAAGCAGAATGACTCTCTGCCACAGGTGAAGGACACTATACTCCTGGTGAAGCAGGCTGTGGTTGATGTGCAGCTGTTGCCATTGCTCAACAGCAATGTGGTGATAAACCAGATAGAGCTGAACCAGGGACATTTCAATACATCAGACTTTATACACGAGGCTCGCGTGAAGGGTTATGTAGGCAGACTGCTGGTGGACAACACCCCACCCCCTGTGGCATCGGTGGCACTGGACAGCAGTGTGGTGAGACTGAGCAGCATAATACTGACTGACGCAAGGGTGAATGTGGAACTGGCTGACACCGTACCGCCTGACACCACCGAGACGGAGAACCTGTGGAAAATATACGTGAGAGACCTCTCTATACAGAACTCCAAGGTCACAGTGCACATGCCTGGCGACACCCTGCAGGTGGGGGCTATGCTGGCTGATGCGAAGGCGAAGGAGGGATACTTTGACCTGAACAAGGGGCTCTATCAGGTGAACCACCTGGCACTTGCCAAGTCGGCTGTCACCTACGACAACAACTTCGAGCGCCGTCTGCCCTACTCCACTAACTACCTCGATGCCTTTGATGCCAACCACATAGCGCTGAGCGACATCACGCTGAAGGTGGATTCCATCCGCTACCAAGACCCTGCTGACATCCGTCTGAAGATAAGGGAGGCGGCGATGAAGGAGAAGTGCGGACTGACACTGACCTCGCTGAAGGCTGACATAGCGATGGACTCCACGAAGCTGAAGGTGGATGGGGCGTTGGCTACGAATAATTCTAACGCAAAACTTAGCGTTAGGATTAACGGGAACGCTAACGGGAACGCTAACGGGAACGCTAACGGGCTCCGCGAAGCGCCTGAGCACCAACTGGAGCGCAAGAACGGGAACAAAGGCACTTATGATGACCTCTTTGACTTTGACAATAATAGGATAGAGGCAAAGGTGGATGGCACGATAGGCTATCAGGACCTGAAGATGGTGGTGGGTTCAAATGTGCGCAACATGCCGATGTACCCACTGAGCGTGAAGGGCGAGGTGAATGGCAACATGAAGCAGATAACCATCAGGGAGATGAACGTGAACTGGCCTACGGTGCTGACAGCCGACGCAAGGGGCACGGTGACCATGAAGCCTCAGATGGTGGCAAGGATACACACTGACCTGAGAACCTATAACCTGAACTTCGTGAAGGGTATGCTCGACAAGAGTACGGCAAGGATGATCAACATACCTGCCATGAGGGCGAGCGGGGATATAGTTTACAACGGGAACGGGAACGTTAACGTTAACATGAAGGCATACGAAGGCAGAGGGGTGATAAACCTTAACGCAAACGGGAACCTTAACGGGAACTCCATGGCTGGTTGGGCCATCGATGCTAAAGCAAAGGGCGTGAACGTAAACCACTTTGTGAAGGGTTATAACCTGAGTAATGTGGATGCTGATGTGAAGCTGCATGGTGGCAAACTGACGGCAAATGTTGACTCACATGCTGGCGATGTGGTGGGCAACTTCAATGTGGCAGGCACAATAGGTGGCAGGATGACTGACCTGACCATAGCCACAGACCTGAAGAAGGTGGACCTGTACAGACTGAAGATAGCCGACAAACCGCTGACCATAGGACTGTGCAGCAATCTGGACATAGAGACCGACATGAACCAGTATTACAAGGTGCAGGGCATGGTGTCAGACATCAGTGTGACTGACACAGCAACCATAAACTTCCCTGACGACATAATACTCGACATACTGACACGCAAGGACACCACAATGGCGAAGGTGGACTGTGGCGACTTTGCACTGAGACTGAACGCCCAAGGCGGATATAAATGGCTCATGGGATGTGGCGACCGCCTGCAGGCAGAGATAGACAAGCAGCTGAAGGCTCGCACCATAGACCAGCAGGCTCTGCGCACATGCTTCCCACGACTGACACTCTCCGTGCACAGCGAGCAGGACAACCCAGTGTATCGTACGCTGAAATACATGGGCATAGACTACTCACTCATAGACCTCGACATGAAGACATCGAGGGAGGACGGCATATTCAGCGACCTGAAGGTAGAGGGACTGAAGACACAGGGCTACAAACTCGACACCATAACGGTGGCAATAGGTTCGAGAAACGACCCTATGCAGATATACTACAGAGCCCACATACACAACCGTCCGCCAAACGACTATGTGTTTAATGCCTACATCGACGGCAAACTATTGGAGCATGGCATAGTGACTGGTGTGCGTTTGTTTGACAACAAAGACCAGCTCGCCCTGCGTCTGGGTGCCGAGGCTACGATGGAGGAAGAGGGACTGAAGCTGCACTTCGTGCCACAGAACCCTACCCTTGGCTATGACATATACTCGCTGAACGAGGACAACTATGTGCTCTTAGACAAGAAGAACCGCATACATGCCTACATAGACTTGCTGGCACAGGACGGAACAGGACTGAAGCTGTATAGTAACGAAAACGAGAACGGGAACGGGAACGAGGAAGATGACGACGAGTTCCTGCAAGACCTGACCCTGTCAGTGAACAGGCTTAATATAGGTAAGGTGCTGTCGTCACTGCCTTACAGCGTAAATATGCAGGGAATGCTGGACGGCGACTTCCACGTGATGCAGAACAAGGATGAGAGCTTCACCCTGTCGAGCGACCTCACCATAAAGAATATGGTGTATGAGGGATGCGCCATGGGCAACATAGGCACACAGTTCACCTACCTGCCTAAGAGCGACGGCTCACACTACATCGACGGCATACTGCTGAAGGACGACGTGCAGGTGGGCGACATCACAGGCTCATACAACTTCAACACCTCAGCCATCAACGCCAAGATGAATTTCGACAAGTTCCCGCTTGACATGATAAACGGTTTTGTGCCAGACCAGCTGATAGGACTGGAGGGAACGGCTGACGGTACGCTCGACATACAGGGCACCACCAGCAAGCCAAACGTGAATGGCGAATTATTCCTAAAGGATGCAGCCCTGCTGTCAGTGCCTTACGGCATAAGACTGCGATTCAACGACGACCCAGTGAGAATAAACAACTCGAACCTGGTGTTTGACAACTTCCAGATGTATGCCACCAACAACCAGCCTATGGTGGTGCAGGGCACACTGAACTTTGGCGACCTCGACCACATAAAGACCGACCTGAGGCTGAGGGCTACCGACTTTGCCCTGATAGACGCCAAGGAGAACAGCAAGTCAGAGGCTTACGGCAACATGAACGTGAACTGTTTTGCACGGATAACGGGCGAGCTGGACAGGCTCAACGTAAGAGGCAGGCTTGACGTGCTGCCTTCTACGAACCTTTATTATATACTGCGCGACTCACCTATCACCACTGACAACCGACTGAAGGAACTGGTGACCTTCACCGACTTTGAGAATGGCGACACGGTGAAGATAGCCAGACCAGTGGCTCACGGCATGAATATGGATATGTCGATAGCCGTAAGAGAGGGAGCACACATAAAATGCTGGCTCGACGGTGCACACTCTAACTATCTGGACTTGATAGGTAATGGCGAACTGCGCTACAGATTCATCAACGACGAGACCAACATGACAGGCCGATACACCATCACCCAGGGCGAGATGAAATACTCGCTGCCAGTGATACCGCTGAAGACATTCACCATAGAAGACGGAAGCTATCTGGAATGGACTGGCGAGATGATGAACCCTCGACTGCACATAACAGCCAAGGAGACGGTGAAGGCTAACGTGAGCATAGACGGAGTGAGCCACATGGTGACATTCCTGACTGGTGTAAGACTCTCAAAGACCCTGAACGACATGGGACTGGAATTCATAATCGAGGCACCAGAGAACCAGACCATATCAGACGAGTTGAGCATGAAATCGGCTGAGGAGCGAGGCAAGCTGGCTGTCACCATGCTGACCACAGGCATGTACCTCTCAGACGGCAACACCTCGAAGTTCTCTATGAACTCAGCCCTCAACTCTTTCCTGCAGTCGGAGATAAACAACATAGCAGGCAACGCGCTGAAGACCATCGACCTGTCATTCGGCATGGAGAGTTCGACAGAGCAGGATGGCACCATGCACAACGACTACACCTTTAAGTTTGCCAAGAGATTCTGGAACAACCGTCTCTCAATAGCCGTGGGTGGCAAGGTGTCGTCAGGTCCTGACGTGAGCGGACAGAACAAGTCGTTCTTTAATAATGTGGACCTGCAGTACAGGCTGTCTGACACCTCAAACCAATATCTGCAGATGTTCTATAAGCGTTCGGTATATGACTACCTGGAGGGCTACCTGAGCCAGTATGGTGCAGGTTACATGTGGAAGAAGAAGTCGCAGACGCTGAAGGGCATATTCAAGAAAGAGCCTAAGATGGAGTTTAGGAGGATGAACCAGCCTGCAAGGAGGGACAGCACGAAGGTGAAATAGTTTACAGTTTACAGTTCATAGTTCATAGTTCATAGTTCATAGTTCAAGAGTAAATGATTTCTATAAAACATACATTCCGTTCCTCAGTTGTGGGGATTATAGGAGGAATAGCTCTCCTACTCTCTTCATGTTCGAGCACATCGTCGCTGGAGCCTGGAGAACAGTTGTATATAGGACTGAAGCCGATAGACTGGCAGAACTTTGAGCCTGGCAGTCATAAAGATGCCACACAAGAAGAGCTGGAGGCAGCACTCGCCATAGCACCTAACGGAGCACTGTTTGGTTCGTCATATCATCGCACCCCCTTCCCCTACGGACTGTGGATATGGAATGCCTGCCACAACTCAAACGGAGTGTTTAAGAAATGGCTCAACAAGTCATTTGGCAAACAGCCCGTGCTGATGCAGAACGTGAATGCCCCCTTGCGCACCTCGGTGGCAGAGAACATACTGCAGAACAACGGATATTTCCATGGCAAGGTGAGCTATGACGTGATAGAGGGCAAACCAAAGGCGATAAAGAAAGACAGTACGCTGAGGGCGAGAGAGGCTCGCATACAGTATCACGTGAACTATGGCCCTCTGTTTACCATCGACTCCATACAATACACCAACTTCCCCAGCGACTCATATAACAGACTGACAACATCAGAGTCGCTGATAAAGCGAGGCAGTCCGTTCTCAGTGTCGCTATTGGATAACGAGCTGACGCGAATACACGACCTGTTCAGAAACAAGGGCTATTACTTCTATCAGAAAAAGTATGCCACCTTCCTTGCCGATACCATCATGGTGCCTGGCAAGGTGCAACTGAAGGTGCAACTGATGGACTCCATACCAGAGGATGCCATGCGCCGATGGGTGATTGGCTCTACCACGGTGAGCATAAAGCGACAGATATTTGAACAGATAACCGACTCGGTGAAGAGACGTTATCTGACCATAAAATTCGGTGGAGAGAAACCTGCCGTAAGACCCCGAGTGCTGCTGAGGCAGTTACGCATGAGGCCAGGCAGCATCTTCTCACAGGATGCCTACCAGGAATCGCTCAACAACCTGACCTCACAAGGCATATATTCGAATGTGGACATAAAATTTGAACCCAGACGAAACCCTGACGGCACACCTGTGCTGGTGCCTGACAGCATCAAACCACTGAGGGGCGAAGAGAGAGCTGGAGCAGGAATACTCGATATGTCCATCAATGCCATACTCGACAAGCCATACGACTTCACCTTTGGTGCCAACGTGATAGGCAAGACCAACGGACGCATGGGACCAGGACTGACCGTAGGACTGACCAAGAGGAATGCCTTCCGTGGCGGCGAACTGCTGTCGTTCAACATAGGAGCCAACTACGAGATACAGATGTCGAGCAACTCTACGGCAGGCGACTCATACGACTTCTCGGCTGGTGCCACACTGGAACTGCCACGACTGCTCATGCCAAACTGGATGCAGAAGCGTCGTCGCCGTTGGTATGTCACCCCTACCACAGCCATCTCGCTTAATGCCCAGACCACGCGCAGAGCTGGCTTCTTCACCCGTAACTTCTTCACTGGAGAGTTTACCTACATATTCCAGCCCACAGAGTGCTCTGTGCACACCTTCACCCCACTGGGTTTGGTATATGGTCGCACCACAGACCGCACGGATGCTTTCTATGAGAAGATGAAGCAGTCGGCTATCACCGAGGTGGCTAACAGAGACGAGTTTACGCCAAGGATGAGGTATATATATTCATACAGTTCGCCACGCTCATATCGCAACCCTGTTTATTGGCAGACCACAGTGACAGAGGCAGGCAACCTGATAGACCTGGGTTACCACCTGCTGAGCGACAAGGACTGGGCTCAGAAGGATAAGCACATTCTGGGCACTCCGTTCTCGCAGTACCTGAAACTGGAGACCGACTTCCGCAAGACATGGCAACTGGGTGATAATGCCTGTGCCGTATTCCACTTCTATGGAGGCATAATGAAGCCTTTAGGCAATGACAACTGCGGACCATTCTCAGAACAGATGTATATAGGCGGTGCCAACGACTTGAGAGGTTTTGCCATGAGAACGGTAGGACCTGGTGCTGTGCACATAGACGATAGCAACAGCCAGTATCTGTATCATAACGGCGACCTGAAACTGGTGATGAACATAGAATATCGTCCTCGCCTCTTTGGTTCGCTCTATGGAGCCCTGTTCTTAGATGCAGGCAATGTGTGGGTGATAGACAAGGACAGACGAAACACCATGAAAGAGGAGTTTCAGCAAGACTCATTCAAGAAGGACATAGCCCTGAATGTAGGTGTGGGCTTGCGTTACGACCTCGACTTCTTCGTATTGCGTCTGGACTGGGGTTTCGCCCTGCACCAGCCATACAGCAACTATTATTCTGTCAAGGATAAGCAACTGTATAGCAACACCTCTGGATTCTTTAATGTGCGCAATTTCAAAGATGCACAATGTATTAACTTCGCAATAGGATATCCGTTCTAAGCAGTTCACAGTTCACAGTTCATAGTTCATAGTTCATAGTTCTATTGAGCCTGTAGAAACGTTAAAAATAATTAAACCGTCAAACAACTGTGGACTGTGAACTGTGAACTATGAACTATTTTTTGTACCTTTGCACCCACTTTCACGAGTTGAAAGATTATTCACTTCTATTTAACAACAAAAAGTTTAACAAAAACAAATGGCAACAAAGATTCGTTTACAGCGCGGCGGTCGTAAGGGCTATGCCTTCTACAGCATCGTTATCGCTGACGTAAGAGCTCCACGTGATGGTAAGTTTACTGAAAAGATTGGTACCTACAACCCAAACACCAATCCTGCCACAGTAGATCTGAATTTTGAGCGTGCACTTTATTGGGTTGAGAATGGCGCACAGCCAACTGACACAGTTCGTAACATCCTCTCTAACGAGGGCGTAATGCTCATGAAGCACCTCAAGGGTGGCGTGAAGAAGGGTGCATTCGACGAGGCTGCTGCACAGGCTAAGTTTGACGCTTGGAAGCAGGCTAAGGCACAGGGTTTCGAGGCTATCAAGTCAAAGGACGCTGACGCTAAGAAGGCTGCTAAGAAGGCTGCTCTCGACGCTGAGAAGAAGGCTAACGAGGCTAAGGCTAAGGCTATCGCAGACAAGAAGGCTGCTGCTGAGGCTGCTGCTGCACCTGCAGAGGAAGCTGCTGAAGAGGCTGCTGAAGCTGCTGCTGAGGAGGCTACAACTGAGGCTCCTGCTGCAGAAGCACAGACAGAGGCTCCAGCTGAGGCTTAATCTTACTCAACCAATTAAGAAAAAGACAAAAGATGTGCAAGCCTCAACGGCATGTACATCTTTTTTTGGGTTAAAGAGTTCAAAGGGGTATAAAGAGGTATGCGAATAAAACTCATAGTACAAGGTGTTACTGACATAGTATCGAATAATGTGGCTTCACTCCTCATACTGACTGATGAGGAGGAGAAGAGGCAACTGACCATAGTGGTTGACGCAGTTATGCGACATGAGATATCCATTCGCAGAGGAAAGTATGTGGGCAACCTGGAACAGCGTTCGTCTGCCATAAACGCTATGAAACGCTGTCTGCCTGAAACCCTCAGCGCAGCTATAAAATATCTGACCAATATGGAGTTGTGCGTGGTAATTGTGAGCATTGTTGACGGGCAATACTGCGCCGTACTCGAAGATATGCGCACTGGCACAGCCTTCCCTATCAGAGTGAGTGATGGCATACTGCTGTCGTATGCCGACCCACACATACCTTTATATATAGAGAAGTCGCTGTGGGAGGTGCAGAGCACAAAATATATGGGTGTGGATGCCAAGGGCATCAGTCTGCCCCTGAACACCCTGAGCAAGTCGATGCTGCAGAAGGCTATGCAGAAGTGCATAGACGACGAGAACTATGAGGCAGCACAGCAGATAAAAGAAGAACTGTCAAGGCGCAAAGCATAAGTATGAAAGAAGAGAGATACTTTTACGTACCAGAGGCTGATAAACTGACGGAGTTGCCCCATGACGAGGCTCAGCATGCCATTCGCGTATTGAGACTAAAGGAGGGTGACACCATATATCTGATGGATGGCAAAGGCACCTTCTACAAGGCTGAGGTTACGATGGTATCGTCGAAGCATTGCGCTTACAACATAATGGAAACAATGCCCCAGCAGTGCCCATGGCAAGGCAGACTGCACATCGCTATGGCTCCAACAAAGATGATGGAGCGCACGGAGTGGATGGCTGAAAAGGCTACAGAGATAGGTGTGGATGAGTTTTCATTCCTTGAGTGCCAGTTCTCTGAGCGCAGGAATATGCGTACAGACCGTATAGACAAGATTGTGGTGGCTGCCACCAAACAAAGCAGAAAAGCATGGAAACCAGTGGTGAACGACCTGCAGTCGTTCCGCTCGTTCATAGAGCAACCTCGCGAGGGACTGAAATTCATCTGCCACTGCTATGACGAGATAGAGAGAAAAGACCTTTTCGAGACCTTAAAGTCCTTAGAGTCCTTAGAGTCTTTAGAGTCCTTTGGATCATTAAAGACTACAAAGGTTCCCACTCCAGTTCCCGTTCCCGTTAACGTTCCCGTTAATATTACCGTCCTCGTAGGTCCAGAGGGTGATTTCAGCATCGACGAGGTAAAACTGGCTATGGAGCATGGCTATATCTCCACCTCCTTAGGTTCTCAACGTCTGAGAACAGAAACAGCTGCACTATCAGCGGTTATGATAATGCAGCTGGCAAATAAATTATAATTTTTTCGTTTTCGTAGCGAAGCGTTTCGTAGCAACCTCTGGTTGCGTTTCGTACGAGCTATGCGAGTTAAGAATACATCTGCTCCTTCTGTGCCTTGATAGCCTCATCATAGATGTAGTCATCATAGGTCATCAGTTTATCGATAGTACCCTTAGGTGTCAGTTCGATGATACGGTCGGCAACGGTATTGATAAACTCGTGGTCGTGAGAAGCAAACAGAATGTTGCCCTTAAACGTAATCAGGTTGTTATTGAATGCCTGAATAGACTCCAGATCGAGGTGGTTGGTAGGAGTATCGAGAATGAGACAGTTGGCATTCTGCAACTGCATTCTTGCTATCATACAACGCATCTTCTCACCACCTGAGAGCACGTTGACCTTCTTCTCCACCTCTTCCTGCTTAAAGAGCATTCTGCCAAGGAAACCCTTCATAACCACCTCATTGCCAGGACCATA
Organism: Prevotellaceae bacterium UBA2738; assembly: GCA_002353585.1. Lineage (GTDB taxonomy): Bacteria > Bacteroidota > Bacteroidia > Bacteroidales > Bacteroidaceae > Prevotella. The sequence continues at coordinate 4,689 of DEJW01000001.1, read as the reverse complement.
TTGTGAGAGCCAGTCAACAAGGTTCAGGTCGCTCTTGAAGAACTCCGTATTATCGAGTGGCAGATAAGCCGTTGTAATGGTGATACCCCACTTGTAGGTTCCGCCATCAGCCTCTCTGTTGCCATTGATAATCTCGAATAGAGCTGTCATAGCCTTTGGATTGTGAGATAGGAAGACGGTCTTCTGTCCCTTCTCTATGTTGAATGAAACATTGTCAAACAATACTGAACCATCAGCATCAAGAGCTTTCAGATTCTCCACTTCGAGTATCTGGTTGCCTGGCTCACGATCCATCTGGAATATGATGCCTGGATATTTACGGGTAGAAGGCTGAATCTCCTCTACGTTCAGTTTCTCAAGCATCTTCTTACGTGAGGTGGTCTGCTTAGACTTGGCAACATTGGCAGAGAATCGTCTGATAAACTCCTCCAGCTCCTTACGCTTCTCCTCAGCCTTAGCCTTCTGGTTCTGAGCCTGACGGAGTGCCAGCTGACTTGATTCGTACCAGAAAGAATAGTTACCAGCAAACATTGTAACCTTGCCAAAGTCGATATCAACAGTCTGGGTAGAGACAGCATCGAGGAAGTGACGGTCGTGGCTCACTACGAGCACTGTCTGCTCCACATTGGATAGGTATTCCTCCAGCCACTGCACGGTATCGAGGTCGAGGTCGTTGGTAGGCTCATCGAGCAACAGGTTGTCAGGATTACCAAACAGTGCCTTCGCCATCATCACGCGTACCTTCTCATTATTAGAGAGTTCAGACATCATGGAATAATGCACAGCCTCCTTGATGCCCAGTCCTGAAAGCAGCTGGGCAGCATCGCTCTCAGCATTCCAACCGTCCATCTCGGCAAACTTCTCCTCCAGTTCAGCAGCACGATTGCCATCCTCCTCAGTCATCTCGGGCTTTGCATAGAGAGCCTCACGCTCCTTCATATTCTCCCATAGAGGCTGATGACCCATGAGCACAGTATTGATAACCGTCTCGTTGTCATACTTGAAGTGGTCCTGCTCCAATACTGAAAGGCGCTCACCAGGTCCCAGCTCCACAGTACCCTTATTTGGCTCCAACTCTCCGCTGATAGCCCTCAGCAGAGTTGACTTACCAGCGCCGTTGGCACCAATAATACCATAGATATTGCCAGGAGTAAACTTGAGGTTTACGTCCTTGTAAAGCACACGTTTTCCAAACTGAATTGCAAGATTTGTTACTGTAATCATTCCTTATCTTTTTACCTTATTTATAAATTTTGCCTGCAAAGGTACTCATTTTTTTTCAATTGTCGAAAAAAATACGTAATTTTGTAGGTTGTAATGAATTATACCCGTTTTACCAAACACAAACCATAAAGTTATGAACATCGGAATTATAGCAACAGGACGAATGGCTGGCACTGCAGCCGACACTCTCAGCAAGATGCAGGATGCAGAGTGCATTGCTGTGGCTTCACGCACTATTGAGAAGGCTCAGGCTTTTGCCAAGGAACACGGCATAGAACGTGCCTACGGCTCATATAGCGAACTGCTCAACGACAAGGATGTGGACCTGGTGTATGTTGCCACCCCCCACTCCATGCACTACGACATAACAATGGAGGCACTGAGGACGGGCAAGCCCTGTCTGGTGGAGAAGGCATTCATGGCAAACCACCGTCAGAGCAAGGAGGTGATAGACCTGGCACACAAGAACAAGGTGTTTGTGGCAGAGGCTATATGGACTCGCTACCAGCCTGCCGTGGAGATAGTACGAGAGATGATGAAACGTATTGGAGCTCTGCGACTTATCTCTGCCAACATAGGTTATAACATGGTGTGGCGCAAACCCAAACTGCTGCAACCAGAACTGTGTGGTGGAGCCCTGATGGATGTGGGAGTGTACGGACTGAATTTCGTCAGGATGTTTTGTGAAGAGGAGGTAACAAAGATTGGAGGCTGTTGCACACAGTCAGACACTAGCATGGACCTCAGCGAGGTTATCACCCTGTCGCTTGCCAATGGTGTGATGGCAACCATTCAGGCTACAGCCAACGCCACAAGCAGCAACCGTGGAGTGCTGACAGGCACAGAGGGTTTTATAGTGGTTGACAACATCAACAACCCACAGCTGATAAGCCTCTATGCCCCAGACCGCACGCTGGTAGAAGACATACACGTGCCACAGCAGATAACAGGCTACGAATATGAGTTCAGCGCTTGTAAAGAGGCAATAGAAAACCATCAAATCGAGACTGCATTCATGCCCCACGACGAGACTTTGCGCATAATGCAGCTGATGGACACATTGCGAGAGCAATGGGGCGTAAGATTCCCTATGGACTGAGCCGTAACGTGCAAAACTCATGCATAAAAATTTGAACTATTGTTAAAATATGGGCTGTAATTTGTTTTTCTGCCCAAATAATATTACCTTTGCACGATAAAATATCATTTTACTGAATGAACAAAATCATATATAGCATAGCAACAGTCATCTCGCTGATAGCCATCTTTGCATCGTGTTCAAAGCAAGAAACATACGCAGAACAGCGTGAACGCGAGTTCAATAAGATTGACGAGTTTATTTCAAAAAACAAGATTGAGGTTATCGACGAGGCTACATTTAAAAGTCAGGATTACACTACCAAAGAGAACCAGTATGTGCAGTTCAACAATACTGGTGTTTACATGAATATCATAGACAAAGGACCTGAGCAGGGTAAGATTCTCTCAAAGAACGGCGACAATGCCGAGGTGCTGGTAAGATACCAGGAATACAACATCAACGGCGACTCTATCAAGACCACCAACCGTACTCCTGCCTTTGCTACTCTTTGTGACAAGTTTTCTGTAAACAATTATCAGGGCACTTATATCGCTTCATACATTTATGGCCGTATGTATAACTACTACGGCTCTAAGACCGTGCCTGGCGGATGGCTCGTTCCATTGAAATACATCCGTTTGGGACGACCTGTCGATGAAGACGACAAGTATGCCACCGTGCGACTGATTGTACCACATGACCAGGGTACTGCTGCAGCTGTTTCAGGCGTATATGCCTGCTACTACTACATGACGTACGAGGTTGACAGATAACACAATCCAACCATTAAACCTAATATAGCTTATGTCATTAATCAAATCCATTTCAGGCATTCGCGGTACTATCGGCGGACCTGCCGGGGACACACTCAACCCCCTTGACATCGTAAAGTTTACATCGGCTTATGCTACCTTTATACGTAAGTCAACACCCAACGGAAGCAACAAGATAGTAGTGGGCAGAGACGCCCGCATATCAGGCGAGATGGTGAAGAACGTGGTTTGCGGCACCCTCATGGGTATGGGCTACGACGTGGTGAACATCGGTCTTGCCTCAACTCCTACTACCGAACTGGCTGTCACCATGGCTGGTGCTGACGGTGGCATTATCATTACGGCATCCCATAACCCACGTCACTGGAATGCACTAAAACTACTCAACAAGCATGGTGAGTTCCTCACAGCTGCTGACGGCAACGAGGTATTGGCTATTGCCGAGGCTGAGGCGTTTGAGTATGCTGACGTTGACCATGTGGGCAAATATACAGAAGAGAATTTCGACCAGAGGCATATCGATGCCGTGATGAACCTGAAACTCGTTGATGCAGAGGCTATTAAGAAGGCTGGTTTCAAGGTGGTAGTTGACTCCATTAACTCTGTTGGAGGCATAATTCTCCCTGCCCTCCTCGACCGTCTTGGTGTGAAATACACCTTCCTCAATGGCGAAGCTAACGGCGACTTCCAGCATAACCCTGAACCTCTGGAGAAGAACCTCTCTGGCATCATGGACACGCTGAAGGGCGGTGGCTACGACCTCGGTATCGTGGTTGACCCTGACGTTGACCGTCTTGCCTTTATCTGTGAGAACGGACAGATGTATGGTGAGGAATACACCCTTGTCAGCGTGGCAGACTACATCCTTTCTGAGATGCAGAAAGACCCTAACCACCCTGCCCTCAATACTGTGTCTAACCTCTCTTCTACCCGTGCCCTTCGCGACGTGACAGAGAAGTACGGTGGCACATACACAGCGGCTGCAGTGGGCGAGGTAAATGTTACAACAAAAATGAAGCAGGTGGGTGCCGTGATAGGTGGCGAAGGCAATGGTGGAGTCATCTATCCTGACAGCCATTACGGACGCGACGCTCTTGTTGGTATTGCACTGTTCCTCAGCCTGTTGGCTAAAAAGGCTCAAAAAGTAAGTGAACTGAGAAAAACCTACCCAGAATACTTCATAGCCAAGAACCGCATCGACCTCACTCCTGATGTTGACGTTGACGCTATTCTGGCAAAGGTAAAGGAAATGTACAGCGCAGAAAAGGATGTTACCGTTAACGACATCGACGGCGTAAAACTCGACTTCCCTGACAAGTGGGTACACCTGCGCAAGTCTAACACCGAACCTATCATTCGTGTCTATAGCGAGGCTCACACCATGGCAGAGGCTGACGAGATAGGCAAGAAGATTATGGAAGTGGTGTATGGTTCAATTGATAATTGAACTCCGAGCTTTGCTCGCCTGTAATCGGACGCGAAGCTACGCTTGCCAGAGCAAGAACACCTACGGAGCGCAAGAATTGACAATTGATAATTAAGCTATATAGAAAAAGGATGGTGAAGAAATCACCATCCTTTTGTTTTTTAGAGCCTCTTGTCGGATTCGAA
>DEJW01000006.1 GCA_002353585.1 Prevotellaceae bacterium UBA2738 | reverse complement strand
TCTAAGGGCGACTTCCAGTTCGTAATCAAGAACCCAGTTACGAAGACTCAGCCATAGGCTGAGCTCCACGAAACGCAAGCGGAGCTTGCTACGATACGCTAACGCTACGATACGGCTGACGCCTACGATACGCAAGCTTCGCTCGCTACGAAGACGAAAACTAAAACTATTATTAAAGACAACCAGGCCAACAAAGGAACAATGTTATTTTGGTATTTTGGCAAACCTGCCAAAATGATATAAAACCAGTTCAGCTGGTTTGCTGAACTGACCTCTATAAAGTTGTTATATGTTGTTCTGGTTGTCTTCTTAATTTCTAATTTCTAATTTCTAATTAAACAGTTATGTCTGAACAAGCGAAGAAGAATTGGAGCGTTATCATCAACGCTATACTAACGGCAATATGTACTATACTGACTACCTCCAGTTGCGTTAGTCACATGTAAGGTGACAAGGTAACAAAATGACAAAGAAAATAGGCACTGCCCTGAAAAGGGGCGGTGCCTATTGTTATGTTATCGTTATCGTTTAAAAATCTATATCGAGACCTGCTGCGAAGACGCGGTTGCGACGGGTGAACTTGTTGTTGGAACCTGCTGCATCGCGATAGTCGGCTGCCTGGTTGTAGTCGCGGTAGTTAGTCTGGAAGTAACCTACGTTGACAGCCATCTTGTCGTTGATTTTATACTTGACACCAGTGCCGAAGCTCCATGAGTTGGTGACGAATGAGATGTCGCTCATATACTCATCGGTGTTGCCGTAGTTGGTGGTCTGGATACCGCCTGAGACGGTCCAGCGCTTGTCCTTGCCGAAGTCGTACTCCACACCTGCGAGCCACTCGTTAGTGCCATGAGAGAGCATCTGGTTCTTGTCGTCGTGACGGTTGCCGTTGGCATCGAAGTAGGTCTTCCTTGCCTGACGGTCGTAGAAGTGGTGGTAGCCAACATCGAAGCGCAGACCCTTGAGAGGCTCAAGCTCAAGACCGAGGGTGAGCAGGGCTGGAGTGTCTTCACGCACGCTGGTGCCATCGACAAACTGGTTGACTGCTGAGAAGAGTCCTGCCTCCTTGACGGTAGAGCTGTTGGTCATGTTCATCTTGGTGCGGAACTCATACTTGAAGGCGAAGTTTACCCACTGATACTTCACGTCGAGACCTATGATAGGACATACGCCGAAGCCGTTCTGGTCGCTCTGCAGATATACACCATTATAATACTTAGCGAGCTGACCTGACTGCTCAGAGAGGTCCTGTCCAGCCTTGGTGACTGCCTGCAGGGCTTGCTGATTGCCCACCATGGCTGCCTCTACGCCTGCCTGGTAGATGGAGTTGCTTATGTTGTTGATGTAAGTTGCGAGAGGCTGTGCACCGTCAGTGGTCTGCACCTTGATATCAGTGATCTCAGCCTTGTAGCCTGCCATACCATAGAGGAAACGCACGCCAGCATAGCCGCTGACCTTGATGTTCTCTTTATCAACTATCTTATAGGCTGCACCAATGGTACCACCAAAGTAATACTGCTTACCCTCCATGAAGCCATTGCTGCTGTAGCCTGTAGATACAGGTGCCTTGGCATGAAGTCCGTAAGCACTGAAGAGGTTGTTGAGATTATTAGCTACTGGTGAGAGCATACCAACCCACACACGACCTATGGCTGCATCGAATGAGCCCAGACCGCTGTCGAAGGTACACTTACCACCACCACCTGAAACGGCTCCTGATGCCTGGAAAGAGAACTTCTTCCAGTTGTAAGCCAACTGTACTGATGGCAGGAATGGAGCTGTTGCTATACCACGATAGTGCTTGCTGTCTTTGCCACCATTGTTGGCATCGCGCATAAAGACTGGATTCTGAGTGTCAACGATACGACGCTGCCAGGCAAGCTGCCAGTTGAGTGACATGTGCCAGCCTTCAGGCATGAGAGCCACACCAGCAGGGTTAGAATACACACCATCGATGCCTATGGCACCGTCACGCGCTGGGTTACGAATGAATGCTGCATTCTGGTTGGTGTTAGACATCATGCCACCTGCGTGAGAATCAAGAATGAGGATTGAAGAATTAAGAATTGTTGTTGCTATAAGCAAAAAAACCTTTTTCATACTTTACACTTTATACTTTATCCTTTATACTTTATACTTTATAATCTTGCTATCCTGAATGTACGTTTTTTGCACATTTTTGATTTCGGTGTGCAAAATTACTACAACTTATACTATATGCGTATATTTTGTTCTATTTTTCCCTATTGCATTAACCTTCGTTAACACTCCAAAGGGTTTGTTATGTATTTCAAACCTATTTTATCAAATTTTATTAGTACCTTTGCACTTATGAACATGAAACACCTTTTTATATACACCATGGCACTGCTCATGCTCAGCATGACTGCTGCGGCTCAAGAGAACCAGACGAAACAGAAGCGCAAACTGCCCAAACTGATACAGTGGGTGAAGGACTACATGGACTACTCCACCGTGAAGGGCATAGACTCTGCATACATCGATGTGCCTGAGAAGGAATGGACTGCCGAACTGACCACAACGGTGAACCATGCCTCGCTGAAACTGGAGACAGACTGGAACTTTGCAGGACTGGAGGGACTGCTGACTGCCAAGACGAGCAACAATGCCGCCACATCGCTGGGTGCAGCGATAGCCTACAGAAGTTACGGCATAGGATACTCCAAGATACTGAACGGCGAGGGTTCGATATTCTCGCTCAGCTTCAGCGGCTCTAACTACGCCATAAACGGCAGCATAACCAACTACAGCAGTGATACGCCAACCGTATCGTTCAAGGGCAAGTTTGAAGGCGAGACGATGGACGAGTCTACCTCGGCAAAGATTGACGAGCCGATAAACGTGAGAACGATGTTCATAGACGGCTATTACATATTTAATAGTAAGAGGTTCTCATATCTGGCTGCATACACTCCGTCGCTCATACAGAGACGCTCGGCAGGTTCGCTGATAGCTGGAGCTATGTACTTCCACGCCAGGACCAACTATGAATCGTCGAACAACACGGCGATGCTGTTCGTGATGCAGGGTGTGGGCAAGATAAAGGTGGACCAGGCAAGCATAGGTGTGGGCTATGCCTACAACTGGGTGCCAGCGCGCGGATTGGTGATAAACATCATGGCGATGCCTATGCTGACACTATACAACAGAACTAAACTGTACAGATACGAGTTTGAATACATAGGCGATGTACCAATAGAGGAACAGGAATCGCTCGACATAGACGACTACAAAGTGGTGGGCGACGGCGATGTGACCAAGACACCTAATAAGGTGAGGGTGAACTTTGACGGAAGAATAGCAGCGGTGTATAACTGGAAAAACTGGTTTGTGCGCACCTACGGACAGTTTAACACCTTCAAGTTCGGACACGAGAACACCTCTGGCCGCTTCTCTAACTGGTCGGTATATGCTTCAATAGGAAGGAGGTTTTAACAGTTCATAGTTCATAGTTCATAGTTCACAGTTCATAGTTCATAGTTATGAGAGCAGTAATACAACGAGTTAACAAGGCATCAGTAAGTATCGTAAACGACGACGGAACATCCTACCTCAAGGCGGAGATAGGGCAAGGCTACCTCGTGCTACTGGGCTGTGCCAATGACGACACACAGCAGGACATAGACTGGCTGTCGAGGAAGATAACAGGCCTGAGAGTGTTTGACGACGAACAGGGAGTGATGAACAAGAGCATCATGGACGTAGGGGGCGACATCATAGTGGTGTCGCAATTCACCCTATGGGCAAGCTACAAGAAGGGCAACCGCCCCAGTTACCTGAGGGCTGGCAGTCACGACATCACCGTACCGCTCTATGAGGCTTTCGTCAAGAAACTGTCAGAAGACCTTGGCAAGCCCGTAGGAACTGGCGAGTTTGGTGCCTACATGAAGGTGGCATTAGAGAACGACGGACCAGTAACAATCTGTATGGATTCAAAGAATCCTGAGTAAAAAGACTCATCCCCCAACTCCCCTCTAATCCCCTCGTTTCTTGCTCTGGCAAGCGTAGCGCATTCGCGCGTCCGATACCCCGAGGGGCAGAAACTCTTGAAAAGAGGGGAGCAATTACAACAGAATTGTTGTTTTCCTATATTACAGAAAATGGTTGCTACCAAACAGTAGCAACCATTATATTTTAGTAAGACCTTTCATATACCTCCCCTCTCTAACGAAGTGGCAAGAGAGGGGCTGGGGGTGAGTCTTACCTGATATCTATCACAGGAATGTTGTCCTTATCGTTGTAGTAGAGGTTCTCACCTGCCATACCCCAGATGAAGGTATAGTAGTAAGTGCCTGCTGCTGCGTGGATAGACCACTCAGGTGACATGATAGCCTGCTCGTTGTGAAGCCATACGTTGCGTGACTCCTGAGGCTGACCCATCACGTGAGAGATGGTCTGACCCTCTGGCAGGTTGAAGTAATAGTAAGCCTCGATACGACGACCGTGAGTGTGAGGTGGCATAGTGTTCCACACAGCACCTGGGTTGAGCTGGGTGAGACCGAGCTGGAGCTGGCAAGGACCTTCCTCGAGCACATCGTTGACGATGAGCTTGTAAACGGTACGGTTGTTAGCCTCTTCCACTGTGCCTACTGGTCCCCAAACAGCTGCCTTGAGCGAACCCTTACGTCCGTCGAGGGTGATCCACTGGGTCTTGTAGTGCTGGTGAGCGGTGGCTGAGTTGAGGTAGAACTTAGCAGGGTTCTTTGGGTCTTTAGAACGGAACTCAACAACCTTGTTCACGTCCTTATCCTTACCTATGTGACCACGACCAATGTAGAGAGCCTCCTTTGGAGAGAGGGCATACTCCTTGCCGTCAACGATTACCACACCATCGCCAAGACCGCAGTTTACGATACCTATCTCACGATTGTAAAGGAAATACTTCTCCTTGATGCTCTTATCTACATCGAGACCGAGCTCCCAGAAGTTCTCGAGCTTCAAGGTCTTGGTGACAGGCATTGCACCACCAAAGATGAAACGGTCGTAGTGTGAGTAGGTAAGAAGGATAGAGTCAGCCTCCATCACCTTCTCCATCACGAAACGCTCACGCAGTTTCTTGGTGTCATAATGCTTAACATCACATGGATGGCAAGCCGTCTGGAACTTTACGTGCTGAGCGCCAACGTAGCGGTCAGCCTCCTGAGCGCTGGCTGTAAGAGATACTGCCAGCATAGCGATTGCAAAAATCTTTTTCATATTCTTTTTATTTTTGGGGAGTTAAGGGGTATTAAGGGGGAGTTAAGGGGTATTAAGGGGGAGTTAAGGGGTGTTAGAGGGACATTACTGTTGAGGCGCTCAGGTATTGTCTTTAACTCCTTAGCGAGCTCTGCGAGCGTTAACTCCTTTAACTCCTCTTAACTCCTAAATTTTTACTTCTTATTAATTCTCATTCTGTTCCAAACTACGAGTCCGCAAGTAAGGATAGTGAGGATGCCTGCACCAATGTAAGAGATGTACTTAACGCAAGCATAGATGAGCATAGAGAGTGGGCTTGAAGCAAAGTCGAGCGCACCTGCCTGGAAACCTGCTGGCACCTGAACGGTCTTATCGTCTGGGTGTATCTGTGCCACGGTGTGAGCAGCACTGGTGAAGTCGCCTGCCATCCATGTTACGAAATACAGACCTATAGCCATCATAACCAGCCCCACGATGAATGAGCGGAGCACATTGCCGTTGGTGTAAGGCAGTATCATTACGAATACATAGAACATGCCTGCAAGAGAAGCGAGTGGCAGGAACTGGTTGCCTGGCAATACTACTGCAAGAATCAGGGTTACAGGGATGAGGAGCAATGATACCACGAGAGTGGTTGGATGTCCGATAACGAGTGCTGGTGACATACCGATGTAGAGTTCCTTGTCCTCACCAAACTTCTTGGCGATGAGTTCCTTGGTAGCCTCAGCGATTGGCTTCAGACCCTCGATGAAGAGTGAGGTGATACGTGGAATGAGCTCCATCACAGCACCCATCTTGATACCTATCTGAAGGGTCTTAGGAATATTGGCTACTATCTCGTCCCAGTCACGGCAAGCCAAGCAGCCGATGATGATGCCAATGAGCACACCAAGGAAGAGTGGTTCGCCAAAGAGACCGAACTTCTTCTTCATGCCCTCAGAGTCGATGTGTACCTTGTTGATGCCTGGGATGTAGTCGAGCACCTTGTTGATTACCACAGCGAAAGGCATGAAACCCTGACAGAATGGCTGTGGGATAGAGATGCCGTCCATGCCTGGATAGAACTTCTGGAATTTCTTAGCTGTGACATCAGCCAGCACGAGGGTGATGATGTAACAAACGATAGCAGCGAAGAAGCCCCATGCTATAGAATTAGTCATGAAGTAGCATACAGCGCCGATGAAGGCGAAGTGCCAGTAGTTCCACAGGTCGATGTTGACTGTGCGAGTGCAGCCAAGCAACAGGAGCACAAGGTTAACACCAAGGCAGACAGGGATGATGAATGAACCCACGAGGGTGTTGTAAGCCACTGAGGCAGCAGCAGGCCAACCCATGTCGAACACCTGAAGCTCAAGACCATAAATCTCTACCACCTTAGAAAGGGCTGGAGACATAGTGTCAACGAGCAGAGCAGTAATAATACTAAGGCCTACGAAACCTACGCCCACGAAGAGACCAGACTTGAGAGCCTTTGAGAAGTTAATGCCGATACAAACACCAAGGATGGTGAAGATGATTGGCATCATGACAGCGGCACCAAGGCCGATGATGTAAGAAAATACAGCTTCCATGTTTTTTGTTATAATTGATAATTGATAGTTGACAATTGATAGTTTTCGAGCAAGCTCGGAGCCTAATTATTAATTTGAACCACCGCAGGTGATGCAAGCTCCTTCTTCCACTCATCGAGGAAAGAGAACCATGCCTTGGAATTCTTGAAGCCAAAGCTCTCGAAATCGCAAGTGGCAGCAAACCAGTAGTTAAGGTGGTCAGTATCTGTGCCTACGATATCTATGAGTGCCTGGTTAGGCATGTTGAGTTTGCCATTCTTCTCGTTGAAGGTGCCTATCTGCTCCTTGTCCATATCAGAGAAACGGGTCTCGCTCTTATAGTATCTCTCAGGAATGTTCACGGCAAGTCCTACAGTATGCTGAACATACACCTTGGGATTGTTGCCTGCCCAGGCATTACCCCAGCAGCCACGCAATCCCTTGCAGTCGGAATGCTCCTCAGCCCCTTTTGGATCGGCTATATCCACCGTGCCAATGGCGAGTGGCAGTCCCTCAACAGGGTGAGAGAACTTAACATCTACCTGCACATCACGATGCCCAGCATAGAGGGTGTAGGTGGTCACCACATCAACTGGTTTGCAGAAAGATACTGGTTGCCAAGCACGATTGGTAAGACGCAACACAGTGCGAACAGCACCTGCTGATACTACCTCCATCGTGGTATTGCGCACGTTCTCGTACATTATTGTCCGCCCTTTCTTGGCATCCCAAGCATGCATGGTGCCACAACCTGGAGTAGAGCCTGTCCACAATACATCGTCACCAGAACCTGCTGCCTTCTGCTCTGCTGTAGGATAGAAAGCTGTCTCGGCTATGTCAGCCTTGAGTTGCTGATGACCGTAATAGTCGATAGACTGACGATGGTCGCAATAAGCACGGAAGCCCACCATATCGTTCTCCATCACGGCTCCGTGAGGGAAGATATACTGGTAAGGATTGCTCCCCTTAGGGAATGTGACAGAGTTTATCGGCATGTGCTTCTGGTTCTTGGCTGCTCTATCCCGAATAGCAATAGCACCATAGCACACAGCAGGATACTCACGAGGTGCCCCCTCATCAGAGAGCACCACATCGAACACCTGCTGCTCCTGCTTCTTCATATCAGTTACGAAAGATAGCTCATCAAATAGTCCGTCATCATCAAGGTCGTCGAGCTGACAAGGAACCTCCTTGCCATCGAGCTTGACGAGGGCAGACTGAGTGGTGCCATCGAGCTTCACCACTACTGGCACAGCCTTGCGAGCCTTGCCGTAAGTGTTAGTTACATTTACCTTTACGGTCTTCTCTGCTGCTACAGCAAAGGCTGTTGTCAGCAAAACTGCAATTATAGTTAAAAACTTCTTCATATATTCATTCAGGTTTTCGTTTTAGCTATCTATATTATTCTTCATTCTTGCGCTCCGNNTCCGTAGGTGCTCAGGCGAGCAAAGCTCGGAACTTAACTCTTCATTCTTAACTCTTCATTCTTAATTTCCAAGAGCGGTTTCATGACAAAATCCCGTTCCTTCATCAGCGGATGAGGAATGACGAGATCGGGCTCATTTACCTTCAAATCGTCATAGAGCAGAATGTCGATATCCACGATTCTATCGTGATATTTGCCATCTGTGCTCTTGTTGGTGCGCCCCATTTCATGCTCTATCTGTTGCGTCGTTTGGAGCAACTGACGAGGAAAAAGTGCGGTTTCAACGCAAATTACGGAGTTGAGGAAGGAGTTCTCTGATTCAAATCCCCATGGTTCCGTATTATATAAGGTGGAGCGTTTTACTATCTCTCCTACCCTATCCCTTATCAGTTCGTAGGCTCTAAGGATATTGCCCTCCTTATCACCCAAGTTTGTTCCTATGCCAAGATACACCTTATGCATCCTTGAACTCTTGAACCTTTTGAACCTATCAATCGTTCACTATCAGCATCACATCGCCAAAGCAACCAAAGCTGTAGCCAGCCTTAACGGCCTGTCTGTATGCCTCCATCACGAGGTCGTAGCCACCAAAGGCGCAGGTTGCCATCATCATGGTTGACTTAGGATGATAGAGGTTTACGATACAAGAGTCGGCCAGTCCGTAGTTGTATGGTGGGAAGATGAAGTTGTTTGTCCATCCGTCGTAAGCCTTGATATAGCCATCAGTACCCACTACGGTTTCTGTAGCCTTGAGCACACTGGCTCCTACGCAACAGATGTGATGACCAGCCTTCTTGGCACTATTGACGATGTTGCAAGTCTCTTCTGAAACGTGCATCTCCTCAGAATCCATCTTGTGCTTGCTCAGGTCCTCCACCTCGATAGGATGGAAGTTACCCAGTCCGCAATGCAGAGTGATAAAGGCTGTCTTTATGCCATGAATGTCGAGACGCTTCATCATCTGACGAGTGAAATGCAGACCAGTAGAAGGAGCTGTAACAGCACCCTCCTCAGTAGCAAAGACGGTCTGAAAATCCTCGAAATCTTCGTCTGTCACGGGACGGTCTAGCTGTCCGTCCTTACCCTTATGGTCGATGATATAGCGTGGCAGAGGTGCTTCGCCGAGTGCAAAGATGGACTTCTTGAATTCCTCATGTGAGCAGTCGTAGAGGAAGCGCAGGGTGCGACCACGCGATGTGGTGTTGTCTATCACCTCTGCCACAAGAGTGCCTTCCTGATTGAAGAAGAGCTTGTTGCCGATACGTATCTTACGGGCTGGCTCCACGAGCACATCCCAGAGGCGCATCTCCTGGTTCAGCTCGCGCAGCAGGAACACCTCTATCTTGGCGTCTGTCTTTTCTTTGGTACCATAGAGACGTGCAGGGAATACCTTCGTGTTATTAAACACAAACATATCGTTTTCGCCGAAATAATCGAAGATATCAAGCAGTGTGAGGGGCTGTTTCTTACCATCCTCATCCTTGATAGCCTTACCCTTGGCGTCTGATTTGTAAAGGCTTATCTTCTGTGACTTCTTATGCACAACAACCATGCGGCACTCATCAGGGCGCTTGAGCGAGAATGTGGTCTCCTCGCCTTTGTCATTGGTCACTGTACGTTCTATGCTGTGTGGATATAATGCCACCTGAGCACTTGGAAGGTTGAAATCAAACTGAGATAGTTTCATTTAGTATATTGAAAGTTGAAAATTGAATATTGAAAGTTTCTTGTCACTTTGTACCTTGTACTTTGTCACTTTGTACTTACTCCATCAAGCCACTCTTGGAAGTCGTCGAGCTTTATGCAGTCTTCGATGCGAACATCGCCCAAACGAGTGCGACAGAGCTGAGTAAGATATGCCCCACTATCCAAGGCTCTACCTATGTCGCGAGCCAAAGCACGGATATAGGTGCCCTTGCCACATTCCACCCTTATCTGAGCCTGCATCTTCTCTGGATCAAACCACAGGAGTTCTATATCATCTATGTGAACAGGCTTAGCATCGAGTTTTACATCCTCGCCTCGCCTCCTCAGCTCATAGGCACGATCGCCATTTTTCTTCACGGCACTATAGGTGGGAGGCACCTGCATTATGTCGCCCTTAAACTGTTCCAGCACAGCCTTTATCCTCTCCTCTGTTATATGCTCAGTGGGGAAAGTGGCATTGACTGGATGCTCCATATCGTAACTGGGCGTGGTGGCACCAAACTGCAGGGTGGCAGTATATTCCTTGGAGTGGTACTGCAGGGTGGGTATCATCTTGGTACACTTACCTGTGCAGAGTATCAGCACCCCAGTGGCAAGGGGGTCGAGAGTGCCCGCATGGCCAGTCTTTACACGCTTAACACCCACAGCCTTAGAGATGCGAGTGCGAACGAATGCCAGTGCACCAAAGCTGGACATGCCATAAGGCTTGTTGATATGTAGTATCTCGCCTTCTACGAAGTTCATCAGTCAACCATTGCCAGTGAATGTCCTGTCAGCAGCAGTGCTATGATGATGCTGCCAACGATGATGCGGTAAATGCCGAATGCCTTAAAACCATATTTGGAAAGGAAAGCGACAAACCACTTCATAGCCAGCAGAGCCACGATGAATGCCACACCACAGCCTAAGAGCAGCATAGCGATATTATGGCTGGTAGCCCATGAGGCATCTTCCTTCAGCAGGTCGAGCAAATCGAGCAGAGTGGCTCCCGCCATAGTAGGTACGGCAAGGAAGAATGAGAATTCCGCTGCACGCTTGCGAGTGAGTCCCTGAGCCATACCACCCACGATGGTAGCCATAGAGCGTGACACACCTGGGATAACAGATATACACTGATACAGACCTATCTTGAAGGCACGCTTCTCGTTTACCTTATTATTCTCGTCTATGCCCTTGTTGAGCAACTTATCGCAGTAGAGCATGAACACACCACCCACTACGAGCATGATGGCAACCACCTCAACACTGTCGAGGAGCCAGTCGAGCACACCCGATTTCTTGGCGAGCAAGCCCACAACCACTGCTGGCACCACACCCACTATCAGCAACCAATAGAAAGAGAAGCGGTGCTTCAGACGCTGGAAAAGATTACTACCAGCTGGCGCAGGGGTGTTATCGAACTGGAAAAAGCGCTTCCAATAGAGGCAAACCACCGATAAAATGGCGCCAAACTGAATGATAAAGGTGAAGGCATGAACAAATGGGTCGCCCTGCTTGATGCCCAACAGGTTCTGTGTGATAATCATGTGACCAGTAGAAGATACTGGGAGAAACTCAGTCAGTCCCTCTACTATAGCGATAATCACTGTCTCTAACCAATTCATTTGCTACCCTCCCCTTTCTTAGGTCTGTACATGATGCCAGCTATTACTGATACGAAGCCGACGAAACATACTACAGGAGCCACACTGATGCGCATTGGCGAGAATATCTCAGCATCAAAATGTGTCGCGTCAGACGAAGCACCTGTCATCATTATAAAACCTATCACCACGATAAGCATACTGATGCCTATCATGATGAAGTTTATCTTACCAAAAGCGAAATTTTCCTTTTCCACGAACTATTAACTAAATCTTATAAAGTCTCTTTGTTGGCATTCTCAAGAAGTGGGTCACAGATACGAATGTGCACACCGTAGAGATGAGCAGTCCGAACAGCAACACAGCAGCACCAGTAATGGCAAGCACCTCCCATGTTACCACAGCGGTGATATCCTTCTCATAGGTGTAGAGTGCATACACACCACCAGCCAGCACCAAGTCGGCTATAATGCCTGCAACAAGTCCCTCGAGCACAGCAAGACCCAGGAACGGTCTTCTGATGAAGCCCCATGAAGCACCCACCAGTTTCATCGTGTTGATAGTGAAGCGGCGAGCGTAAATGCTCAGTTTCACCGTATTATTTATCAGTGAGAACGAAACAAGCGTAAGCAATACGGCGATAACCATCATCACCAGCATAACCTTCTGCAGATTGCGGTTAACGCTCTCCATCAGATCCTTCTGGTAACTCACCTCAGCCACCTGTCTGTAACCCTTCAGGTCCTTAGCTATCCACCTCAGCGAGTCAGCATTGGCACAACTTGCCCTCAGGTGCAGCTCTGCAGAAGGCACGAAGGGGTTGCCACCAAGAAACTCCGATGGGTCAGTGCCCAATGCCGCTGTCTGCTCCTTCAGAGCCTGGTCGCGAGTGATATACTCCAGACTCAACACGTAAGGACGAGTTTGAATTCTGCGACATATTACTGCTGCATCGTGGTTTGACACATCCTCGCCGAACATCACCGTAACGGTGAGGTTTTCCTTCACGTAACCAGTAAGGTTATGGGCTGTCAAACCTATAAATACCACCAGTCCCAACAATATGAGAACCAGCGATGTACTAATACACAGAGTCACGGCCTGAAGTCCGCGACCATTGTTATTCTTGCGTCTTTTCTTTGTTGACATAAGTGCACTTTATACCAAATTCACATGCAAAGGTACAACAAAAAGAAGGCAAAAGCAACTTTTTAACTACGTTTAACAAAAAGGTGGGAAACCCTATAGGATTCCCCACCTTATATATTATATAAGCAACCTCTGCTTACTTGATGCGAGCACCAGCAGCTGTGAACTGCTTGCCATCCTTGATGATAACCACCTTATCGCCAATGACGAAAGCACCCTCAGCAGCCTTTGCCTCTGGAGCAGCCTCAACAACCTCTACAGCTGTTGGGTCTGTTGCTATAGCAGCCTCACCGAAGCCACCCATTGCGTTAGAAGCACGAACGGTGTAAACTGGAGCTAATTCTGTTACATCATTGCCGAAGCTCTCTGGCAGGTTCTCCTCAACTACTACCTCAGTCTCAGATGTCAGCTTGAGGAACTCGCCATCCTTCTCGATGAGGTAAACACCAGCATCACCACCGTTAGCAGGAGTGATAGTGATTACGCCATTCTTGATTGTTGCCTTAGGCTTATCAGCATCAGCAGCCTTTGTCTCTGGAGCCCACTCGCCAAACATATTAGCTGAAGTGTACTTAGCAGCTTCTGCCTCAGTCAGAACGATTGTCAAAGTTGTATTCTTGTTCTTGAATGTCTGCTGGGTTCCTGCTGCAGGCGTAACGTCGTTGCCATTCATGTCCTTTGAGTTATACTCAGCAGCTACTGCCATATCAATATTGTTCATACCAGAAAGGTTCCAACGAGTGGAGATTGGCTCCTGATTCATCTTAGTGTTCAGATAAACAGCTTTTGGTGTATTCTGCCAAGAACGTCCGAGGTTGTAAGACGTTGCATGGCTCTCAATTGTACAGTTGTTGAATACATAGCCATAATCAGTAGCTGTTGTTGGAGCTGTGATTGTGCATTCACCTGCCTTATCTGCATAACGAGGCTCTACACAGAGTTTGGTATTCTCAAAGATGATATCACCACCACCACAGATAAAGTCAACTGTTCCGTGAATCTCGGAGTCAGTCCAGTACTGCTTTCCTGCATCGTTGTTAGAATAGTATGTATCCTGATAAGACAGCATCTTCACTCTCTTAAAGATATTGTTGGTACCCTTATCCCAAAGGCACACTGCGCGACCTGCTGAACCTGAGTTGTAGTAGTCGAGATCATTCTGCAAGGTAATATCCTGCATATAGAAGTTGCTTGATGTATTGTAAATAGTTGCAGTAGTGCCAATACCCTCGTTAGACTTATCTGGTGCATTTATAATTTTAACTCCGTCCTGTGACTCGCCAATAATTGAGATATTGTAACCAGAAACCTGAGTTAGAGCTGTCTCTCCAAGGTCATAAGTGCCATTTGGCACGAATATCTTTATAGGTGTAGCCTCAGGAGTTGAGTTCGTTGCTGAAGCATAAGCGATAGCATCAAGCAGAGAATTCACGTCACCAGCCTTTACTACATGATAGCCTTCTGTCTCTTTTACAATGTCACCTGAGAGATTTACTACAGAGATAGCGTGAATATAAGTAGTACCAGTCATGGTCAGCACTACGTCTGTCGCGTCACCAGTATATTCAAGAGCCGTTGTAACTCCGTCATTCTCTCTGTCAACAGGTATCTCAGTTGGGGTCACTTTACCAGCCTCCACAGAAACTGTTACAGACTTACCCTCTGCAGAATATTTACAGCCTGTTACGATAATCTTTGCATCACCACCAACGGAAAGTTTCACTTGGTCACCACTCTGGAATATCCATCCATGATTGTTATGGTACTTGCCACTGCCTACAGAAGTGAATGCATCATGGTCGTCTGCATCGAAAGAAGCCTGAGTAAGGTCGTATGTGTAAACACCTGTGCCGTCTTCTATCTTTGTTGCACGAGCATAGAGGTTAATGTCGCTGGTTATCACTTCGTCAACACTGTACTTCGTAAGAGCAGCAGGACGAATAAACCAACCACGGAACTTGAATCCTTCAGGAACACCAGTCACATCACCCTCTGTATAGTCAAACTCACCGATGGTCTGATCCTTCTCGCGAATATGAGAACCTATAAGCGAACCGTCAAGATTGTAGTAAGAGAGTGTGTAATCTGGCTTCTGCACAAATGTAGCTATGTAATTAGCGGTCTTACCTGCTGTCTCCACAACAAATGTAACCTTACAGCCACCATTAGCAGGAGTATATGTAACAGATGTAATATCACCGTTATCTACTACAATGTTTGTCAGAGGATTATTTGTCTCGTCAACCATAGGAACTTTCTTTGAAAGCTCTATTGTAGCAACATTGTTGCCTTCATCGTCCTCATCGAAAATGTCAGCAGCATAGTATGTCACACCATTTGCATCGAAACTGCCAAGCATTGGCTGCTGAGAAAGGTCAACCATACCATATACTTCCAAATCATAAAGAGATGCATAATTGCCCTTATTCAGGTTAAAGAACTGAAGCTGAACGTTGGTACGATTGATATCCTTCACCTCCACTGCAGCACCATTGCCGTCAGTAACCGTATTATATACTGTTACCCAGTCTTCGTCCTGTGTGTTATCAGCCTTGGTACCCTTTACCTTGAGTCCCCAACCGCGCTTGCCACCTGTAGCAATGTGGAAATACTTAACCCTTGTAACACTCGCAAAAGCCCCTGTTGTAATTGTACCATTGTTTTCATCTGTCTGAGCCTTCATAGCACAGAGATAACCCTCTGTTGACTTTGACACCTTACCTGCACCAGACTTATAAACGTTAGTCTGCCAAAGGGTCATAGACAGATCCTCTTTGCTATACTTTGTCTTGAAAGGAACTGTATATTCGGTTGGAGTACCGTTATCAGTATTCTTTTCGTAAGTTTCCCACTTTTCAAAATCAGGAGCATAAATCTGCTTCTCCTGCAGAGGGTCAACATGAGTTACCTTTATCAAACCAATGTAGCTATTGGCACTGGCTGTTATCTCAACATAGCCTGCTGTAACCTCTGTTGTTGTTGCTTTATGAGAGAACTCTGCTTGAGCAGTGGTTATCTGATCTGCTCCAACAGAAACCCTGTTAGCATCGTAAGCAACAGCCACAACTATATCTCTTGTGGTCTTTACAGGCACCTTCAGAATAGCGCCAGCATTGAACTGAGCCCAGTCTGAGCGACCTTCAGTTGAGAACTTGCCACTTGTTGCATCAACAGCAAGTTTGATGTCATCTACATCTGAGTTCAAAGTTCCAGAATTTCCCTGAAAGATGAACTGATTGGTAAAGAATTCACTGCCACTACGGAAATTCCACGTAGCAGTCACATCCTCAGCATAAGCACTGCCTATACAAAGCATAAGCAGCATGCCGAGCAACGACATTTTTTGTAATAGTTTCTTCATAAGATTAATTGTTTAGTTTAGTTATTTATCTTGTGTTAGTAAAAAAACTTCGTTACAAAGTTACAACAAATTAAAGGTCTAAACAACGATAAGGTCTCTTTTTTAACTACGTTTAACAAATACCACCACCTTTGCTCCAATACACAAAGAACGTATTTGCAGACACTATATCTTGTTCCAAAATTTTCAAAGCAAACTGGAACACACTGTCCGGAGGCTCCGAACACTTAGTACAGGGGCTCTGTACACTCTGTACGGAGGCTCTGTACACTCTGTCCAGAGCCTCTGGAACTTTTTGCCTCTATACCATACTACTTAAAAACTCGTCCTCAGACAAAAGAAAGGCAGGTTCGCACAAATGCGAGCCTGCCCTGTTATATATAAATAAGGTGTGGATTATTACTTAATCCTTGCGCCAGCAGCATTATACTGCTTGCCTGCCTTAAGGATAACCACCTTGCCGCCAATGACGAATGCTCCCTCAGCAGCCTTTGCCTCAGTAGCAGCCTCAACGACCTCTACGGCTGTCGGGTCTTTGGCAACTGTTGCCTCACCAAGACCACCCATCTCGTTGGCAGCACGAACAGCCCACTCATCACTTGTGGTGGTAACGTCTGACTTAGCTCCCAGACTCTGAGTGGAAACAGTGCTGATATCATAGGTGTTCTCTATTGTGAAATCGACAACCTCACCATTCTTCACGATAGCATAGAGCGAAGCATAGTTGCTGTCATCCCAAGAGAGTTTGTTGCCATTGAGCACTACATTCTGCACTGCTGGAGCCTGTTCTGTTGCCAGTGTTGGGTCCCAATCGCCAAACATATTGCTCATATCGCTATAGTATGATGCCTCATCACTGGTAAGTTCAGGATTATTCTGGTGAGTTTCAGCAAATACCTTCTTACGGCCATCAAGACTGACTGAAGAACCTGATGCAGTTGTAGAATTATACTCTGCAAAGCGTGCAGGCCATCCACCACTCATCTCGTTCCAACCAACAGCTGAAGGAATAACGTTCATCTTGGTGTCTATCCAAAGAGCTACAGGAGTTCCGCTACCCCAAGGACGACCAAGAGTATAGTTGCCGTCAACACCATCGCCATCACCGTTAATCACACAGTCTTTCATCACCCAACCTATATTGGCAGGTTGAGAAGGAACAGCACAATAGCCACCAGCTATCTGCTGGAATTCTACCTCCTTGAAGTAAATGTCACCCTTACCACAGATGTAGTCAGTACGTCCGCGGATAATGCCTCCGTCGAAGAAGTAAAGGCCATTGTTGTTGTTAGATGTCCAAGTGTCCTGATAGCCGTGCAGGCATACATTCTTATAAATGTTCTTTTTGCCCTTATCCTGGATGGCGATGTCTCGACCACGACCGTCAGACATACCAGTAGAGACAGTCAGATCCTGCCAGTAGAGGCCTGTTGAGGTACTGCTGATCTGGAACACATCACTACTGCCAATGCCTTCGAAAATGCTGGCAACACCATATTGACCATTGAATAACAAATCATCTTCATCTGGTTCGTCGTTGGTAATGATGACACCATCGCGGCTCTCACCTATGAACGAAACGTTGCTTGCATTTATGTAGGTTATTGGGTCTTTTTCATCACCCTCATAATAGACAATCTCTTCAGCACCACTCTTGCCGTTAGTGTGGCGATAGTGCTTCATTGCTCCACGTGGCAGCACATAGGTGCCATTCTTAATGAAGATACGGAAGCGAGTGTTCTGGTCTGCACGAGTGTTGGCTGTATTGATGGCTGCCTTCAGCTCTTCTACGGTAGAAACTGTAACGTCGTATGGAGACTTTTCTACTGTAGGACGAGTCATCGTGGTGAAGTTGATTGTGATAGCCTCTTGAATATAGTTGTCAGTGAGGTCAGCAACGCTATTTGCAGGCAGAGTGAAGGTGTAGTCTGTAGAGTAGCTCAGGCCCTTGTACTCGAAGACAACTGTCTTGCCGCTAACCTTAGGAGTGAGCTTGAGGTCATTCAGAGTAGCCGTAGCGCCCTCTGCCACCTTGACCTTCTCGTCGAAGGTGAGCACAATCTTGCCGTTGGCACTTGCATTGGTGCTGCCCATAGCAGGCACACTGCTCTGCATAACTGGTGCTGTGCCATCATCAATAATCTTTGGTGTACCTGTGATGAAGAACATAGCCAGAGTGTTGCCATCATTCTTAGATGAAGCACCATCAATGCCAGAGGTCTTGTCAGCTATCATGCGGATGTAGAGAGATGCCTGATTGTTACATGCCTCAGGCAGCGTTTCACTGAAGCTTGCAGGTGTCTTAGCACCAGACATTGCAACCGAACCAAATGCAGTCCAGTTCTCGCCGTCGAGAGAGTACTCTGCGTTGTATGTCTGATAAGCATTGTAGTTGTAGAGCATCTGGAACTGAACCTTGATGTCGGTGAATGCCTCAGCATTGACCTTGGTCTGCCAATGGAAGTTACCCACATCACCTTCAGCATCGCCAACCTGCCAGTTTACTGCTGCACCCTTGAATGACTCATAGCCACCGCCCTTCTCTGTGCTCTTGTCGAGCCAGCCTGCTGTAGTGGTAGTACCAGTCTTCACAAGGCTCAGGGCGTCTGCTTCATTGTCTGCAGCAGCAAAATCAGCTACTCTGCCATTGTTGCCTGCCTTGTAGAAATCCCAGCCAGCGATGATGTCTGCCTGAGAGTAAACGGCTGTAATGTCAACATCCTCGTTCATCTCAACAGTGATAGAACTTGTGGTCTGGCCGTCGCTCCAGTTGTTGAAGGTTACAAGACCCTCATACTGGCTTGCCTCAAGAGTAACCTTAGTGCCTTCCTCATACATCATCTTGCCATCAACCATCTCTGGAGCAGGTGTTGGCTGAACCATGTATTTATTAGCACCATCTACGGTGTACTTCAGCTCATAGGTATTTACGGCGGTGAAGTTTGCTGTGAGAGCAGCCTCGGCATTGACAGTATAGGTAAACTTAGCCTCCTCAGAAACCACCTCGCCCTGAGCGTCAGTCCAGTTCACAAAGTGATAACCGAAGTTAGGAGTAGCGGTAAGAGTAACCTCTGTGCCCTCCTCATAAACCTCTGCTGATGGATATTTCTTTACCTCACCTCCATTCTCAGGAGCGCCCGCTACTGTGAGTGAATAGGTAGGAACAGGCTCCTTGGTACCGTCAACGATACCCTCGATGGTAACGTTAGCGAAGCCTCCCTGCTTACCTGAACCTACACCTACTGTAGCAAATACAGAAATGGTTTCACCATCTGTTGATGCCAGCAACTTCTGCTGCTCAGGTGTGAGTTCAATCTCTATTGTATTGGTGAGATTCTTTGAATCCTTGAATTTGTCTGTGGTGTAGTCTCTGCTCTCACGCAGAGCTGTGAATGTACCGAGTGTAACCTCATCGCGGTCGCCAGCCTTTGCAGTAACGACAACGCCATTCTCCACATCTGTACCAAAACGAACAATGTTAGCACTTATCTTCGAAGGAATGAATGACAGTCCCTTAGCAGGCTTCACACTCCATTCCACCTTATCAGTCTTGGCTGATGGAGCAAGCTTAACAAATGTAACGCCTGGAAGTGTTTGACTTGTGCCTGTTCCTGCAATAGTCACCTTGTCACCGAGGTTTGCTGCTACAGTGGTGAAGATGCCCTCTGGGTCAACAACATTCTCGTTGATGTCCTCTGTGTTAGAGAAAGACCATACAACCTTGGCACTTTCGTTGTCGTAAGATTCATCACCTTGGCTCTGCACTACAGGAAGTACTATCTGAATATAGCGATAGTATGAACCATCGTTGCCGATGACAACGTCAATAGTCTCGGCACTGCTGGCAATCTCGTAGCTGATGGCCTTACCACTGGTGTAGTCACTCTGACCGTCTATTGTTGTAGCAGTCTTACCGCTAGCTCCCATATCACCAAACGCTTCAATACTGACAGTTGCACCCTTGCAAGAAGGAACTGTCCACTTGGTTCCATTGTTCAACTGTGCCCAGTCAGTCCAGTTGCCATTAGCAAACTTACCACCATTGTTGGTGTCGAAGTCTGCCTTGACATCGATGATACTGCCATTTACATTAGCCTGAGCAACCCAAACACCTGTTACATTTTGGAATGCAACAGTAGGAGCACCCTGGTCTCTACGGAAATTCCATTTTATAGTAGTCTCCTCAGTACGATCAGCAAGAGAAACGGTATTCTCTGTAAATACAGGAGTAAGAGCAAGGTCATTCTCAAGAGTAATCTCTTGACCTGCTTCATAGGTCGTAGTGCCGTCAGTCCATCCTGTCAGAGTGTAACCTTCTTTGTAAAGGGTATGGTTCTGAATTGGGAAGGTATATTTGTCACCCTTAGCGTAACTTCCACCTGCAGGAACTATAGTTCCCTGACACACCACATCGCCAAGAGAATAAGAAACCGAGCATGATGAAGCATCGATAGCCTTGACTGAGAACCAGCCAACATATCCACCACCACTGATGGTCAGTGTGGTTGCCTCACCAACATACTTTACGGCGATAACGTTCTCGTCTGCATCACCATTGCCTTTGTAGCAGCCACTACCGCCGTCACCCTTCTTTGTAGTGAAAGTAGGAACGGCATCATTGCCATCAGCATCCTTTACTGTTACAGCGTTGCCCCAACTACATGTGCTCATAGTAATCTCGACAGGACCTTCAACGGGCACTGTAGCCAAGAAACTCTGTAAGCCATGGTTGTTGCCTGTCTTACCTGAAAGGACTGCAACGGCATTGCTTGCTTCTGCTTCCACACGTGTGACTTGAGCGCCATTCACCGCAAGACCAAACGTGATAGTCTGGCTTGTGCTAACCTCATCAGCAGTTATTATACCGCCGTTGGCATCTCGCAGATCTACGCCGAAGTCAGCAAATTCTGCCCAACCTGTTGTTGTGCCCATAATCGTGAGCAACACCAACAAAAAGAGTCTGAATGTTTTCTTCATTGTTTGTTAATTGTTTTTTGATTAGTTGATATTATTAGTGTATAAAATGTCTGTAGCTATTTTCTGAAAAGCAATAACCAACTGCAAAGGTAAGAAGAAAATATTTTTACGAGGTGGTAATATTTGAGCATACTTTATATTATGAACTAAATTTACCACACCTGAAACAATCTTACCCCTACCCCATTTCTCCATAATGCACGATTTCATCGATATTCCTTTATTTTCAGGCTTTTCCCTGTTAATCTTAATCTCTGAGCACCTCTACTACCTAAGATACCTTATTTTCTACCTTTATACCTTAATATATATAATGCCCTGTCAAGAAACTCTCAAACTAAAATCAAGCAAAAACAAAAAAAGTTACATAAAAATTTGGCAGTATGAGAAAAAGTTCGTACCTTTGCACTCGCAAAAAAACAAAGGCTTCCACGAGCCCACTTAATGGTGCCATAGCTCAGTTGGTNNCGGACTGAAAATCCGTGTGTCACTGGTTCGAATCCCGTTGGCACCACACTAAAAAAGAAGCAGTTACGTGATGACGTAACTGCTTCTTTCTTTTATTTGCGAACCCGTTGCGAACGATTCGCAAACGATAATAATTTACATAACACTACATATCGTAGCCTGGATCTTTGGCAAGCTTTCCTATATTAGGCCTTATCTCCTTGTCAAAAACTTCGTTTTTCCACTGCTCAGCAGGTATTTCCTCATAGCTAATGGAAATACTATCCTCTGAAGCATTAAGATGTTTCTGTGTTACGTTGGTCAGATCAGCAATGAAATCTTTCATCTGCTGTTCGCTGAGGTGCTTAGGGTAGCACTTTACATTGATGTGTGGCATGATTTAATTAGGAATTAGGAATTAAAAATAGGAATTATTGTTTGTGTTATGCATTACTCACTCCCTCTCCCTCAACATAGTTTTCCATAAACATGTGCTCTCCATCGAATACGGCATAGGTAAAATGACTAATCCAATCGCCAAGAACCATCAAGCGCGATTGCTTTGAGAGCATGAGGTCGAGCTCTATATGTCTGTGACCAAACATAAAGTAGTCTATTTCAGGATGGGTCTTGAGGTAGTCTTTAGCAAAGAGTACGAGGTATTCTTTATCTTCGCCCATATAAGGAGGTTCCTTACCATCCTTACGCTTCATGCGCGAGTGCTTTGCCCAGGCAAGTCCGAAGGCAACACCAAGGTCTGGATGCAATAAGTTGAACATCTTCTGGCAAATACCACTATGGAATATGCCACGGATGAATTTAAACTTCTTGTCTGGGTCGCCAAGTCCGTCGCCATGAGCGAGAAAGAATGTTTTATCGTGCAGTTCCACTGTGCATGGTTTCTTATGTAATATCACACCACACTCCTGCTCCAGATAATCGTATGCCCAGATATCGTGGTTGCCTGTAAAATAATGCACCTCCACACCCATATCGGTAAGTTCTGATATTTTACCGAGAAAGCGTGTATAGCCCTTTGGCACCACTTGTTTATACTCATACCAGAAGTCGAACATGTCTCCAAGCAGGTATATAACCTCTGCCTTGTCCTTTATCTCGTCGAGAAAACGGACAAGTCTGCGTTCCTGCATCCT
Source organism: Prevotellaceae bacterium UBA2738 (assembly GCA_002353585.1). Classification (GTDB taxonomy): domain Bacteria; phylum Bacteroidota; class Bacteroidia; order Bacteroidales; family Bacteroidaceae; genus Prevotella. Next base: position 10,826 of record DEJW01000006.1, on the reverse strand, counting down.
TCTGTGAGGTATTGCCAAAGAACCTAAATGTGCATCAGAGAGAAAGTATATCATGCTTCAACTATGAACTGTGAACTACTCAAAACCCAGCTCTACCCGTGCTTCTTCTGTCATCATGCTCTTATCCCACTCTGGTTCGAAGACCATATTGACATTGGCTGAGGTTACGCCCTTTACTGCCAACACCTTGGAGCGAACATCCTCAATGATGAAATCGGCAGCAGGACACGAAGGAGCTGTAAAGGTCATATCTATATCGAGTGCCCCATCATCAGCCAAATCTATCTTGTAGATGAGTCCGAGGTCGTAGATGTTTACTGGTATTTCAGGGTCGAAAACCGTCTTCAGCACCTCAATAATGCGCTGTTCGGTATCGTTTTTTTCTTCTTGAGTCATTGTTTTCTTTTTTCGCCCAAAGAGCTTCATATTTTATATCTTTCCTTGTTCTCTATATGAGTAATAATCGCCATCGGTTATGATGACATGGTCGAGAAAATGAAGACGCATAGTGCGACAGGCTTCTGCTATTTTTCGAGTGAGCATATCGTCGTCCTTGCTGGGAGATATATTGCCACTGGGATGGTTATGCGCCAGTGCCACTACGGTGGCATTACTGAGGAGTGCCTCCTTCATTATCAGCCTTACATCGACTGCCGTCTCGGTTATTCCACCATGTGACAGTCGCATGGTCTTTAATTCCTTGTAAGCCTGGTTCATCAGTATCACATAACTCTCCTCTACGTCGAGGTCGCGCATACGTGGTGACAGATACTTGTATATATCCAGTGCAGTCTTGAATGTCTTGCATTCAGGCATTGCCGAATTCTCACGACGTCGTCCCAATTCGCAGGCAGCAAGTATTGTTATCGCCTTTGCCTCGCCTATGCCGTTATAGTCCATCAGTTGACCGAGAGACATCTTGCTGAGCTTCGCAAGATTATTGTCGCAATCATTAAGCAGGCGTTTCATTAGGTCAACGGCTGTCTCTTTGGTACTGCCATTACCTATGAGAATAGCTAGCAGTTCAGCATTAGACAGGGCCTCAGCGCCGAGTTTCATCAGTTTCTCGCGTGGTCTGTCCTCTATAGCCCATTGCTTTACGCTTAGTTTCTCCATCACACCTTACTTATAGAATGTTTTCTCAAAAGCCTGAAACTCGTCCTTGCCAAGCACGCAACGCTTCCACCAAGCCTCTATAAAACCGAATCCATAGCCCATGAGTTGCACAAAGGCTGCTCCAATACTTATAAATCCAATCTTTACAGAGCGATTTTTTGCGGTGGAATCAGCGAAAATCAACGTTGAATAGAGTAAGATAGGCAACCAAGGGAGGGCAAAGAGCCACAACCATTTGTACACATCATCATACTCCATAAGCACTCTGCCTACAGCAGAAATGAGTATGAGGGCTATCACTCCTACAGTGAACACCATAGGAAGAAGGTGAACCAGTTTCATAGTGCCAGGATGACGCTTCTCGAGGTTTATGCGTGCAATACCACTGTTATACACCTGGCGGAAGAATTTCTTGAGGTCGGTGCGACGCTTATGCCACACCCATGCATCAGGAAACAGACGGCATTCGTAGCCAGCCTCCACTATGCGATATGAGAAATCTATGTCCTCACCAAACCTCATCTTCGAGAATCCACCCAGCTGCTGGTACACCTCACGACGAATGCCCATGTTATATGAGCGAGGATAGAACTTATCAAGTTTTTTCTTACCTCCGCGTATTCCACCAGTGGTGAAGAAACTCGTCATGGAGTAGCTTATAGCCTTCTGAACTGGAGTAAATGAGGGATGTGAAGCATCAGCACCACCAAAGGCATCGCAGGGATTAGCCTGCAATTCCTTGTCAACAGCCGCAAGGTAGCCATCAGGCAACACCACATCGCTGTCGAGTATTATGAGATAGTCACCATTTGACTTCTCAGCGCCGTAGTTACGGCTCTGACCTGGTCCGCTATTGGGTTTCATGAAATACCTTACAGGCAATTTATCGGCATACTTATCGCAAACCTCCTTGCAAGGCACGGTAGAGCCATCCTCTACTATGACCACCTCAAAATCAGGATAAGCCTGACGAGTGAGACTGGCAAGCAGTTCATCAACCTCGTCAGGCCTATTGTAAACTGGTACTATAATGCTATAGTTCATTCTCTATGGTTTACTCCTTGACACGCTGCAGGTAGCTGCCGTCACGGGTGTCAACCTGCACGAGCTCACCTTCCTCGATAAAGAGAGGCACACGTATTTCAACACCTGTCTCCAGAGTAGCAGGCTTCAGAGTGTTAGTTGCTGTATCGCCCTTTATACCTGGCTCAGAGTGAGTAACGCGGAGGATGGTCTTAACAGGCATCTCGGCATAGAGCACTGTGTCAGTATCAGCATCGCTGACAACCTCAACGATGTCAGACTCCTTCATAAACTCAACACCTGTTACGAGTTCAGCAGGGATTGGAGTCTGGTCGTAAGTCTCCTGGTTCATGAATATATAGTCCTCACCCTCCTTATAGAGATACTGGTAAGGACGACGAGTAATCTGAACTTCCTCCAGTTTCTCGCCGATGTTGAAACGACGCTCCAACACGCGACCGTCTGTAACGTTCTTCAACTTGATAATCATAATGGTGTTACCCTTACCTGGCTTGCGGTGCTGAAAGTCAATGCAAACCCAAATGCCGCCGTCCATACGTACGGCAACGCCTTTCTTAATGTCCTGTGAATTAATCATTGTTTTTTTATCTTGTGTTATTTGTTGAAATTCTATACGTTATATTACTATGTACGCACAAAGTGGTGCAAAGGTACAAAATAATTCATAATTCATGGTTCATAGTTTGCAGTTTTTCGACATGACGCGTTAAAAAATATTAAATAGCAAGGCTCATTCCCCATTCAACTTTCTCTTTTCAACTATTATTTGTACCTTTGCACCTCGAATTGCGCAAATCAACAAAATAAAGATATCTGAAAAATGAAAAGAACATTCCAGCCACACAATCGTCGTCGCGTAAACAAGCATGGTTTCCGTGAGCGTATGTCAACAAAGAATGGCCGTCGCGTGCTCGCTAATCGTCGTGCACATGGTCGTAAGAAACTCACTGTAAGCGACGAGCACCACGGAAAATAATATATCCGACGGTGTAACATGGCTTCGGATAAGCCATCAAGAAAAAGCAACTAACTATACTACATCAATGTACGGTTGGTTGCTTTTTTCTGTTATTTCGGTCATTTTTTCTCCAAATTATTTGCATAATCAAATTATTTGTGCTATTTTTGCAACAAGAAAATACAAAATAACAGCAAATTCATTATGAAACTAAAGCCAATGCAAACCCCATGAAAAATGTTATTATAGACCAAAACGTCAGCAACCTGGCAAATGAGGCGCTCAACAACTATCATGCCTTTGCCTATTGCTACAAGGGATTCTGCGACATTGACTATAATGGACGCACCGTTACTATCCGGGGCAATCAGTGCGCTATATTCCTTAACAAGAGTTTCGTAACAGGTACACATCCGTCTCCTGATTTCATCTGCGATGTAATCTATATTGAGGAGTCATTCCTCAGGCAGAGCAGCCCGAGGAATCCTTACATCATACAGGGAACGCTGGCTCTGTATTCCAATCCTATCGTGGAACTTGAAGACTCAGATCAGGAACTCTGCATCAATCTGTTTGCCAACTTCATCAGGCGCCTCAACGGAACAAACCATAAGTTCTATAACGACATCCTGCGCGTATCGGCAAAGATGCTCATGCTCGACCTCTTTGATATCCACTCACGCACACATGTGAGTGAGCGATACACCCAGAAGTCATCAGACATCATGACAAGGTTCATACAGATGCTCCAGGCACGCGAATACCGATATAACCGTGAGGTTTCGTTCTATGCAGACCAGCTGAACGTAGTACCTAAATACCTCTCTGAGATATGCAACAAGGTGAGCGGATACTCAGCATCCTACTGGATTAACAAGTTCACGGCACAGGATATCTATGAGTTACTGACTAAGGAAGGTATGTCGAGTGCAAAGATTGCTGAACTCTTCCACTTCACCAGCACTTCATACTTCAACCGCTATGCTAAGCGTTATCTCGGCGCTTATCCGTCAGAACTGCGTAATAAGTAGGCAATCGTGACATACATTACAGATAAGACTGTCTGCCAAATAGGGGAAAACACCCGTTGGCAGGCAGTCTACTTTTATTAAAAATAGTTTATTTATTTGTCTGTGTCAGCATAAATTACTACCTTTGCATATTATTTACAATAATATCCCCAAAGAAAAGCAGACATCATGATACAGGTAAAAGTAATAAACAAAGGCAAACAACCATTACCTAAGTATGCTACGCCACAGAGTGCTGGTATGGATTTGCGCGCCAACATCGAAGAGGCTTTCACATTGAAACCCTTAGAGCGCAAACTGGTTCCAACTGGACTTTTCATATCTCTGCCTGAAGGCTACGAAGCACAGGTGCGACCACGCAGCGGACTGGCTTTGAAGCACGGCATTACTGTGCTTAACACCCCTGGCACCGTTGATGCCGACTATCGTGGCGAGGTAGGCGTGGTATTGGTTAACCTCTCCAACGAGCCCTTCACCGTTGAGCCAGGCGAGCGCATAGCACAGATGGTGATAGCCAAACATGAGCAGGCAGACTTCGTGGTGGTTGAGGAACTTGACGAGACCGAACGAGGTGCTGGTGGCTATGGTCATACAGGAGTGAAGTAAGGATAAGGGATAAGGGACAAGGAACCAAGGACTAAGGACAAGGTTCAAAAGGTAAAAGGGTAGTTGAGAAAACTCGTTTTCATATTGTCATTGCTTTGTTCGCTAAACATTTCAGCGGGCAAGTATGAATATTTCTATATCGAGGCGGTGAGACAGCAGGATATGGGCAACTATATCGCAGCCTTCGAATTGTTTAGGCACTGCCACGAACTGAACCCTAACGCACCAGAGGCAAATTATGCTCTTGGCACCTTCTATATGGCAATGCAGAAGGACTCGCTCGGCATAGCATACCTCAAGAGAGCTATCGAACTTGAGCCAGACAACAACGAGTTTGGCGAAAGACTGGCGCAGACCTACCTCTATCAGAACAACATACCAGCAGCTGCCGAGGTGTATGAAGGACTGGTGAAAAGAATGCCCGACCGTACCGACTATCTGGAACTGCTGCTGAGAATCTACCAGCAGCAACGTGACTACCCCAAGATTCTTTCAACACTCGACCGCATAGAACTGCAAGAAGGACAGACTGAGGAGATAACGCTGGAGAAAATGCAGGCACACGCTATGATGGACGACAACGAGGGTGCCTACCGCGAACTGAAGAGTCTCATCGACTCCCACCCCTTCGATATGAACCTTAAAGTGATGCTCGGCAACTGGTTTCTTAATCAGGGCAAAAAACAAGAGGCACTCGACACCTTCAATAGCGTACTGAAAGAAGAGCCCGACCACGCTCAGGCACAGATGTCGCTGATGGACTACTATCGCAGCGAGGGCGAAAACGACAGGGCAGACACCTATCTCTATGACATACTCGTAAACCCACGCACCGATCCTAACACCCGTGTCGAACTGATACGCAACTGGGTGAAGAACAGCGAGGAGAACGGAGGCGACTCAGCAAGAGTGCTGCAGGAGTTTGACAAAGTGCTCGCCATTCCCCAGAAGACCTCTGAGGTGGCAGAACTCAAGGCTGCATATCTGGAACTGAAGCAGGCACCAGCCAGCCAGATAATACAGGCTTGGCGCGACGTGCTCAAGATAACCCCCGAGAACACCCCTGCCCGACTGCAACTGATACAGCAGATGTGGCGCGACAGCATCGACGAGAACGTCATCAGGGAGTGTCAGACGGCAGTGGAATATGTTCCTGACGAACCAGCACTGTTCTATTACCTCGGACTCGCCCAGTATATCAACAAGCGCGACAACGACGCCATAGCATCGCTCAAGCGTGGCGCCTCAATGATAAAAAGTGAGACATCTAAGGAGATGGCAGCCGACATATACGGACTGCTGGGCGACATATACCAGAAGATAGGACGCATACACGATACCTACATCGCCTACGACAGTTGTCTGGTGTACAACCCCGACAAGGTGCTCTGCCTCAACAACTACGCCTATTTCCTCTCCCTCGAGGGCAAAGACCTGAAGAAGGCTGAGAAGATGAGTTATCGCGCCATCACCGTTGAGCCCAACAACGCCACCTACCTCGACACCTACGCATGGATACTATATAAACAAAAGCGCTACGAAGATGCCAAGGCTTATATCGATATGGCACTGGAACATCTGAAGGAAGGTGACGATCCTGACGGCGAGATAGCCAAACATGCAGAAAAGATTAACAAGAAACTGAAGAAATGAAGAAGATACTAACATTGGCAATGATGCTCACAGCCAGCATCGCCTCTTATGCACAGACCACCGAGAGCAGCGACACCACAGCCGTTGACCAGAGTTCCACTTTCCTCGAGGGACAGCAGCAGCTTAACTTTGCCCGTCAGGTGTATGACCGCGCCGTGTATGTTAAGAATATCTCGTCTAAAATCTCACTCGGCATAAGCGGCATGGGTAAGGATATCACCATCGACGGCAGACTACAGATGCGTCGCAACCAGGTGATACGCATCACCATCACACCCTTCGGACTTATGGAGGTGGCACGTCTGGAGTTTACCCCCGACTACGTACTTCTCATAGACCGTATGCACAAGGAATACGTAAAGGCTGACTATGCCGATGTTCCTTTTATCAAGGCTGAGGGCATAACCTTCTATACCTTGCAGTCACTGTTCTGGAACGAACTCTTCCAGCCTGGCAAGGAGAAACTGGGCGACAGCGACCTCTCTGCCTTCACTGTGGCTAAGAACGACGACGGCACCAGCACTCTCAGCTATGATGCTGACAAGATGAACTACCAGTGGACAGCCGATGACAATGCCTTCATCAAGGCTGCCGACATCACCTACTGCAAGGCGTCTGCCCAGCAGGCAAGCGTCAATGTTACCTACGACCGCTTCACCCCACTCGGTGTAAAGCAGTTCCCTACCCAGGAGAATGTCACCTTCCGTTCCAAGGCGCTCTCTTCTGGTTCTATGTCGCTCAACATCAATATGGGCAGCATATCCACTGACAGCAACTGGGATGCCAAAACCAACGTGTCCGACCGTTATAGACAAATCACGCCAGAGGAGTTCCTTGACCGCCTCGGCAATCTGTAAGATATAAAAAACTATTGTTTCCTTTGATGAGAACATTACTGTTAATCATACTCACATCCCTCTCCCTGTCTTTTGCCACAGCGCAGTCAAGCAGAAAGACGACAAAGAAAGCCGTCGCATCTAAGACTGTGAAGGGCAAAAAGACTACTACAAAGAAGAAAAACTCTGGTGCCAAGACAGAGACCAAGACCATCAGCGGACTGCGCAACGAGCAGGCTCGCATCAAGCAGAATATCCGCAAGCAGGAGCAGGCTCTGCGTGCCAACAAGGCTAAGGTGCAGCAGAAACTGAAAGACCTGGAGCGCATCGGTGCCGACATGAACCGCCGTCAGCAGTCTATCGACTCCATCAATACCGACATCATGCGCATCAACAACGATATCGGTATGCTCAATACCCAGCTCGACAACCTCACCCAGCAACTCAACGAGCGCAAGGCAAACTACATCAAATCCATGCGATACATGGCTAAGCAGCATGGCATACACCATGAGATGATGTTCATATTCTCAGCCAAAGACCTCAGCCAGCTCTATCGTCGTATGCGCTTCGTAAGGCAGTATGCCGCCTACCAGCGTTCGCAGGGCAAGGCTCTGCAGGCTAAGCAGGCTCAGGTTGACTCCAAGCGTCAGCAACTCAACGTAGTAAAGGGCGAGAAGAACACCTTATTATATAAAGGTAATAAGGAGAAGCAGGCTCTGATGGCTCAGAAGGACGAGCAGCAGAAGATAGTCAAATCCCTGCAGAACCAGCAGAAGACCATACAGAACATCATCGAAGAGCAGAAGAAGAAAGATGCCGCCCTCAACGCCCAGATTGACCGACTCGTGGCAATAGAGGTTGAGAAGGCACGTCAGCGTGCCATAGCCGAGGCAAAACGTAAGGCTGAACAGGCAGCAGCAGCTAAGAAGAAGGCTGAAGAACTGGCACGCAAGAAGGCTGAGGCAGAGGCAAGGGCAAGAGAGAATGCCCGTCGCATAGCTGAGGCTAAGGCTGCCGAGGAAAGGGCTAAGGCTGAGGCAAGAGTTGCTGCTAAGGATAAGGCAGCACGCGAACGTGCCGAGCAGTTGGCTCGTGAGGCTGAGGCAGCACGTGTGGCTGCTGAGCGTAAGGCTGAGGCAGACAGGAAACGTGCCGAGAAGGCTGTTGCCGAGGCTAAGAGAGAGAGCGACGATGCTGTCATGTTCAGCAGTGCCGACCGTCTCATCAATGGCGGTTTCGAGGCTAACAAGGGTCGCATGCCGTCACCTATCGCTGGTGGTCGTGTGGTGAGCCACTTTGGTCAGCATGGCGTGGAAGGTCTGCCTGGCGTGGTGCTCGACAATAAGGGCATCAACATTCTGGGCTCTCCTAACGCTGCCGTACGTTCTATCTACGACGGCGAGGTGAGTGCCGTGTTCAACGTAGGCGGTTCCATGGGTGTATTGGTTCGTCATGGTGCCTACATCTCCGTATATTGTAATCTCAGGAGTGTCAGTGTTTCTCGTGGTCAGAAGGTTTCTGCACGCCAGCCGCTTGGCACCGTAGGACGTGACAACATCCTGCAGTTCCAGTTGCGTAAAGAGCGCGCCAAGCTCAACCCAGAGCAGTGGATAGCAAGATAAACTAAGTGACAATCCTTATTCTCTGTATTCGGCAGGCACTAACTGTTTCCATAGAGAATAAGGATTTTTCAGTAAACCCTTATTATAGAAGTGTCTGTCGCCAGTCACCTCTGGTCCTAACCATTCGGGCTTTTCGAATGGTTCGTCCTCGCTTTTTAGTTCTACCTCGGCAAAGAGCAGTCCCTCATTGGCACCCTTAAATTCGTCCACCTCAAAGGTATGACCCTCATAGGGCACCAGATAGCGGGTCTTCTCCACCAGTCCGCCCTTGCATAGCTTGAGCATCTCGCGGGCATCCTCTATGGGAATCTCGCGCTCAAACTCATAGCGTGACAGTCCCCCGTTCCTCGATGGTCCCTTGATGGTGAGGTATGCCTTCTCGTCTCTCAGTCTTATGCGCACGGTGGCGCCCTCCACGTTCATGTAGCCTTGGGCAATAGCCGACTGCGACGATGCCATCTTCTTGAATGCCCCGTCGCGCTTCACCAAGAACTTACGTTCTATCTCGTTCATAAACGTCTGTTTATCCCACGAATGCTATAGAATACAGCGCATATATTATGCCCAGCAGAATGAGGAATGCGAATATCCAGTTAATCACTTTTCTGCCTTCCTTCTCCTGTTTTGCAGCGAATGCTGCCTTCTTAGCGTCGCGCTTTGCGTGTCTGAATTTACTCATTTTTCTTATAATTTATTATTTGTACTTTGTCACATTGTACCTTGTACTTACTCTTTTCCCTCCATCAGATAGGCTTTTATAAACCCGTCTATCTTGCCGTCCATCACACCGTCAACGTCGGCGGTCTGGTAGCCTGTGCGGTGGTCCTTCACTCGGCGGTCGTCGAACACGTAGGAGCGTATCTGACTGCCCCACTCTATCTTCTTCTTGCCAGCCTCTATTGCCGCCTGCGCCTCCAAGCGCTTCTTCATGGCGCGGTCATAGAGTTGTGACTTCAGCAGACGGAGGGCATTCTCGCGGTTCTGCTGCTGCTTGCGCGACTCGGTGTTGGCTATCAGGATCTCCTCCTCCTCGCCAGTGTCGGGGTCCTGGTACATATAGCGCACTCTGACGCCCGTCTCCACCTTGTTCACGTTCTGTCCGCCAGCACCGCTTGAGCGGAATGTGTCCCACGATATTCTGGCAGGGTCTATCTCCACCTCTATGGTGTCGTCAATGAGAGGAGTCACGAACACCGATGCGAAACTCGTCATTCTCTTTCCCTGAGCGTTGTATGGGCTCACCCTCACAAGTCTGTGCACACCACTCTCTGACTTCAGGTAGCCGTAGGCATAGTCTGCCTCGCCCTGGTTCTCTATCTGCATGGTCACCGACTTGATGCCAGCATCGTCAGCCTCCTGCAGGTCGGCTATGGTCACCTTGTAGCCGCCCTTCTCAGCCCAGCGCATATACATACGCATGAGCATCTGCGCCCAGTCCTGTGCCTCCGTGCCGCCAGCGCCCGAGTTTATCTTCAGCACTGCGTCCATCGGGTCTTCCTCCTGTCTCAGCATATTCTTCAGCTCCAGGTCTTCTATCGCCTTCAGTGCACGCTCGTATGCCTGGTCCACCTCCTGCTCTGTCACCATCTCGTCCTTATAGAACTCCATTGACAGTTGCACCTCGTCAGCTGCCGTGCGCACCTCTTTGTAGCCGTCGAGCCATTTCTTCAGCTCGCCCACCACCTTCATCTGCGCCCTCGCCCTCTCTGGGTCGTCCCAGAAGTCGGGTGCCTGCGTCCTGAGGTCTTCCTCCTCATATTCTATCTTCTTTCTGTCTATGTCCAGATATTTGCCCAGAGCCTCCGCCCTGTCCATTATATCCTTCAGTTGTTCTTGAGTAATCAATTATCTTATTTTTTTATGGTTCATTATCTTTTTTTGATTAACAAAAACATTAAAAACCCCTGTCAAGGTCATAAGTCTTTTAGACTCTTGCAGTCCTTCAAGTGATATGTTC
>DEJW01000009.1:48569-73546 GCA_002353585.1 Prevotellaceae bacterium UBA2738 | reverse complement strand
ATATATATATAATATAATATTGAGGTTAATTTAGGGGTATTCCATTACGATTTTTCTAACTGTCACACTGTAACGCTGTAACGCCTTGGAAGTTTTTTGAAAATTTTTCTCCCCTGATATTTGGTAGTGTCAAGAAAAATTCGTACCTTTGTATTGAAATAATTCAGTGGCCTACAAACGTAAAATATAATAAGAAAAGATGAAGACTTTTTTTAATGCGAAAGACCTTGGCGACATCAAGGGAGCGCTGGCAGAGGCGCAGTTGGTGAAGAAAGACCGTTATGCTTTTCAGCACCTGGGCAAGAACAAGACCCTGCTGATGGTGTTCTTTAACAACTCTCTGCGCACCCGTCTGTCAACCCAGAAGGCAGCGATGAACCTGGGCATGAACGTGATAGTGCTCGACGTGAACGCTGGAGCGTGGAAACTGGAAACGGAGCGCGGAGTGATAATGGATGGCGACAAGTCAGAACACCTGCTGGAGGCTATCCCCGTGATGGGATGCTACTGCGACCTTATCGGCATACGCTCGTTTGCAGGACTGACCGACAGAGACTACGACTACGCCGAGACGATAGTAAACCAGTTTGTGAAGTATTCTGGCAGACCCGTGTTCGCTATGGAGACGGCTACCGTGCACCCTCTGCAGGCGTTTGCCGACCTTATAACCATCGAGGAACATAAGGACAAGGAGCGCGTAAAGGCAGTGCTGACATGGGCACCTCACTGCAGGGCGTTGCCACAGGCTGTGCCTGACTCATTCGCTGAATGGATGCTCGCTGCTCCTGATGTTGACCTCGTGATTACCCACCCTGAAGGCTACGAGCTCGACCCGCAGTTTACCAAGGGAGCGCAGATAGAATATGACCAGAAAAAGGCTTTTGAGGGTGCTGACTTCATATATGCCAAGAACTGGTCTTGCCCTGGAGTGACCAACCCTGCCGACTACGGCAAGATACTGGATGACTACCACAAGATGGCACACTGGACAGTGGACGCAGAGCACATGTCGTGGACCAATAACGGCAAGTTCCTGCACTGTCTGCCAGTAAGACGCGGACTGATAGTGACGGATGACGTGATAGAGAGCAAGAACTCGCTGGTGATTCCTGAGGCTGCCAACCGCGAAATAAGTGCCGAAGTGGTGATAAAGAGAATGCTGGAGGCACTTTAAGAGTTAACAGTTCATAGTTCATAGTTCACAGTTAAAAGTTAAAAGTTAAGAGTTAAGGGTTAAGAGAGAATCTGTTCCTTGTTCCAATTGACAAGGAACAGTTTTTTTTGTGCCCTCGTGAGGGCTGTGTAGAGCCAGTGGATATAGTCGGGGGTGAGCATATCGTCAGTCATATAGCCCTGATCCACATACACATGAGACCACTGACCACCCTGCGCCTTGTGGCAGGTTACGGCATAGGCAAACTTTATCTGAAGGGCGTTGTAGTAGATGTCTTTCTTCATAGCCTTCAGGCGGTCAGCCTTGCGTGGCAGGTCCTGATAGTCCTCCATCACGTTGTCGTAGAGCTGTTTCTGCTGCTGCGGAGTGAGCGCTGGAGCATCGCCCTGCAGAGTGTCGAGAATTGCCGTCATGTCAAGCTCCACATCGTCGTAGTCAGGAAACTGCAGGGTTAGGTCGGCAAAGGTAAAACCATATAGTTGGCGCACCCTGCGCACCCTGCGCACCACAGCCATATCGCCATTGGCTATGAAGGGAAGAGGCGGATTCTCCTCGTCGTCAAAATAATGATTCTTGACAATCATGATGCGGTCGCCCGAGCAGAGGGGTTCATCATGTCCCAGCACCTGGGTGCGTATTCCATTATTATATATGTTGGCAGTCTTGTTGCTACGGGTGATTACTATGGTGTCATCCATCCCCTCATGGGCATAGCTCTGCTCCAGACTCTCCACTATCTCATTGCCTGGTAGCGAGATAATGTCGTCAAACCCCGAGAAGCGTATCTTAGGCAGTTGGGTGGCAGCATCGTGGGTGATAAGGCGGCGCACCTTGTTGGCATTCCATAGTATGCCCGACTTAATCTGCACTCGCATCACCTCGCTGAGGTCGCACTCAAAGACCCTGATGCCGTAACACTCCATCACTCCACGCTGAAGGGCTGGCGCCTCGTCCTCGCCCACTGGGGGCAGCTGGGCAGTATCGCCCACCAGCATCAAGCGACAGTTGCGCCCTGAATAGACATAGGTCACAAGGTCGTCAATCACCCCACCTCCATTACCTATGAAGTTTGGCATCCCCTCACTCTGCACCTGTGGCAGGGTACTAATCATCGACGCCTCGTCAACCACAAAGAGGGTGTCAACATGCAGGTTTATATCGAGACTGAAGTCTGCGCTGCCCGTCTTCTGGCGGTAAATCTTGCGATGAATGGTGCTGGCAGGTCGCTCACAGTTGAGCGACAAAACCTTAGCTGCCCTGCCCGTAGGGGCAAGGAGCACCACCTTCTGACGCAGGTCGATGAGCGTCTGCACCATAGCAGCCACCAGCGACGTCTTGCCCGTACCTGCCGAACCGCGCAGTATCATGGCAGGCATAGAGTCGCGAGATGCCAGAAACTGAGAGAATACGTTGATGGCATTATCTTGATCAGCCGTAGGATAATGACCGAAATGGTGCTCTATGTCGCGTTTAAATTCGCTAAACGTCATGAAAAAGTGAGGTTTTTGTTTGCTATTGTGCTTTCTTTTTTGTACTTTTGTAGGCAAAATTACAAACTTTTTGTGGAATTTCCTAACTAACGGAGCAAAAAATAATGAAGCCTATCATAATAAGAGCTGGTCAGGGAACGCTGGGATTCATGATTCCAGAGGCTGACGGCACCACTACCTATCACCCTTATGCCGTGAAGAGCGGTATGTCGATAGCTGCCAACCTACGTCAGGCATTCAAAGATGAGAGTTACCTGGTGAATGGTGCGAAGAAAGCGGTGCTGATGGTAGCATCGCCAGTGATGCTCATGCCCACGGCTGAATATGAGGAGTATGAGCAGTTTGATGCCGACGAGATGTACGGCAACGTAATAACAGGTCACAAGGGCGAGGAGAAGATAATAAAACAGATAGACGAACTGGGCGTTACGGCAGTATTCCCCGTGAACAGCGACCTGCAGATGGTGGTTAACGACCACTTCCCTATCGTAGATACGCAGAACGTGATGACCAACGTGTGGCCATACCTATATAAAAAGTATTACGAGAGTGGCAAAAGACGCAAATTATTCGCTTATTTCCACGATAAAATGGTGGATATTTGCAATTTTGAGCAGCATCGCATACACTTTGCCAACTCATTCCAAGCCACCCACGCCCACGATGCGCTCTACTACACCATGTACATCTGGAAACAGTTGGGCATGAACCAGATGGAAGACGAGCTGCACATAATGGGCGACATGCCCCACGGCGACTGGCTGGAGAAGAGGCTAAAAACTTATGTGAAGAACGTAAATATTAACGAAAACGAAGACAAAGTGCCTTTCGACCTCACAATATGCGAGTAATAACAGGAACATACAAGGGAAGACACTTCGATGTGCCCCGTTCGTTTAAGGCACGCCCCACTACCGACTTTGCCAAGGAGAACATCTTCAACGTGATGATGGGCTACATAGACTTTGAGGGCACAGAAGCCCTCGACCTCTTTGCTGGCACAGGGAGCATAACGCTGGAGCTGCTGAGCAGAGGGTGTAAAGAGGTAGTGAGCGTAGAGATGGACAGAGACCACGCACGTTTCATACAGCAGTGTATAGACAAGGTGGGCGCCGAGAACCACACACTCGTAAAGGGCGATGCATTCAGGTTTATGAAGAGTTGCAAGAGGCAGTTTGACTTCATCTTTGCCGATCCACCCTACTCGCTTCCTACCCTCGAGACCATTCCCGACCTCGCACTGCCTCTGCTGAAGGAGGGCGGCATGATGGTGTTTGAGCACGGCAAGCAGAACGACTTCTCACAGCATCCCCGCTTCGTAGAGAGAAGAGTGTATGGAGCCGTAAACTTCAGTCTGTTCAGATAAATTATCAATTTTCAATTATCAATTATCAACTTGATAGACCGCCTGACCATAGAACGCATAAAGGATAGAGCCGACATAGTGGATGTCGTCTCAGAATTCGTGTCGCTGAAAAAGGTGGGTGTGAACTATAGAGGTCTGTGCCCTTTCCACAACGACCACACACCATCGTTCTATGTCTCACCTACGCGCAGAACATGCCACTGCTTCGTGTGCGGCGAGGGTGGCGACAGTGTGGGCTTCATCATGAAACATGAGCAGCTGACCTACCCCGACGCGCTGAGGTGGCTCGCCAACCGATACCACATACAGATTGAGGAACGTGAACTGACAGAGCAGCAGAAGAAAGAACAGTCAGACCGCGAGGCTATGTTCATAGTAAACGAGTGGGCAGCCAAATACTTCAAGAACATTCTGCACAACGATATCGACGGCAGGGCAATCGGTATGCAATACTTCAGGCAGCGCGGTGTGAGAGACGACATCATCGAGAAGTTTCAGTTGGGCTTCTGCCTGAGTGACCGCCATGCTATGTCTGACGCAGCACTGAAAGAGGGGTATCAGAAGGAATACCTCATGAAGACAGGATTGGCATACGAAAGTGACAAAAAAGGCGATTTAATCGATCGTTTTGCGGGCAGAGTGATGTTTCCATGGATAGGTGTGAGCGGTAAAGTGGTAGCATTCGGTGGACGAGTGCTTGACAGCAGGACGAAGGGTGTAAGCCAGAAATACGTCAACTCTCCCGATTCTGACATATACCACAAAGACCACGAGCTCTACGGCATATTCCAGGCAAAGAAGGCAATAGCAAAAGAGAATTGTGTATATATGGTGGAGGGATATACCGACGTGATATCCATGCACCAATGCGGCATAGAGAATGTGGTGGCAAACTCAGGCACGGCACTCTCCGAGCACCAGATACACCTGTTGCACCGCTTCACCCAGAACATAGTGCTGCTATACGATGGCGACGAGGCTGGCATCAAGGCTGCGCTGAGGGGAACAGACATGTTGCTCAAGGAGGGTATGAACGTGAAGGTGATGCTGTTGCCTGATGGCGACGACCCCGACTCCTTTGCACGCAAACATACGGCAGACGAGTTCAGGCAGTACATCAAGGAACACCAGACGGACTTTATAGAGTTTAAGACAAAGGTGCTGCTGAAAGATGCCACCGACCCTCGCGTGCGCTCCGAGGCTATTTCAAGCATCATAGAGAGCATCAGCGTGATAGGCGACCCAATAGTGAGAGCCACATACATACAGGACTGCGCCGTAAGACTGGGATACAGCGAACAGACCCTGACAGCCAAGATGAATGAGAACATCAGAGGCATGAGGGCTAACCAGCGCCGACAGACTACCGACCAACCTGCCGCCCCAGCCAGTGAGGCACAGGAGAATCAAGTTGAAACACAGCCGAAAGAGGAAGAGAAGAAGCAGGAGATAAACGTCAACACACTATCGTCGCTGATAATAAAAATGGTGATAAAACACGGTGGAATCGTGATTTTTGACAATGTAGAGACTGAAGACGGCGACACTATCTCGTTCACCCTTGCCGAGTGGATAGACTATAACCTGAAGCAGGACGGACTGCAGTTTGCCGAATCCATATACAACCAGATACTCAAGGAGGCAGTGGAGCATTCCAAGGACGAGAACTTTGATAGCGAGAAATACTTCACACTGCACCCCGACTACGACATCTCTTCGATATCAATAAAGCTGTGTGCCGACAACGTGATACTCTCGAAGAGTCTGCAAATGGAGGTAACACCCTATATATTAAGGGAACAGGCTGAGCACCTGCTGCTCGATTTCCTTAATGAGTATCTGATGCAACGCATAAACCAGCTGACCACTGAGATAAAGCAGGCTGGCGACGACATGGACAAACAGATGACGCTGATAGGCGAACTGCAAAACGTTCAGAAAATGCGTATGCAGATATCCCAGAAAACAGGCACCAGCGTAATAACGAGGAGGGTATAAAGGCTTCTAAATGTTCAAAAGTTCAAGGGGCAAAAGGCAAATTAGGGTTTTTCCCACACCAGGATAGGGATTTTTCCCTTTCACATAGCGAGATATCTACGTATCTTTGCACCAGAAATCATAACAAAACAAACTTATGCACACTATGAAGAAGTTTATAATGACAATGGTAGCACTGCTCACAGCAGTGACTGGTGTAAAGGCTATGGGATATGAGCAGGCAAGAGAACAGGCTCTGTTCCTCACCGACAAGATGGCTTACGAGCTGAACCTGTCGGAGAAGCAGTATGAGGCAGCCTACGAGATAAACCTCGACTACCTCATGAGTGTCAACACCGTTGATGACGTGTATGCTGAGTGCTGGCGTCAGCGCAACCTCGACATGCAGGTGATATTCTACGACTGGCAGTGGGATGCCTTCTGTGCAGCTACATATTTCTACCGTCCGCTCTACTGGGACGCTGGCGTATGGCACTTCGGCATCTATGCACACTACCCAGTGCGCACGTTCTATTACTTTGAGCGTCCTGTGATATGGGCAACATATTGCGGAGGTCACAGTTGGAGATACAATGGCGGACGTTCGTGGTATGTACATCACGGTCCCTCATACAGAGTAGCTCGCCACGTAGGTATGCGTGGACACCACTATACTGGCGGTGCATATCACAGGGATGGTGCTTATCGTGGAGGAGGCTCGTTCCGCCATCGCGGCGATGGAGGTGCAAGAATCAACGGACGCCAGAGTAGCACTCGCACTGGTGGTCACGGAAGCTTCGGAGGTGGCACCAGAGACGGCGGTCGTAGCGGAGGCGGCAGCTTCGGCGGACGCAACAGCTTCGGTGGAGGCAACAGCCGTAGCGGTTTCGGCAACAACAGCGGCGGTAGTAGCAGTCGTAGCAGTTTCGGAGGTGGCAGCAGCCGCAGTAGCTTCGGCGGTGGAGGTAGCTCACGCAGTTACGGCGGAGGCGGCAGCTTCGGCGGTGGTTCGCGCAGCTATGGCGGAGGCGGTAGCTTCGGTGGTGGTCACGGAAGCTTCGGTGGCGGCGGCAGTCGCGGCGGCTTCGGCGGTGGAGGCGGCTTCGGTGGTGGACATGGTGGCGGTCACGGTGGCGGTCACGGTGGCGGACATCACTAAGTCCCATAACAGATACAACATCTAAAAGATAGATATGAAGATTATTAGATATAGCGTATTTCGCGCCCTCTGTGCAATAGCAGTGGGCGCATTGCTCGTTAAATACCGTGAGGACATGGTAGAGTGGATGACCATAGCGATAGGAGTGCTTTTCTTCCTGTCAGGACTTACTGCCATGATAGCCTCGATGGGCAAGAAGAAAGAGGTCGTTTCGTCCGATAAAACCGAGGAAAATGTGTATACACAGATGGCTGAGACGGCTATTCAGCGTAGTGGCGAAAACCAATCCTCCTCACCCGACTCTCCTGTTACAGAGCGCAACGGTTGGGGATGGGGCTCTTTCGTCGGTATGGGTTGCATGATACTCGGACTCATACTCGCCCTGATGCCTAAGACGTTCGTCCACTTCCTGGTGTACATCATCTCGGCATTCCTCATAATCGGTGCCATACAGCAGTTTGTTACCCTCGCCGTGGCACGTCGCGATGCTGGCGTAGGTTTCTTCTATTGGGTAATGCCTACCCTGCTGCTGATAGTTGGCGGCATAGCGCTATTCAAGCCTACCACCTTTGCTGCAGCACCGCTGTTCTTCATCGGCTGGTTCCTTATAATCTACGGCATAGTGGAATGCGTCAATGCTCTCAAGGCACGCAGCAACCGCAAGAAAGCAGAGAAAGAAGCTAACTTCTATAACCTCAACCAGCGCCCCGACTTCACTGATGCCGAGGTGATAGAGGCTGAGGAAGTCAAGGAATAATAATTTTTCATTTTAAAAACTTTTAATCTTTATCTATCAATGAATTCCATTCATGACATCACAGTAAAAGACCGCAAAGGTAATGCTGTACCATTAAATCTGTATGCTAATGAAGTAGTGCTCATCGTCAACACAGCCACACAGAGCGAACTCACCCCACAATATAAAGACCTTGAAGCCTTGTATGAGAAATACCACTCTCAGGGTTTTGAGGTGCTCGATTTCCCAAGCAACCAGCCCACCAAGTCTTGCCCAGGCACCGACGAGATGGTGCACCAGTTCTGCAAAGACAACTACAACACCCAGTTTGCCCGTTTCAAGAAAGCGAAAGTGAGCGGTCCTGATGCCGACCCTCTCTTCAAATACCTCACCGAGAAGGTTCCTGGCGAGATAACCGAGGATTTCACCAAGTTCCTCGTCAACAAGATTGGCAAGGTGGTGGCACGTTTCGATGCCAACACTTCCTTCGCCACCATCGAAAGCAAGATACAAGAATTACTATAATCCACAAAAATAAGCATAACACAAGACACGATGAAGACAAAATGCTTAATCATAGGCAGCGGACCAGCAGGTTACACCGCAGCCATATATGCTGGCAGAGCAAACCTCGCACCACTGGAGTATTGCGGTCCGCAGATGGGCGGCCAGCTGACCCAGACCACTATAGTAGAGAATTTCCCAGGCTATCCGCAGGGTGTGGATGCCAACCAGATGATGATGGAACTGCGCGAACAGGCAGAGCGCTTCGGTGCCGACATCCGTGACGGCGAAATAGTCGAGGCCGACCTCACCCAGCGTCCTTACACCTTCAAGACCGATGGCGGCGAGACCATCGAGGCCGACAGCGTGATCATTGCCACTGGTGCTAAGGCTAAATACCTGGGACTGGCTGACGAAGAGAAGTATAACGGTATGGGCGTGAGTGCCTGTGCCACCTGTGACGGTTTCTTCTATCGCAAGAAGGTTACGGCAGTAGTAGGCGGCGGCGACACAGCCTGTGAGGATGCCCTCTATCTCTCCCAACTCTGCCAGAAGGTGTACCTCGTGGTGCGCAAGCCTTATCTGCGTGCTTCAGAGATTATGCAGCAGCGAGTGAAAGAGGCCGAGAACATCGAGATACTCTTCGAGCACAATGCCACTGGTCTCTACGGCGAGAACGGTGTGGAGGGTATGCACCTCGTGAAGCGTAAGGGCGAAGCCGACGAAGAGCACTATGATGTGGCAATCGACGGATTCTTCCTCGCCATAGGTCACAAACCCGTCACCGACATCTTCCAAGGCAAGATTTTGCTCGATGAAATGGGCTATATTAAGACTCTCGGCACCTCTCAGCAGGTGTGCGACACTACTGGCAAAGCCATCCCTGGAGTGTATGCCGCAGGTGACGTTTGCGACCCAGTATATCGTCAGGCCATCGTGGCAGCAGGCAGCGGATGCAAGGCAGCCCTCGATGCCGAGAATTACCTGCAGACAATATAAATTTATAAAGATATTTGCGTGGTTCAATTATTTTTTGTAATTTTGCACCCGCAAAAGCCCAGATGGCGGAATTGGTAGACGCGTTGGTCTCAAACACCAATACTTCACGGTGTACGGGTTCGAGTCCCGTTCTGGGCACTCTGAAGGATGTTCGTAAGGCATCCTTTTTTTGTTTTATAGCGGTTTTAGGCTATCTTCTTTTTACGTTTTTTAACAATAGCGTATAAAGGTACGTGAAATATTTTCGTTTCATTTGCGTTTGTTAAGGTGTGGATAAGTGCAGAATAGTCATACTATCGGCCCTGCTGGTGCTAATCTCTGTAGAGGCTGGTGCTCAGTTTGACGCGTACTTCTCTCACTACTTTGACATGCAGACAGCTTTCAACCCTGCAGCGGCAGGCAAGGCTAACAAGATAAATGTTACTGGTGCATACGCTATGGCACTGTCTGGATTTGAGAATGCCCCAAAGACGGCTTACATCTCAGGCGACATGCCTTTTTACTTCCTGAACAGCATCCACGGAGTGGGATTGCAGTTGTGGAGTGATAAGACGGGTCTTCAGACCAGACAGATAATCGATGCCCAGTATGCTCTGCGCAAGAGTCTCGGAGGCGGTTGGCTGTCAGTTGGATTGCAAGTAGGATTGCTGAACATGAAATATGAGGGTTCGAAGGCTGATGTGATAGACTCCGACGACCCTGTGTTCAAAAACAAGAGCGACGTTGACGGCAACGCCCTCGACCTCGGCTTCGGTTTGCTCTACCAGCGTAAGAACTGGTATATAGGTATCTCTGGTCAGCATGCCACCAGTCCCACTATGTCGCTGGGCGACGTGAACAAGTTTGAGGTGGCAGCCACATGGTATGCTCACGGCGGTGCCGACTTCCAGTTGCGTAACCCTCTGCTTAAGATTTCCACCTCAGGCATAGTGCGCACCGATGGCGTTTCTGTTCGTGGTGATATGACGGGCCGACTGATATACACCTACGACAAACGAATGTTCTACGGCGGTGTCACCTACAGCCCCACCTACTCAGTCACGGCACTCGTGGGTGCTAATTTCCACGGCGTGGTGTTCGGCTACTCCTATGAGTTCTACACCAACGGCATCGACCTCAAAAATGGTACTCACGAACTCTTCGTAGGTTACCAGACGGATATCAACATCGGCAAGAAGACCAAGAACCGTCACCAGACCACGAGAACGCTGTAAACAGTTAAGAGTTTAGAGTTAAGGGTTAAGGGTTAAGAGTATAAAGAATAATTAAAAAATATATGATGTTAAGATTAAAAAGAATCGTGCATATCTCTCCCCTCGCTCACAGAGAGGGGCTGGGGGTGAGTCTGCTTTTCGCCCTCATTATGCTTACCTCCTGCTTCGGAGGCAAGATGGCGCAGTCTAAGCAGGGCGGCGAGGTGACTGGTGTGGGCACTGGCAAAGGATTCCAGGAGCCTACCCCTTACGGCATGACGTTGATAAACCGCGGTTTCCTGCGCATGGGTATTGAGAAGGAAGACTCTCTGTGGGGCAAGACCACACCAGTGAAAGACATCTCTGTCGATGGTTTCTGGATGGACGAGTATGAGATTACCAACTCCAAGTACCGCCAGTTTGTTATGTGGGTGCGCGACAGCATTCTGCGCACACGTCTTGCCGACCCAGCCTATGGCGGCGACGAGACCTACATGATTACCGAGGATAAGAACGGTGATCCTGTCACCCCTCACCTCAACTGGAAGAAGAACCTGCCTCGCAAACCTAACGAGGACGAGCAACGCGCCATCGAGAGTCTCTATAAGACCAACCCCGTTACTGGCGAGAAGATGCTCGACGCTTCGCAGATGAACTATCGTTACGAGATTTACGACTACGTTACGGCAGCCCTTCGTCGCAACCGCCTCGTGGCTGAGGAGCGCGACCTCAACACCGACCACGTAGTAAACGAGAACGAGGTGGTGATGATATCCAAGGACACAGCCTACATCGACGATGAGGGCCGCATAGTGCGCGAGACCATCAACCGTCCGCTCTCTGGTCCGTGGGACTTCCTCAACACGTACATTATTAATATATATCCCGATACCACCTGTTGGGTCAACGACTTCACCAACAGCGACAACGAGATGTACCTGCGCAACTATTTCTCTAACCCCACCTACAACGAGTATCCTGTAGTGGGCGTTACATGGGAACAGGCTAACGCCTTCTGCGCTTGGCGCACCGAATATCTGCTCAAGGGTCTCTCAGGCGCAGCACGCTACATACAGCGTTACCGTCTGCCTACCGAGGCTGAATGGGAGTATGCCGCTCGCGGCAAGGACGGCACCGAGTTTCCTTGGGAGAATCCTGACGTGAAGAACGGCGACGGCTGTTTCTTTGCCAACTTCAAGCCCGACCGCGGCAACTACACCAAGGACGGCAACCTCATCACCTCAAAGGTGGGCATCTATTCAGCCAACAGCAACGGTCTCTTCGATATGGCGGGCAACGTAGCCGAGTGGACCTCCACCATCTACACCGAGGCAGGCGTCGAGGCCATGAACGACTTCAACCCTCAGC
Organism: Prevotellaceae bacterium UBA2738; assembly: GCA_002353585.1. Classification (GTDB taxonomy): domain Bacteria; phylum Bacteroidota; class Bacteroidia; order Bacteroidales; family Bacteroidaceae; genus Prevotella. The sequence continues at coordinate 61,580 of DEJW01000009.1, read as the reverse complement.
TGGAGTATAAGGCAGCCAAGGAAGACCCTTACCGTCTGAAGAAGAAGAGCGTTCGAGGTGGTTCGTGGAAAGACCCCGAGAGCTACATCCGTTCGGCATGGCGCTCATGGGAGTATCAGAACCAGCCACGCTCCTACATCGGTTTCCGCTGCGTGCGCTCACTCGCCAGCTCTGCCAGCATCAATGCAAGAGGAAAAAAGAAAAGATAGTTTACAGTTTACGGTTTACGGTTTATAGTTAACGTTCCCGTTATCGTTCCCGTTAAAAATTAATAAGATGTCAACAAAGTATAGCAAAATAAACTTCATCTATTTCATGCAGAAATGGATGGACAGCGTGCCAGGTCAGACGTTCATGAACTACGCCTACTCATGGGGTGCTGCAGTCGTAATTCTCGGTACACTCTTCAAGCTCACCCACCTTCCAGGTGCCAACATCATGCTGTTCATCGGCATGGGCACCGAGGTGTTCGTGTTCTTCATCTCGGCATTCGACCGTCCGTTTGATAAGTCAACCATCGACATGACACTCGACAACCACATGGACGATAGCATCATCGACAATGCCGTAGAGGCACCGTTCGACGAGACCGACGACGAGCCTGTCAGCGCACCAGCCAGCGCTCCTTATGCCGCTTCTGGCATACAGGGCGGCACCATCATCATTGGTGGGGTTAGTAACGGGAACGGGAACGCTAACGGGAACCAAGCCACTGCTCAGGAGCCTATCACCTTCGAGCCAGCCGCTGCCGTTGCTGCCAACGCTGCTGAAACATCAGCCGCTGCATCGCCAGCCGCTGTTGCAGCAGGAGGCACCGTCATCGGTGCTCCAGCGCCAGCCGTCAGTGTTGCTACTGCCGAGGCTATGGAGACAGCCACCACCGCTTATGTGGAGCGCCTCGAACAGCTCAACGAGACCCTTCAGAAGGTGGAGCAGCTCTCAGCACGCCTCGCCACCGACAGCGAAGAGATGGAAAACCTCAACCGCACGCTCACTGGCATCGCCCGCGTTTACGAGATGCAGCTCAAGTCTGCCTCACAGCAGATTACCACACAAGACTCTATCAACGAGCAGACCCAGCTCATGGCCGACAAGATCAGAGAGCTCAACTCTATCTATGCCCGCATGATTGAGGCAATGACCACCAACATGCCGAAGGCATAGCAGTTCATAGTTCATAGTTCATAGTTCACAGTTATCGTAGCGCAGCGTATCGTAGCACCGCAGGTGCGTATCGTAGTCACGAAGTGACGTATCGTAGTGGCATAGCCACGTATCGTAGCGCAGCGTATCGTTAACGTTCCAGTTATAATAATGGCAATAAAGAAAAGACCGATATCCCCCCGCCAGAAGATGATCAACCTCATGTATGTGGTGTTGATGGCACTGCTGGCAATGAACGTCTCCACCGAGGTGCTCAACGGCTTCTCCATCGTAGAAGACGGTCTGGCCCGTTCCACCAAGAATGCCGTACGACAGAACAACGGCATCTACCTCGACTTCGACGAGCAGATGAAGGCAAACCCCCAGAAGACACGCCCTTGGTATGCCAAGGCTCAGGAGGTGAAGAAGATGAGCGACGAGCTCTACAACTTCATCGACGAACTCAAGGTGGCAATCGTCAAGGAGGCCGACGGCGCCGATGGCGACGTACACAACATACAGAACAAAGAAGACCTCGAGGCAGCCTCACAGGTCATGATATCACCAGGCAGAGGCAAAGGCCCGCAGCTCAAGAAGATGCTCGAGAACTATCGCGACCTCTGTGCCAACCTCATGCCCGACGAGCACCTCAAGAAGATAGTCTATGACACCTTCCTCAACGAGACCTCGCCACAGTCTAAGGCACTCGGCAAGGGGTGGGTAGAACACATGTTCGAGGATATGCCAGTGGCAGCCGCCGTCACCATCCTCTCCAAGATGCAGAACGACGTGCGCAACACCGAGGGCGAGGTGCTCCATGCCCTCGTCAGCAATGTTGACCTCAAGGATATCCGCGTCAACAAGCTCTCAGCCTTCGTCATCCCCAACGCCCAGACCGTGGTGCGTGGCGACCGTTTCTCAGCCAAAATCGTCATGGCAGCCATCGACACCACCCAGCAGCCCGAGATATACATCGGCGGTCGTCAGGTCAACCTGCGCAACAACACCTACGAGTTCACCGCAGGGCGCACAGGTGACTTCACCCTCTCAGGCTATATGACCATGCGCGATGGCAGCGGCGAGGTGCTCCGACGCGACTTCTCACAGAAGTACACCGTCGTTGACCCTTCAGCCACCGTTTCAGCCGACCTCATGAACGTGCTCTATGCAGGTTTCAATAACCCCGTCTCCGTCTCCATCCCAGGCGTGCCGCTCAATAAGGTCGTGGCAACCATGAGCGGAGGCTCCTTCACCCCTACAGGACCAGGCCACTACATCGCCCGTCCTAACGCCGTAGGTCATGATGTCACCATCACCGTCTCCAGCACCGCCACAGGCAAGCCAGTGCAGATGGGACAGTACACCTTCCACGTGCGCAAACTCCCCGACCCTACCGCCTACATACAGGTTGGCGACAACCGTTTCCGCGGCGGTGGACTGGCTAAGGCATCACTCCTTGGCGCCTCAGGCATCCGTGCCGCCATCGACGACGGACTGCTCGACATCGAGTTCCGTGTCACAGGCTTCGAAGCCGTCTTCTTCGACAATATGGGCAACGCCGTGCCCGTTGTCAGCAACGGTGCCCACTTCTCCGCCCGCCAGCAGGAGACCTTCCGCAAGCTCTCCCGTCAGAAGCGCTTCTACATCTCGCGCATCCACGCCATCGGTCCTGACGGCATAGCCCGCACCCTGCCGTCGGCAATGGAAATAGTAGTAAAGTAAAGACCCACCTAAATCCTCCCTTAGAGGGAGGACTTGAGACATCGACATAACGAAGAAATATCGAAATATGAAAAATATCAAGAACATACTGTTAGCGTTCGCGTTAACGTTAGCGTTCAGCCTTGCGGCTGACGCTCAGCCTCAGGCACGCAAGGCGCAGCAAGCACAGCAGAAGAAATCAGCTGCCAACGCCCTCACCACCCGTGCCCAGATATCCTACCCCATCGCACAGCAGATGAAGGAAGACGTAGTGTGGCGTCGCGACATCTACCGCGAGCTCGACCTGCTCGAGGGCGCCAACTCAGGCATGTACTATCCCGTAGAGCCCGTAGGCAGTCAGATGAACCTCTTCACCTACCTCTTCAAGCTCGTCCTCTCAGGTCAGGTCAAGGCATACGAGTACCGACTCGACGGCAACGAGTCCTTCGAGCCCGACGCACAGGTCAAGCCCCTGTCCTTGCTCGACAACTACCATATCTACTACGAGAAGAAAGACGGCCGACTCAAGCTCGACAACTCCGACATACCCTCACGCGAGGTTAAGTCCTACTACATCAAGGAGTCAGCCTACTACGACCAGTATTCAGCCACCTTCCACCGCAAAGTCATCGCCCTCTGCCCTATCATGAGCCGTGAAGACGACTTCGGCGACGGTGCCAGCAAATACCCCCTCTTCTGGGTGAAGTATGACGACGTAGCACCATTCCTCACCAAGCAGACCATCATGACCAGCGACCTCAACAACGCTGCCACCATGAGCATGGACGACTACTTCGTCAAGGGCATGTACAAAGGCAAAATCTACAAGACCAACAACATGCTCGGTCAGACCCTCGCCCAGTACTGCCCCACCGACTCCGCCATGACCAAGGAGCAGAAGAAGATAGAGTCCGAGCTCCTCGCCTTCGAGAAGAACATCTGGGGCGACCCTGTCAAGAAAGACAGCCTCGACTCCATCGCCAAGGTGCTCAAGGAAAATCCTAAGGCAGCCCGCAAAGCAGCCAAGAAGAACCGCCGCGCAGGAGGCGACGCCAAGGTCAGCAAGAAGTCACGCTCTCGCTCAGGCAGTGCCGCAACAGGCTCCTCAGCCCGCGTCAGCGTGCGCCGCCAGAGGCACTAAGCAGTTCACAGTTAGTTCAAGGCGCTTCGCTGGTTCAAGGAGCTTCGCTCTGGTTCAAACGCTCGCTGGTGCGAGCTGGTTCAAGGGTTAGTCCTGTTTGCTGCTGTACCACAGCAGCCGTTCAACAGTTCAATAGTTCAATAGATATGAAAAAGAAACTCATAGTCATAGTGGGAATTATCATTCTTAATTCTTCACTCTTCATTCTTCATTCACATGCCCAGGTGCAGTTCGGTGTGCGCGCAGGCGCCAACCTCGTCAATATGAAGATGGGCGACGGCGTGCAGAACCTCAGCGGCAACAACCGCTCAGGCTTCTACGTAGGTCCTACCGTCAAGTTCGGACTGCCCATCGTGGGCCTCGGCATCGACGCCTCCGCCGTCTATGACCAGCGCACCTCCGACGTGGCATACACCAACGAGCAGGGCAACCCAGCCTCAGAGCGAGTCACCGCCCGCGCCATCAGCATCCCCATCAATGTGCGCTACGGCATCAACGTCAGCATCGTCGAACTCTTCGCCTTCGCAGGTCCGCAGTTCGGCTTCAACCTCTCCAAGAGCAAGTACCTTGGCGCCAACGAATGGACATGGCGCTCCAGCAACCTCTCCGTCAACGTCGGTGTAGGCTTCTGCGTGCTCGACAAGGTCGAGGTCAAAGCCAACTACAACATAGCCTGTGGCAAGACAGGCGAGGTCAACGTCTGGAATGCCACCAAGACCACCGTTGTCGATTCCTTCAAGTCCAAGTATAACTCCTGGCAGGTCGGCGTAGCCTACTATTTCTAAACTCGCCCCAGCCATCAGGCTGTCATATAAAGCAATACTTCTATCTGTAGAGACAATGCTTCTATAGACAGAAGCATTACTTCTAGCGCCAAAAGCATTACTTCTGCATCCAGAAGTAATGCTTTTATCTTTTCATAATATTTCACTCTATCATTTCTGTTATTTTTTATTAGGGAACTTTTTTATGCCTCTACCTCCCTAATTCTGCCAAACTCCGCATGAATACTGGGCTGAGCATAGGGAGATAGGGTGTCGACATCTCCCTCAGACCTCCCTCTAACCTCCCTTAGACCTCCCTAAGCAAAATGTAGTGCACCCCAAAAGTTGGACACTGACAAAATCTGGGAAGGGAGGTCTTAGGGAGGTTATAGGGACCTCTCAGGGAGGTCTGGAGAGTCAACCTCCCTATCGTGAAGTCGCATAAATACTGGTGCTTGCAAGCTATTAGGGAGGTTAGGAGGTTAAAAGCGCGAAAAACTGTTTTTTTCTATCGTTTTTCTACACATTCGTTTGGAGAATTAAAAAATAATATATATCTTTGCATGAGTTTTTGTGAGAAACAAACAAGAAATATGTACAAAAGACGTAAACTAACCTACTTACCGTTACACATATTATATATAGTATGCTTCATTATCTGCATTACGTCATGCTCCACAGATAGTAAGAAATATCGTGTGGGTGTGTCGCAATGCTCTGCTGATATATGGCGCGACAAACAGAATGCTGAACTGCGCATGGGAGCTTACTTCCACGACAATGTGGAGGTGAAGTTTGCTGCTGCCTATGACAGTGACGAGCGACAAGTTCAGCAGATAGACAGTCTGATAAATGAGGGTATAGACCTGCTGATTGTAGCACCTAATCAGGTGGAGACAATATCGCCAGCCATAGACCGTGCTTACGACAAGGGTATCCCAGTGATAGTATTTGAGCGCAAGACGAGTTCCCGCAAATATACAGCCTCTATGAGCGCCGACAACTACGAGATGGGACGAGTAATGGGCGAATATATCATATCAAAACTTGACGGCAAGGGAACGATATTGGAATTGCAAGGACTGGAGGGTTCTTCGCCAGCTATAGAGAGGCACAACGGACTGATGGATGCACTGAAGAAGGCACCTGGCATAAAGGTTGCCGCTTCGCTGCGTGGCGACTGGACTGAGCCCACTGCATACAAAACAACGAGCAAATGGCTTGCCGAGCATAAAGGAGAGAGGATTGACATGGTGTTTGGCGGAAACGACCGTACCGCTATGGGAGCACGAAAAGCGTTTCTTGAGTCTGGTACCGAAGTACTACCCTTATTTTGTGGCATAGACGGACTGCCTGGCAAAGACGGTGGCATACAGCAGGTGCGCGACTCTCTACTCGAAGCATCGTTTATCTACCCTACGCGCGGCGATATGCTCCTTGATCTGGCGATGCGCATACTGGAGGGCAAACCTTACAAAAAGGATACGCTGCTGATATCGGCTATGGTTACCCACGACAATGCCAAGGCGCTGTTGATGGAGAGTGAGGAAATAAAGAGGCAGTCAGACAGACTCAACCTGCTGCATGACAAGGCAAACTCATACATGCAGGAACTGGATGCCCAACGCATGGTAAACTGGATGACACTTGGCATAATAGTGCTGCTGATAGTAGTGTTTGTGCTGTTCTACCTGTATTACCTGAGAAAAGTGAGTATGCAGAGGGAACGTGTGGCTAACACACTGTGGAATATGGACTCAATAGCGGATACGGAAGACAAAGAGAGCGCTGAAATGGGATTTTTTTCAAAATTCCGCGAATGTGTGGAGGCACACATGGACGACAGCGACCTGAGCATTGACGACCTGGCTGCGTACATGAATCTCAGTCGCACCCAACTATACCGCAAAGTGAAGGCAGTAACAGGCTCATCACCAGTGGAACTGCTGCGTACCACACGTCTAAAACGTGCCTACGAACTGCTGCTTACAACAGACAAAAGCGTGTCTGAGGTAGCCTACGCCGTAGGTTTCTCTGCTCCATCATACTTCACCAAATGCTTCAAAGACGAGTTTGGTATGGTGCCAGGAGAGGTGAGGAAAGTTGAAGATTGAAAGATTGTGATTTTTCGTTCATTTCGTTGTAAAAATGTTGCATGAAACATTTTTTTTACGGAGTGAACGATATTTTTTACGTGAAAAGCACGCATGTTAATACTTTTGCAAGCAAACATTATATATCAACAAAAAGTATTAACTAAAACCTTAAAGTAAATGGAACAAACGAAACGACTGGTTATGAGCTTACTGGCAGTGATGCTCTGCACCATGGTGTTTGCCCAGAGTGACATTACGGGTACGGTGGTTGACTCGCAAGGCGAACCAATCATTGGCGCTACAGTAGTAGTAAAGGGCAGCGCTGCAACAGGTACAGTGACCGACTATGACGGTAACTTCAAACTGAAAGTGGAGGCAGGCAAAACGCTCGTCTTCAGCTATGTGGGTTATGACAAGCAAGAATTGCCAGCCCAGAACAACATGAGAGTAGTGATGAAGGACGACGTGCAGACACTGAACGAGGTAGTGGTAACAGGTTATACCACCCAGCGTAAGGCTGACCTGACAGGTGCCGTATCAGTGGTAAGCGTTGACGAGCTTGCCAAGCAGAACGAAAACAACCCTATGAAAGCACTTCAGGGTCGTGTGCCTGGTGTAAACATTGCAGCTGACGGTAATCCTTCAGGCTCTGCAGTTGTTCGCATTCGTGGTATGGGTACTCTGAATGACAACGACCCTCTCTACATCATCGACGGTGTGCCCACCAAGGGCGGTATGCACGAACTGAACGGCAACGATATAGAGTCTATTCAGGTGTTGAAGGATGCTGCATCAGCCAGCATCTACGGTTCTCGTGCTGCCAATGGTGTGATTATCATCACCACCAAGAAGGGTAAGGAAGGCAAAGTTAAGGTGAACTTCGACGCCAGCATTGCAGCTTCTTTCTTTAACAACAGAATCAAGACGCTGAATGCAAGTCAGTGGGGCAAAACCCTGTGGCAGGCTTTGGTAAACGATGGTGAAGACCCTAACATCAAGGGTAACGACTTAGGCTATAACTTCAATTGGGGTTATGACGGCAATGGCAATCCCCAGTTCTACGGACTGACCATGAATCGTTATCTGGACGATGAAGCAACAGTGCGCAGCGGTGACACCGACTGGTTTAATGAGGTTACACGCACGGGCGTAGTACAGCAATATAACCTCTCTGTCAGCAACGGTTCGGAGAGGGGTAACTCTTTCTTCTCAATCGGTTACTACAAAAACCTCGGTACCATCAAGGACACCCAGTTCAGCCGTCTCTCAGCTCGTGCCAACAGCGACTACAAACTATTTGGCGACAAGGTGGTGATTGGCGAAAACTTCACCATCAACCGTACAACGGGCGTGGATGCTCCTGGCGACATTATAGAGAACGCCTTGCAGTTCAATCCTAACTACCCTATATATGCAGAGAACGGAGAGTATGCCCAGACATTAGGTTTGTACTTTGAGCGTGAGAACCCTCTGAGCACTCTCAGCCGCAATAAGGACAACGAATACACACAGTGGCGTGCCTTTGGCGATGTGCACCTCAGCGTGACACCTATGAAGAACCTCATGCTGCGCACCACATTCGGTATGGACTATACACAGAAGCAGCAGCGTTTCCTTACCTATCCTATTATAAATGGTAAGAAGAGAAACCTTGAGACAGCTGCCGAGAACAAACAGGAACACTGGATGCGCTGGATGTGGAACGCCATTGCTACCTACAACCTTGAGATAGGCAAGCACAGAGGCGATGCCATGATAGGTATGGAGGTAAACCGTCAAAATACCAACTGGACCAGCGCAAAGCGCTATGAGCAAGCTATTCTGAACACCGACTTCATGTGGCCTTCAGCAGGTACAGGACGTCAGCTTGCCAAGGGTTCTGGCGACGGTTTCTCACTGGTATCATTCTTCGGCAAAGTTAACTATACATACGACGACAAGTACCTTGGCTCATTCACCCTGCGTAGGGATGGCTCAAGCCGCTTCGGTAAGAACAACCAGTATGGTACCTTCCCATCAGTGAGTGCTGGCTGGCGCATCTCTCAGGAGAAGTTTATGAAGCCTACCTCTGGATGGCTCGACAATCTGAAGATACGCTACTCATGGGGTAAGACGGGTAACTCTGAAATTTCCAACACTGCACGCTATACCCTCTACGCGCCAGTAGTATCAACAGAACTGTGGGATGGCGATGCTCCTGCAGGTTCTACCTACGACATAGCAGGCAGCAACGGCGGTGCTATACTTGGCAGCGGCTACGTACGCACACAGCGTGGCAACGAAGACATTAAGTGGGAGACCACCACACAGCACAACATAGGTCTCGACTTCGCTGTATTGCATAATGAGATTTACGGTTCATTCGACTGGTTCCACAAGAAGACTACCGACATTCTGCTGCTGATGAAAGGCATCGGCGCTATGGGTGAAGGTGCTGACCAGTGGATAAACGCAGGTGAGGTGAAGAACGTAGGTTGGGAACTCACCTTAGGCTATCGTCACAAAACCTCTTACGGACTGTCATGGGACATCAACGGCAACCTCAGCAAATACACCAACGAGATAACTAAACTGCCTGGCACGGTAGCCGCAAGCGGCGTATATGGCGGCAACAGTAAACTGAGCGTTGTAGGTCACGCAATGGGCTCGGTAGTGGGCTATGTAGCAGATGGTATTTTCAAGAGTCAGGAAGAGATTGCCAACCATGCTTATCAGGAAGGAGCAGGCATCGGTCGCATACGCTATGCCGACCTGAACCACGATGGCAAGATAACCGAGGACGACCAGACATGGATATTCAACCCTACACCAAAACTCTGCTGGGGTTTGAACGTATATCTGCAATATAAGGACTGGGACTTCACCATGTTCTGGCAGGGTGTACAGGGCGTTGATGCCAACACCTATGCCCTGAAGACACAGACTGACTTCTGGGCAAGCACCAACGCTGCTACCAACATGCCTTACCTGAACAAGGGTGACAGAGTGCTCGATGCATGGAGTCCTTCCAATCCTGGCAGTGATATACCAGCCCTCACCAACTCAGACAGCAACAAAGAGGGACGTATGTCAACCTATTTTGTGGAGAATGGTTCGTATGCCAAGCTGCGCAACGTGCAGATAGGCTACAACCTGCCTAAGAAGACTGTGGCAAAACTGAGTCTGGAGCGCATTCGTCTCTATCTCTCAGCCCAGAACCTGCTTACTATCAAGAGCAAGAACTTCTCTGGCACCGACCCTGAGAACTTCGTGGGAGCAGGATACTCTAAGAAGGGATTTGACTATCCTGTACCTCTCAATCTTACATTCGGAGTAAATGTTTCGTTCTAAACCTAAAAAACTGACAATTATGAAAACAAAATATATAGGCGCAGCACTCTTATTGGTGCAATCTGCATTCTTTGTGTCCTGTTCCGACTTCCTCAACGAGCAGGTACCACAGGCTACGCTCACTCAGGACGAGGTAAAGAACCCTAAGTATGTAGATAATGTGATAATTTCTGCATACGCAGGACTGCTCTCCATAGAGGATATGAATGCTTCTTTCTCTCTGTGGAACTATGACACTCGCTCCGACGACGCTTTCGTGGGTGGAGCAGCTTATTCTGACGGTGCCGTATTCCATGATATGGAGAAGGGCGTAGGCATTATGACCACCGACTGGCCATACGCTTCTATCTGGACCCGATTCTATAAGTATCTCTCACGCGTTTCTTTGTCTCTCGACATGCTGTCAGAGGCTGACCAGAACAATGATGTGATAAAGCAGCGCACGGCAGAGATGAAATTCCTCAGGGCTTACGGTCACTTCCAGCTGAAGCGTCTGTTTAAGTTCATCCCGTTTGTCAACAAACTCAACATGACAGCACAGGACTACGAGAACCTCAGCAATCGCGAATACACCAACGACGAGGGTTGGCAGCAGATAATCAACGACCTTGAAGATGCCTATGCCGTACTGCCTGCTACTCAGGCTGAGAAGGGACGTCCTACCAAGGCTGCATGTGCAGCATTCCTTGCTAAGGTCTATCTCTACAAGGCTTATCATCAGGACGACGAGACCACACACGCCGTTACTTCTATCAACGAGAAGGAACTGCAGAAGGTTGTGGACTATACCGACCCTTCTATCTTCACAGGTTACGACATGGAGGGCGATCTGCACAACAACTTCCGTCCTGAGGAGGAGTATGAGAACGGCAAGGAGTGCCTCTGGGCTGTACAGTACTCTAAGAATGACGGTACCACATACGGCAACCTCAACTTCTCCAACCGTCTGATAGTACCTTGTGTGCAGGGTGTGCTCGATGCTGGATGTGACTTCTACAAGCCTTCACACAATCTGGTTGATGCTTACCGCACAGATGCTGACGGAATGCCTTTACTCGATAATTTCTATGAAGAGGACTACGAGGTAGGTTCACCTCAGACCGTTGACCCACGACTCTTCGTTACTGTGGGCTTACCGGGCACACCTTATATGTTTAATGAGAAATATATGATGTCTGAAAGCAAGAACTGGGGACGTGCCAACGGCACCTACGGCTACTTCGTTTCGCTGAAGCAGAACGTTGACCCAGCACTGCTCGACAAATATCTCTTCAATGCCGACAACCAGATAGCAAGCTCTATGAACCGCATAGTGTTCCGCTATGCCGACGTGTTGCTCATGCGTGCAGAGGCTCTGGCACAGCTCGGCAATACCCCTGAGGCTATCAAGTTGGTCAACCGTGTGCGCCAGCGTGCTCTCGACATGAAGACCAGCAGCATCGTTGCCAAGTATGCCGCAAAATATAACGTTCACTACGCAGTGGGCATGTATGAGGGCAGCTACAGCAAAGACGAGGCAATGAAGATTATCAAGATGGAACGCCGTCTGGAACTGGCTATGGAGAGCGAACGCTTCTTCGACCTCGTGCGCTGGGGTGATGCCGAACAGGTTATCAACAAGTTCTATAACGAGGAGAGCAAGAGGCTGAACTTCCTCACAGGCGCTTATTTCACAAAGAACAAGAATGAGTATCTGCCTATACCTGACGAGCAGATTGCTGCTTCTAACGGTCACTATAAGCAGAACATCGGCGGCTGGTAAACCGTATTCATAAATTCACTAAATAACGATAAGCATTATGAAAACAAAGATATTATTTGTCATCTGCCTTATTGCAGCAGTCTGCGGTTTCACGGCTTGTTCTGACGACATATCAGGCAGCGTAAACGTAAGCGGCGACTGTGCTGTTGAGGAGCTTACTCTCAATGACCAGTATAAGGCTACCATAAACACTTCGAAGCGCCTTGTCAAGGTGAAGGTGCCTGTGGATTTCGACAAAAAGAGCGACATGGTCATTACGAGCATGAGAATCTCTGATGGCGCCAAGGCTAACATGAAGGTGGGCGACCACATCAATATGCAAGCTGACCAGAGCCTGCACATTGCTAACGGCGACGTGATAACAGACTGGCAGCTGGCTGTACGCAATGACGAGGCACAGCTCAAGCTCTTCATTCTCGAGGGCGTGAAGGGTGCCATAAGCGAGGAGAACAAGACTGTTACAGTGTCAGTAACCAGCGGCAGCGGTATAGACCTCAGCAATGCACAGTTTGAAGCTCAGTGCAGCGAGGATGCCGAATGTCTGCCTGCAAGCGGTTCGAGGGGCGACTTCACCAAGCCTTTCGTGCTCACCGTAAGAGATAATACTGCTGAGGAGAAATATACTGTCAACGTAGAACAGATAGAATATCCAGTGGCTATCTTCGTGGGCAACGCCGAGACAGTGGAGGAACTCAACGTGGAGGAGAAAGCTGCTGCCAAGTGGCTTACGGCTAACATTGCCGGTGCAGCATACGTTTCATTTAGCGAACTTGCCGACAATGCCGAACTGCTAAAGGAGTGTAAGCTGATATTCTTCCACCGTCATACCCCTGCCTATGGCAATTTCAATGACTTCAAGAGCAGCGAGACAGCTGCTATGGCTGCCCTGCCTATACTGAAGGAATACTGGAAGAATGGTGGCGGCTTCGTACTTGAGCGTATGGGTGTTGACCTTGCTGCTGCCCTTGGCGCAATGCCTGAGGATGGCTGTCCTAACAACTGCTGGGGCGGTTCAGGCGAAGGCTCTGACAAGATGGGAGAAAAGCCATGGTCTCTGCCAGTATTTGACAAGAC
>DEJW01000009.1:48381-48533 GCA_002353585.1 Prevotellaceae bacterium UBA2738 | reverse complement strand
CTCGACCCTGACTACACCATCTGTAACTCAGCTTCTCAGTATCACTGGGACGGCGTAAGTGGTGACAACCTCTTCCAGAAGTTTGACGAGGTGACAGGAGGCAAGGCTCGCCGTCTCGCTGGCAACGACAACGAGATATCATCCTGGGAGCT
>DEJW01000009.1:33600-48302 GCA_002353585.1 Prevotellaceae bacterium UBA2738 | reverse complement strand
TCTCCTACCCCATACGTGTCTAAATATCACGAGAACCTTGGCAAGCTCCTGCTGAATGCTTACAAGTATCTCTCTGGCGAATAAAAGTTTAAACTTAAAACATCAAGAATCATGAAATATATGTCATCAATCATCAGATGTGTGGTGTGCAGTGCTCTCAGCGCTGTCCTCACCTCCTGCTACGATGCTTACGAAGCAGAGGGTGACACCCCTAAAGACTGGGCTGCCACTACGGAGCGTTATGTGCCTACTGACGAGAAAGGCTTCTCTACATTCTACGTTCCTTCTATCATCAATCCTACCTCCAAAGTGGGAGGTGTGGGCGACCCTATGCCATTCTACGATGCTAAGAACAGCGAGTTTAAGGTGCTCTACCTGCAGGACTTTGTTGAAAACAAGCCTTTCTGCTTCCACCCCTACTGGGGAGTTGCCACTAAGGACGGAGCAAGCTACACGTCGCTGGGCGAGATTCTCTCTGCTGGTACCAACAACTACCAGCAGGATGCTGCACTGGGTACTGGCTGTTGCTACTACAACGAGGCTGACGGTCTGTACTACATCTACTACACTGGCGAGAATAGCAACTGCAAAGACCGTCAGGTGGTGATGCGTGCCACTTCGCCTGACTTCAAGACATGGACTCGTGACAACCTGTGGCAGCTCCATGGTCCTGACTACGGATATAACGGCACTGACTTCCGCGACCCACAGATATTCAAGGCTGACGACGGACTCTACCGCATGATTATTGCCACTAAGCCTGAGGCAGGAGGCAATAACGGTTGGTTTGCCGAGTTTAAGTCTGAAGACCTGAAGAACTGGGAAAACGTAGGACATTTCAATATGGTCTGGGACCGTTTCTGCGAGTGTCCTGACATATTCAAGATGGGCAACTGGTGGTATCTGGTGTATAGCGACAGCGACCGTCAGAACTGGAGCCGCAAAGTGAAGTATATGAAAGCTAACTCATGGGAGGCTCTGAAAGACTGCTTCAACGATCCTGGTGCTCACTGGCCCGACAATCGCGAGGGTGTGCTCGACAGCCGCGGTTTCTATGCTGGCAAGACAGCCTCTGACGGCACTAACCGCTACATCTGGGGATGGTGCCCATGGCGTGACGGCTCTGACATAGACGATAGAAATATCCAAGTTGGTGGAGGTTCAGGCAAAGAACCTAAATGGGGTGGTGCCTTGGTATGCCACAAGGTGATACAGAACGAGGACGGTACACTGCAGCTCGTTGCTGTGCCTGCTCTCAATGCAAAGTATAATAAGGAGCAGACCCTGAAGGTCATGGCAAGCAGCGGCTACGACAACGGCAAGCTCTCTGGCGATAATGCCTATGTGCTCTACAACCGTCTGGGCTATCATAACCACATCAGTATGAAGGTTACTACCAGCAACAACTGGGACAAGTTCGGCATATCACTGTTCCGCGGCTCTGATTCCAAGAAATACTACACTATGGTTGTGAACCCTGAGGGCGAAAACTCTCGTAAGATTAACTTCGAACAGGAAGGATCTGAGGGCAAGGGATTCATTGAGGGCATCGACGGATACAACTTTGACCGTCCTTCTGACAATGTGTATAACATCGACATCTACACTGACAACTCTGTCATTGTGATGTATGTCAACAACAAGGCATGTTACACACAGCGCATCTACGGCATACAGAACAACTGCTGGAGCATCAACAACTATGGCGGCAACATCACCGTCAGCGACCTCAAGGTCAGCCAGCAGTAATAACCATTAACAATAACAATAAAACAATAACCAATAACTATTACAACAATGAAGAAGATTATATTGATGGCAGCTATGTTTGCCGCAACAGTATGTAACGCACAGGTGACCCTGTGGAATGGTGACGATAAGGAAGTTGGTAGCGATGGAGGATTCTGGGATCGTGCCACACCTACGGTGGTAGAAGAAGAGGGCAACAAGGTGATGAAGTTCACCCTCAAGGCGAGCACCAGCGGCTGGGATAAGGAGCAGTGCAACTTTGCCCTCCCTCTTGGCGATGCCGACTTCAAGGGCGTGCGACGCATGACCATGCGCATAAAGATGGGCGTCAACCATAATGTGATGGTAAAGATAGTCAAGGATGGTACCTACTCCGCTACACGATGGTTCTGGTGCGGCAATCCTGACCAGTGGAATATTCTCACCTTTGAGTTTGCCAAGGGACCTGAGAGCGACAAGATTACCGATACCGGCAACACCGTGCTCGAGATATGGCCATTTGAGGATGGCGCCGACGCTATCAGCAATATCGGACAGGTAGTCTATATCGACGATATCAAGATGGAAGGCACTATGGTTGGTGGCAAGGGCGTAGTCTATTATGACGACAATTCTATTACAGGCGACGTAACCGCTACTGGCGTTATAGGCAAGGGCACCTATCAGTGCACATGGGATGGCGACTGGCATTCTGAAACCTATGACGACTATGCACTGCTGGCAAGCAAACTGGCTTCAACCGTTACCAAGCTTGACGTAAAGGATGCCGGCCGTTGGGATGAGGACTGGACTGCTATCCGCAATAAATGTAATGGCATAAAAATCAGCCCTGTTGACGACGAGACAGCCATCACCGAGGTGAGCGCTGAGAAACCGGCATCAGCTTCTGAGGCATATAACGTTGCTGGTCAGCGTGTGTCTCCATCAGCTAAGGGACTTATCATTCAGAATGGTCATAAGATCATGAAATAACAGAATATGAATACCAAGAAAATCATATCACTCGCGGCAACCTTGCTCATAACCCTAAGCTCCGTGGCTCAGATTCCGCCTATCATTCTGGGCGACAGCCATGTCATGCTGAGGATGAGCAAGGATGCCCGCTATGTGCTGTTGCCTGTACAAGAGGCAGAAGACATCGCATCCATAGCTGTGCTCAATGACCGCAACGATATGGTGCAGCGCATAAACGTAAAACTGGCAGTGGACCGTGTTGACTACTGGGTGCCTTACGAGTTGAAGGGTGCCAGCCTCATGGACATTGAGTTTCATGGCGACCGCCGACAGAAGGGCGCTGTGGGCGAGTTCGTGTGCTGGAAAGAGGCTAAGTTCTCTGACTCCTTCGATACCACCAACCGCGAGCGCTTCCGTCCTGCCTACCATCATACCCCTCTGTATGGATGGATGAACGACCCCAACGGCATGTTCTATAAGGACGGTGTATGGAATCTCTACTATCAGTGGAACCCTTACGGCAGCCAGTGGGAGAATATGCACTGGGGACACTCCACCTCTCACGACCTCATACACTGGGAGACACAGCCTATGGCACTGGAGCCCGACTGGCTGGGCAGCATCTTCAGCGGTTCGTGTGTAACCAACGGCAGTGAGGTGGTAGCTTTCTACACCTCGGCAGGACGTCATCAGACCCAATCCATGGCTGTTTCCAAAGATGGCGGAGTGACCTTCCAGAAGTTTGAGGGCAACCCTGTGCTCACCACCAGCGATGTGGCTGACTTCCGCGACCCGCGCCCATTCTGGAATAATGAGGCAGGCATGTGGAATCTCATCCTTGCCGCTGGTCAGGAGATGCGCATCTATTCGTCTAAGGACCTGAAGGAGTGGACTTTCGAAAGTTCATTTGGCAAAGAGTATGGCAACCACGGCGGCGTGTGGGAATGCCCAGACCTCTTCCCTCTTTATTTTAATCCGAGCTCCGTAGGAGCGCAAGAAAGCTCAAAATCTCAGAACATCAAATGGGTCTTGCTTTGCAACATCAACCCTGGTGGACCGTTCGGAGGTTCTGCCACCCAGTATTTCGTGGGACAGTTTGACGGTCACAAATTCACCTGCGAGTCAATGCCTAAGGTAACCAAATGGCTCGACTACGGCAAAGACCATTATGCTACGGTGTCATTCTACAACGCACCTGAGAACAGACGTGTGGTAATGGCGTGGATGTCCAACTGGCAGTATGCCAACCAGGTGCCCACCAAGCAGTTCCGCTCAGCCAACAGCATACCGCGTGACCTTGGCTTGTTCCGCTATGGCGAAGAGACCTACGTCAGCGCAGTGCCCTCTAAGGAGATGCTCAACATGCGTGGTGCCACGCTCAAGAAACCTTCTGAGGCATGCGAGATTGTCATCGACCTCAAGGATAAGGCAACCGTCACCCTCTCCAACTCCAAGGGCGAGAAGGTTACCATGAACTATGATGCAGCCAAACGTACCTTCTCTATGGATCGCACCAAGAGTGGCGACACAGGATTCAGCGAGTCTTTCCCATGCGTCACCGAGGCACCTACCTACGGCACCATCAAGCAGCTACGCCTGTTCATTGACCGTTGTAGCATCGAAGCTTTCGACTCTGAGGGCAAAATGTCTATGACCAACCTCGTGTTCCCTTCCGAGCCTTATAATAACATAAAGGTGAGCGGAGGCAAGGCCACGATATATGAAATAAAACATTAAGTCACTGTTCGCCTCACGTCATGTACTTAGTCCTTTGTACCTTGTCACATGATCCTTGTATTAAAACCTCAAACCTCAAACAATATGTCTAATCAAAACAAATCTATTTACCTCATTCCTGTGATGCTCTGCTTCTTCTGCATGGGCTTCGTGGATTTGGTTGGCATAGCGTCCAACTATGTAAAGGCTGACCTGGCACTGAGCGACTCGGTTGCCAACGTGCTGCCTTCGTTAGTGTTCTTCTGGTTCCTTATCTTCAGTGTGCCTACAGGTATGCTGATGAACAAGATTGGTAGAAAGAAAACCGTGCTGCTGTCGCTCGTGGTGACGGTGGTGTCACTCATACTGCCGTTGTCTGGCGAACTGTTTGGCGAGTCATTCGGCATTATGCTCGTAGCATTCTCGCTGCTCGGCATAGGCAATGCGCTGATGCAGACATCGCTCAATCCGCTCGTGTCAACGGTCATGGGTGGTGGCAACCTTGCAGCTACACTCACCTTCGGACAGTTTATCAAGGCACTCTCATCGTTCTCAGCACCTTATCTTGCCATGTGGGGTGCTACGATGGCGATACCTGAGTTCGGACTGTCATGGCGCGTACTCTTCGCCATCTTCTTTGTGGTGGGCGTACTCTCTACGTTGCTGCTTTTCCTTACCCCTATCGACGAACCCGCTATGGGCGAGGGCAAGGTGTCAAGCTTTGCCGACTGCATCAGGCTGCTTGGCACGCCTATCGTTTTGCTGTCGTTCCTCGGCATCATGTGCCATGTAGGCATCGATGTGGGCACCAATACTACGGCACCTAAGATACTCATGGAGCGCCTGGGCATGACCCTCAACGAGGCAGCCTTTGCCACATCGCTCTATTTCATCTTCCGTACCATAGGCTGTCTTACAGGCTCATTCTTCCTGCGCATACTCAAGATGCGTACCTTCTTATTCATCTCGGTACTCATGATGGCGCTCTCAGCCTTCGGTATGCTGGTAGGCGACGAGCAGTGGGAACTCTATGTAGCCATCGCCCTCATGGGCTACGGCAACTCCAACGTCTTCTCCATGTGCTTCGCTACATCCCTGGAGTCTATGCCTGAGAAGCAGAACGAGGTATCGGGACTGATGATTATGGGACTCTTCGGCGGCACCATCTTCCCGCTCTTCATGGGACTGGCAAGTGACGCCATCGGTCAGGCAGGCGCCGTGCTCGTAATGGCAGTCGGAGTAGTCTATCTCTTCTCCTATATTCCACAAGTTAAGAAATAAAACCCTAAAACCTCAAAACCTATGGACAAAAGATATGTAGTAGGACTCGGAGAAGTCCTCTGGGATGTACTTCCCGAAGGTAAAAAGTTAGGTGGCGCACCAGCCAATTTCGCCTATCATGCAGGACAGTTCCTCGGCATGGACAATACCATAGCCATCAGCGCACTGGGCAGTGACAAACTTGCAGATGAAACCATCGAGGCTCTCAATGAGCATCAACTCAACTATATGCTGCCTCGCGTACCCTACCCCACTGGCACCGTGCAGGTGCAGCTCGACGAGCAGGGTGTGCCTACCTATGACATCAAGGAAAACGTGGCTTGGGATAACATCCCCTTTGACAATGACATTGCCAAGATTGCCTGTAACTGCCGTGCCGTATGCTTCGGTTCGCTGGCACAGCGCAATGTGGTGAGCCGCGAGACCATCAAGAAATTCCTTGAGGCTACACCAGCCGACTGCATGAAGATATTTGATATCAACCTGCGTCAGCAGTTCTACACCAAGGAGGTGATATGCCAATCGCTGAAGCACTGCAACGTGCTCAAGATTAACGACGAGGAACTGGTGCTCATCGGACGGATGTTCGACTACCCTGGACTCGACATGGAGAACAAGTGCTGGCTCATACTCGGTAAGTACGACCTCGACATGCTCGTGCTCACCTGTGGCACCAACGGTTCCTATGTCTTCACCCCAGGACAGATGTCGTTTCAGGAAACACCTGACGTGAAGGTTGCTGACACCGTAGGTGCAGGCGATTCCTTCACAGGCTCCTTCGTGGGTAGCATCCTCAATGGCAAGTCAGTGCCAGAGGCACACCACACTGCCGTGCAGGTATCAGCTTACGTATGTACACAAAACGGGGCAATGCCCGAATATAAAGATGAGTTGCTGAAATAAAAAAAGGTGATTCAGGATAACAAGCAGTGCTCAGTAAGTCTATCATGCGTGGATAGTGCTTACTGAGCACATTTTTTCATACACAGAGCGGTTACCATGAGGTAACCGCTCTGTTTGTATCTGCTTATGCGTCTGGAGCCTACAGCAGCTCGGGGAGCTCGAAGAGGCGGTTGGAGTTGCTGCCCTTGATGAGGATATACTGACCCTCGGGACGCTGGGCGGCGAGTGCCTCTTTGACGGATGCCACATCGGCGAACTTGCGGAAGGGGGAGTCTATATTGCCAAACTCCTTGCCGACGAGCCACACATTGTCGAGATGGTGCTGAAGGAGGTAATCGACTATCTTCTGGTGCTCGTCGCGGCTGATGCTGCCGAGCTCGCCCATATCGCCGAGGATAGCCATCTTGGGCTCTACTGCCATGAGAACGAAGTTCTGCAGAGCTGCCATCATGCTGGTGGGGTTGGCGTTGTAGGTATCAACGATGAGACGGTTGTGCTCGGTGACGGTGAGCTGCGAACGGTTGTTGGTGGGCACATAGCCTGCCAATGCCTCGTTGATCTGCTCAGGGGTGATGCCGAAGGCTAAGCCGATGGTGGCAGCGGCGAGCATGTTCTTCATGTTATAGGCTCCGATGAGGTGGGTTTGTACTTCGTAAACGGGAACGGTACGCGAGCTTGGCTCGCTACGATACGCTTCGCTACGATACGTGGCTTCGCCACTACGATACGCACCTGCGGTGCTACGATAACTATCCTCTTGCTCTTCTGGACTCCATCGGAACCTGAGGAAGGGGTCGCAGGCTATGACCTCGCCCTTGACGTAGGGCACGAGGGTGAGCCCTTCGGAGATGCCCATGAGGTGCTCATTGTCGGTGTCGATGAAAACGGTCCTGTTGGGAACGGGAACGTTAACGTTAACGGGAACGGGTTCCGAGCTCTGCTCGCCTGAGCCTTGGCGAAGAACGTTAACGGGAACAGAACCACCCTCTTGTTCCGAGCTCTGCTCGCCTGAGCCTTGGCGAAGAACCAGCGAAGCGTCTTGAACTCCTTGAACCAGCGAAGCGCTTGAACCCATTGACTTCTTGCGCTCGCGCAAGAAGTCGTAGAGTTCGCCCTTGGTCCTGATTACGCCCTCAAAACTTCCGAAGCCCTCGATGTGTGCCTTGCCCACATTGGTGATGATACCGTAGTTGGGTTCTACTATATTGACGAGGGTCTTAATCTCGCCTGGGTGGTTGGCTCCCATCTCGATGACGGCGATGTCGTGCTCGGGGGTGAGGCGCAGGAGTGTCTTGGGCACTCCGATGTGGTTGTTGAAGTTGCCCTGGGTGTAGAGCACGTTATACTTCTGGCTGAGCACGGTGGCTATGAGTTCCTTGGTGGTTGTCTTGCCGTTGGTGCCTGTAATGCCGATGATGGGGGTGCCAAGGGCGCGGCGGTGCTCGTTGGCGAGCTGCTGCAGGGTGGTGAGCACATCATCTACTACTATGTATCTGTCATCCTCGGCATACTGTGCCTCGTCGATGACGGCATAGGCGCACCCTTTCTCTAAGGCTGCAGCGGCATACTGGTTGCCATTGAATGACTCGCCCTTGAGGGCAAAGAATATGCTTCCCGCTGGACAGTCACGGCTGTCGGTGGTGATGACGGGATGATGCTGGAAAAGGGAATAAAGATGGGTCATATTATAACGGGAACGTTAACTGTGAATGGCTGCTGTGATACAGCAGCAAACAGAACTAATCCTTGAACTAGCGAAGCGTTTGAACCAGAGCGAAGCTCCTTGAACTAGCGAAGCGCTTGAACTAACTATGAACTATGAACTATGAACTGTGAACTACTCCCTGACCTGTCCGTTGCCCTCGATGAGCCACTTATAGGTGGTGATCTCTTCGAGTGCCATAGGACCGCGGGGACCGAGCTTCTGAGTGGAGATGCCTATCTCGGCTCCGAGGCCGAACTGGGCTCCGTCGGTGAAGCTGGTGGGGGCGTTGACATAGACGCAGGCGGCATCTATCTGAGCCTCGAACTGCTGGGCAGCGGCGGGGTTCTCAGTGATGATGCACTCGGAGTGGCCTGAGCCGTTCTCTGTGATGTGCTCGATTGCCTCGTCGAGGGATGCTACGGTGCGGATGGCGAGTTTATAGTCCATGAACTCGGTGCCGTAGTGGTTTTCGCGTGCCTGTTCGATGAGCTGCTGTGGATAGCTGCTGCCTGTGAGGATGCTCTGGGCTGCCTGGTCGGCATAGAGGCGCACGTTGGAGGCTGCGAGGGGAGCGAGGAGCTCGGGCAGGTCGGCGATGCGGTCTTTATGGATGATGAGGCAGTCGAGGGCGTTGCACACGCTGACGCGACGGGTCTTGGCATTATGGATGATGCGCTTGCCCTTGTCGAGGTCGCCGTCCTTGTCGAAATAGGTATGCACGACGCCTGCGCCCGTCTCGATGACTGGCACCTTGGCATTGTCGCGCACGAAGTCGATGAGTTTGCGTCCGCCTCGTGGTATGCACACGTCGATATAGCCCACAGCATTGAGCATGGCGGCGGTAGCCTCATGGGTGGCTGGCAGGAGCTGCACCACACCAGTGTCGATGCCATGCTGCTGGAGCACCTGATGGATGAGGGCTATGATGGCCTGGTTGGAACTGTCGGCATCTTTGCCGCCCTTGAGCACGCAGGCGTTGCCACTCTTGAAGCAGAGGGAGAAGACGTCGAAGGCTACGTTAGGACGTGCCTCGAACACCATGCCGATGACGCCGAAGGGCACTGAGACGCGACGCAGATGGAGTCCGTTGTCGAGGGTTTTCTCTTTGAGCACCCTGCCTAACGGCGATGGCAACTGCGAAACATGGCGCATGTCGCTGGCGATGTCGGCGAGACGCTTGGGGGTGAGCAACAGACGGTCGTAGAGCGGATTGCTCTGCTCCATACGACTGAGGTCGTCCTGATTGGCTTCTAACAGCGCTGCCTCGTTAGCCTGGATGGCATCGGCAACGGCATTGAGCACTTCGTTACGCTTCTCGTCGCTGATGAGGGCAAGCCCACGAGAGGCTTTCTTGGCGGTGATGAATTGATCGAGCATATTGACAATTGATAATTGATAATTGATAATTGAACTCCGAGCTTTGCTCGCCTGAGCACCTACGGAGCGCAAGAACGGGAACTGGAACGGCTGCGCTATGAAAACTATTAAACTATTAAACTTTAAACTGTCTCTAAACCCTCAACTCTAAACTGTCTCTAAACCCTCAACTCTAAACTCTAAACTCTAAACCCTAAACCCTAACCCCAGGCAAAAACTCCGTATGCAGAGTGGCTTCCGTGTTGAGGAGCAGGCGGGGCAGGATGTTGCTGGCTTTGCCGTTGGCTATCATCACGCGGATGCCGCTGGCTGCCACCTCGCGGGCGGTGTGGTATTTAGACTCCATGCCGCCGCGCCCTGCGGAGCTCTTCTTGGTCTGTATGTACTGGTCGAGATTGTCCTCAGGCTGCACCTCGCGGATGAGCTGGCTGGCTGGGTCGTGAGGGTCGCCAGTGTATATGCCGTCGATGTTGCTGAGCAGGATGAGGGTCTCGGCGTGCATCATCTGGGCTATGAGACCAGAGAGCTCGTCGTTGTCGGTGAACATAAGACCTGTGAGACTGACGGTGTCGTTCTCGTTGACTACGGGTATGACGCCATTGTCGAGCATGAGCTGTATGCACGACTGCTGGTTGCGATACTGGTCGCCAGCCTCGAAGTTTGCCTTCATGGTGAGCACCTGACCGATGTGGAGACCGTACTCGCGGAAGAGGTCGTAGTAGAGGTTGACGAGCTTCACCTGACCCATAGCAGAGAACAGCTGACGCTGAGCTACGGAGTCGAGGTCTTGCTCAACCCTGAGTTCCTGACGACCGCATGCCACGGCTCCTGAGCTGACGAGTATGACCTCGTAGCCTTTCTCTCTGAGCAGCACTATCTGGTCAACGAGTGCCGAGAGACGTGTTATGTCGAGTTTTCCCTTATCGGTGGTGAGCACGTTGCTACCTACCTTTACTACTATTCTATGCATAAGAATAAAACGTAATCAGAGATTGCTACAAAAACTGTGAACTATGAACTATGAACTGTGAACTATCACAGCCCCGCCTTCAGACTCTTTATTACTGCTGAGGTGAAGCCAGAGTGGTCCAGTTCGTTGAGACCCTTGATGGTTACGCCGCCAGGGGTGGTGACCTTGTCGATGGCTGCCTCGGGGTGCCAGCCAGTCTCCTTGAGCAGTGAGACGGCGCCCTGCATGGTCTGGAGGGCTATCTGCTTAGCCTGCTCAGGATAGAAACCCATCTCGCAGCCTGCCTGCATCTGGGCACGTATGTAGCGCATCACGTAGGCTATGCCACATGATGCCATCATCATACCAGGAGCGACAAGGTTCTCGGCGACCACGAGCGTGTCGCCACAGAGGTCGTAGAGTGCCTTGACCTTAGCGAGAGAGGCGTCGCTGGTGTCCTTGCCCTTGGCTATGAAACTCATTGACGCGCCATACTCGGCTGCGATGTTAGGGATGACGTAGCAGTACTGTCCTGCCTCGCCGAGCTGCTCAGCAAGTTTGTCGGTGGTGAAGTTGGCCGCGTCAGAAACGATTATCTGCTTGCCAAGGTCGAGTACAGGCTTTATCTCCTGCAGCACCACAGGCATGAGCCAGGGCTTGACAACGACCACCACGATGTCGGCTCCCTTTACGGCTGCCACGTTGTCGGTAGTGGTGGTGATAGAGGCATATTTCTCCTTAAACGAAGCCAGCAGTGCCTCGTTCTTATCAGCAATGCAAAGACCCTCTAAATCTCCCTTAAAGGGAGACTTTTGATTAAAAATTGCCTTTGCCCATCCGTGTATCAGTGCGCCACCCATGTTGCCAGCGCCAATGACGGTTACTTTCATATTAATTAGTAATTAGAAATTAGAGATTTTCCAGTATCGCCTTGAGCCTGCCCATAAAGTCGTCCACATTCTGCTTGGTGAGGCAGAGAGGTGGAAGCAGACGCAGGAGGTTGGTGCCTGCACAGCCGGTGAAGCAGTGCTGGTCATAGACCAGAGGCTTGCGGACGTCGGCATGAGGAATGTCGAACTCTACGCCAATCATCAGTCCCCTACCCCTCACGTCGGTGATGTGCTTGCCTGCTGGCGATGCCTGCAACTTCTTCAGCTCCTCCATGAGGTATTCGCCCACCTTGCGAGCGTTCTCTACGAGGTCTTCCTGCTCCATCACGTCGAGCACGGCGAGGGCTGCTGTACATGCCAGGTGGTTGCCACCAAAGGTGGTGCCGAGCTGACCATAGACAGGTTTGAACTCAGGCGAGATGAGCAGTCCAGCCATTGGGAAACCGTTGCCGATGCCCTTTGCAACGCTGATGAGGTCTGGCGTCTGGTCCTTGGAGTCCATGAGCCACTGGTGGGCAAAGAACTTGCCTGAACGGCCGTAGCCACACTGTATCTCGTCGCAGATGAGAACGGTGCCGTTAGCCTTACAAGCCTTCTGCAAACCCTGATAGAACTCCTTGGTAGCCATCTGTATGCCGCCTACGCCCTGTATGCACTCCAGTATCACGGCACACACGTCGCCCTTTGCCAGTTCCTTCTCCCATGCAGGGAGGTCGTTCATAGGCAGGAAGGTTACGTGGCCGTTGTCGTTGATAGGTGCCACAATCTTAGGGTTGTTGGTCACCTCAACGGCGAGGGATGTTCTGCCGTGGAAAGCCTTGCCAGCGGCGAGCACACGCTTTCTGCCGTTATGGAAAGAAGCGAGCTTGAGGGCGTTCTCGTTAGCCTCAGCGCCTGAGTTGATGAGGAAGAACTGATAATCCTCATATCCGCATGCCTTGCCGAGGCGCTCAGCGAGCTCCACCTGCAACTTGTTCTGCACTGAGTTGGAATAGAAGCCCAACTTGTTCAACTGCGCCGTCATCATCTCCACGTAGTGAGGATGACAGTGACCTATGCTGATTACGGCATGACCACCATAAAGGTCCAGATACTCCTGACCTTTCTCGTCCCATACCTTACAGCCTTGTCCCTTCACGATGTTTACGTCGAACAGGGGATATACATCGAATAATTTCATAGTTCAAAATTCTTGCGCTCCAGTAGGTGCTCAGGCGAGCAAGCTCGGAGCATAGTTCATAGTTAATCCTACCGCAACAGTTCATCGTCCATTATCTATAGTTTGCTCAACTATGAATTGTGAACTGTGAACTGTGAACTGCTTAGAATCCACTTGCTTTTAAGTTCAGTCCAGCCCTTTCATCAAGGCCAAACATAATATTCATGTTCTGCACAGCCTGACCTACGGCACCCTTCAGCAGGTTGTCTATCATAGAGGTGACAACCACCTTTCGGCCGAAGACATCCACATGCACCAGTGCCTTGTTGGTGTTCACCACCTGCTTCATGTCGGGTGCCTTGTCGCTGTAGTGGGTGAAGGCAGCATCTTTGTAGTAGTCCTTATATAGAGCTACCACCTCGTCAGCAGACATAGCCTTGTCGAGCGTTATCACCTCGGTGCAGAAGATGCCACGGGCGAAGTCGCCGCGATAGGGGATGAAATCGACGCTGATGCCGTCCTTGTCGTAACCCTCGTTCAGAGTGTCCACCACACGAGGAGCACCAGAAGGTCGCAGCTCGTTGAGCGTCTGCGTTATCTCATGCAGATGCTGGTGGGTGAACAGCTTATATACTGAGAAGTTGTTGTTACGCCATGAAAAGTGGGTGGTAGCACCAGGCTTCTGTCCTGCTCCCGTACTGCCCGTGATAGCATTCACGCTGATGTCGTGGGTCAGCAGTCCTGCCTTAGCCATCGGCAACAGACCGAGCTGTATGCAGGTAGCAAAGCAGCCTGGATTGGCAAGGTGCTGACACTCGGCTATCTCCTTGCGGTGGGTCTCAGGCAGACCGTACACAAAATCATGTGCTGCTGGAGTTGGTGTTCCCGTTAACGTTCCCGTTCCCGTTATTCTGAAATCCTGTGCCAGGTCTATTATCTTTACGTTGGCTGGTATAGTGTGCTCCTTGAGGAATGCCTCGCTCTTGCCGTGACCGAAGCAGAAGAACACCACATCAACCTTGTCGAAAGGCATCTCGCTGGTAAACTCCAGTTCGGTGTCGCCTATCAGTCCCTCATGCACGTCATACACCTTGTTGCCCGCATTCGATTCCGAATTGGCAAACACTATCTCCACCTCAGGGTGGTTCACCAACAGACGTATGAGCTCACCACCCGTGTAGCCTGCAGCGCCAAGTATGCCGACCTTAACGACCCCCTCCTTGCCAGCCTTGCTGGCGTTCCTCCCCGAGAGGGAGGATGAGAGTATGCTCTGCTTGTTGTCTTCCTTATTCATTATCTGTATAATTCTTTTCGTATATTATCCAATACGCCTTCTATATTATTGAGAACCTCCTCGTTGGAAAATCTGATAACCTTGAGCCCCATATCTTCCAAATGTTCCGTTCTACATTCATCTCGTTGCATCTGCTCATATTCGGAGTGATACCCCCCATCTACCTCTATTACAAGACCTTTTTCTAAGCAAATGAAATCAACGATATAATCACCTACTATATGTTGCCTGTTAAACTTGAACCACAGTTGCTCACTCCTAATATACTCCCAAAGCATTTTTTCCGCCTCTGTAGGATATTGCTTGTTTTTCTTAGCAAATTCCCTTAGGAGCTTATATCTGTCAGGCGAAGCTGTGTTATATATACCATTGTTTCTAACCATAGACAGGCTTTACTGTAATCCTTCCTCCACCTCTCGGGGGGAGGTGTCAGCAATGCTGACGGAGAGGGGGTCGCTATCACCTCTCCCCCGGGTGAGCCAGATAATACGCTCTCAGCGCAGTAGAAGAAACCTTGATGAAGCCCTTGGCATCCTCTGAGGTCCAAGCCTTGGCAGTCTCGCCATACTCGCCCAGCTTGTTCTTGACAAGGTCGTTAGGTGAGTCAACACCTACGGTCTGGAAGCAGAGCGGACGCAGTTCCAGTTCCACCACACCCGTCACGTTGCGCTGGCTGCTGGTCAGCATAGCCTCGATGTCAGCCATCACAGGCTCCAGATACTGGC
>DEJW01000009.1:0-33581 GCA_002353585.1 Prevotellaceae bacterium UBA2738 | reverse complement strand
CAGTACTGCTGCCACTTCGACAGGGTGTACTTCTCCAGGAAGCGGTGAGCACCGATAATCAGCATAGGAGCTGCAGCCTCAAAGCCTACCCTGCCCTTGATGCCTATGATGGTGTCGCCCACGTGGCAGTCCCTGCCTATGCCGTAAGCCGCACCTATCTCTTCCACAGCCTGAATAGCCTTGATCTTGTCGTCGTACTTCTTGCCGTTGACAGAGCACAGCTCACCCTTCTCGAAGCCCAGTTTCAGAGTCTCAGGACCCTCCTTCGTAGGATGCTTCAGGTAAGCGCTCTCAGGCAGTCCCTGCTTAGAGTCCAGAATCTCGCCGCCACAGATTGACGTGCCCCAGATACCTACGTTGTAAGAATACTTCAGCTTCGTGAAGTCAGCATAGAAACCATGCTCGTTCAGGTAGTCTATCTCCTCCTGACGAGAGAGGTTGCCGTCACGCGTCAGGGTGATAATCTCCACACCAGGAGCCATCACGAGGAATGTCATGTCAAACCTTATCTGGTCGTTGCCAGCACCCGTAGAACCATGAGCTATGGCGTCAGCACCTATCTCGTTGGCATAGCGTGCTATGGCGATAGCCTGGAAAATACGCTCAGACGATACTGAGATAGGATAGCAGTTATTACGCAGCACGTTGCCATACACCATGTACTTCAACGACTTCTCGTAATACTCCTGTGTCACGTCAAGCGTAACATACTTCACTGCGCCCAACTTATAGGCGTTCTCCTCGTTGGTCTTCAACTGCTCAGCAGAGAAGCCACCCGTATTGGCACAAGCGGCATACACCTCGTAACCGTCCTGAGCCAACTTCATCACTGTGTAAGAGGTATCCAGACCTCCACTAAATGCTACAACTACTTTTTTCTTAGCCATATCTTTAATATAATTTTTACTTCTTACTTTTTACTTCTCTCAATATGTATTGAGAGGTCACACCAGCCCCCTCTTCGCCAGCGTCTTCATCACGTCCTGAAACACGTTTGCAGGTGTCGGTTCGCCCTTATGCTTCTCAGGATCGTAGAGCATACCCGTGCAGATGCAGAACTTACGGTTCTTAGCCACCAGAATGTCGTGGTTCACACAACCCTCGCAGCCGCGCCAGAAGGCATCATCATCCGTCAGTTGGTTGAAGCTCACAGGCACATAGCCCAGCGCCGTATTCATCTTCATCACCGCATCACCCGATGTCAGCGAGAATATCTTAGCCTTCGGCCATCTTATGCGTGCCAGCGTAAACGTATAATCCTTTATCCTCTTCGCTATGCCCAGCCCCTGATAGTCAGGATGCACTATCAGTCCCGACGTCGTAACATAGTGCTTGTTGCCCCATGTCTCGATGTAACTAAACCCAGCAAAGTTATCCTCAGAGTCCAAGGCTATCACCGCCTTGCCCTCCTTCATCTTCGTTGCCACGTACTCGTGCGTACGCTCCGCTATACCCGTGCCGCGCTTCTTCGCCGCAATGCGTATAGTCTCCAGAATCAAATCCACGTACTTCTCGTGCGATTCGTCTGCCACCAGTATTCTAACGTCCTTAGTCAATTATAATAAAATTTTTAATGTTTTCGTTCTTGCGTTCCAGTTCCCGTTAACGTTCCCGTTCTTTATATCCCCATCTCTGGAATTATCGCGCTCAGCTGGTCCACCACATCCACGTGCTTCGCTCCGTCGCGCAATACTATAAATATGGTGTCGTCGCCAGCTATCGTGCCAATCACGTCTCGCGGAGCCAGCTGGTCGATGTTCGAAGCCAGACTGCTCGCAAATCCAGGGTGCGTCCTTATCACCCCCATGTTGCCCGAAAACTGAATCGACTTATATCCAGGCGACGGCAGAATATTCTGCGCAGGCGTCTGCGGACGGTGCACACGGCGGTAAGCCGATTCCTCAGGCAGGGCATACACATACCTGCCCTCGCTGTTCGCTGCCTTCGCCACCTTCAGCTGCTTCATGTCCCTCGAAAGCGTAGCCTGCGTAATCGCTATGCTCTGTCGCGCCATAGCCTGTATCACCTCCTCCTGCGAACCCAGTTCGTTGGAGAGTATCACCAGCCTCAGCGCCGCCAACCTGTCTTTCTTTGAAACCTTCAGCATTGCATATTTATTCGTTACCGAGTTGCAAATTTATAAATAAAAATACTAACAACCAAAGAAAAACTGCGAAAACTTTCACCCCTGCCCCACTTTTGTTGCATAAATGAATAAATGAGTACATTTTCCCCATTACGACATTTTGTGTTCTTGGTGTTACTTCAGCACCATGGTTCCACTGTAGCTGATGGTTTCCCTCTTTTGTGATTCCACGTCTATGTTGGTTTTGCCACTGTTGAATATCTTCAGACGATATTGCAGAATGTCCTCGTCATTATCCACCATCATAGATATTTCCGTAGTGCCGTTGCTGCTTTTCGCTGATTGGTAGTGGGTTATCGGAGCCACGAAATTCATGCCCTTCCCTCCTCCGTATGGCACGTCGTATGCCCTTCCGAAGTAAGGCAGGTATGACAGCAGAGTGTCGCCCCTCACCTCCAGCATGAAGTCAGAGAGCACGTAACGAGCCCTGCCGCTAATGGGGTACATCCACTCTATCTCCACCATGTAGTGGCGTTCGTTCAGGGCTGCCTCCACTGCCATAGCGGTTTTAGCATCCCTCTCAGCCCTCTCTGCAGTTGTCAGTGTGTTGCACGCCACCAGTATCGTTGCAGCGAAGGCTATCGCAAGTATCCCTTTATATTTTTTCATAAATGAGAAAAAGATTTCTATAGTTCTCAGCATTGTTATACTCCCCCTATTTTCCAGTCGTCACAGGCATACCAGCCTCTTTCCATGCTATAATGCCGCCATACATATTCACCGCTTTATAGCCCGCGTCAGCCAGTTTCTCAGCAGCATAGGCAGAGCGACGTCCGCTTCTGCAGTATATGGCAATCGTCTTGCTGACGGGTAGCGTCTCCTTTGCCCTCTCCATGAAATCATCCTTGTGATAATCTATGAGCGCAGCCCCCTTAATATGCCCCTCAGCATATTCAGCCTCAGTTCTCACGTCAAGCACCACCACGTCAGGTTCAGCAATCAGTTTAGCAAAACCCTCAGGGTCAGTGTTCCTGTAGTTTAGTTGGCAGCATGCAGTAGTCAGTCCGAATGTTGCCAATAGGCATGTCAATATCTTCTTCATCATATATCCCTCTTTTTCTAAAGCCCATACATTGTTTTTTGCAAAGGTATAAAGTTCTTTCCAAACTGCCAAAAATGATGCAAAAAAACTGCAAGCAGTCAGTGTGAGACCGCTTGCAGCTATTGCATCATGTACACTTGCACCAGAATTTTATTGATTTGGAAAACTTTCAATAAGAATGTTGAGAAATAATTTGCAGTTATGCCAAATTCTGCTTACCTTTGCAATAAGTATCTGTAACAAAGAGAAGAATATTATGAATAAACCAAGAAAAAAGTATCGCATAGAGAAACGATGTGTTTCCCATTGAGAAACAAAGTGTATCGCTTAGGGAAACAAAGTGTTTCGCCATGAGAAACAAAAGGAAGTAATCTGAAGTGATAAGGAAAGAAAGAAACAGAGAGTTTAATATACAATCATCAGGAAAGGAAATTATGAGCATAATAACAAAGGAACAACGCGAAGAACTGTTTCGCCAGCATGCTGATCACTACCTGTTATGCTTCAGCAGTAAGTGTCCACTAAGGGAGCATTGCCTGCATGCGCTGGTAAATGAGTATGCCAACAAGACAAACCTTGTGGTGACGAGCGTAAATCTCAATAACCCCAAGATGCAGACCGAGGAGTGTCCACGATATGACAGTGACGAGCCAATAGAGATGCCCGTAGGCATCAAGCCGATATACTACGATATGCCTGGCAGACTGGAGAAACTGATAAAGGGTAGGCTTATAGCCCTTTTCTCCCGTAAACGCTATTACGCTTACCACAATGGCACACTTCCTCTCACTCCCGATGTGGAGCAACAGGTACGACAAACCGCCAAAGATGCAGGATGGAATGAGCCTCTAACATTCGCTGGCACAGTGGTGGATTATGTGTGGTGATATAAATAAAGAAAACACCTTTGCGTAAACAAATTCTATACATACTGCTATGCATGCTTACCTTTGCCCTAAACGTAGAGGCACAGGCAGACTCTCTCATGCATGATGATGCACACAACCCGTTCTTACAGTTGCGTGGGCATGTGTTGAAGGGTATAGAACTGGACAACAGCAAGCAGTTGCGTGCAGCACTGAACGAATTTAAAAAGGGTATAAAGATATGCGAGGAGCTGAACCTGTACGAGCACTATGCCGACAGGGGAAAACACTGGATATACCTCTTCATTATGCCAACTTACACGTTTGCCGCCACCGTGAGCGACAGGTTGGGCGAGGCGGAGCAGGCTGTTCGCTATTGCAACTATGCGATAGGGTGGATAGAGCATTGTGACAGCGTGAAGATAAGGGAGTTATACGCCTTCCAGGTGTGTCTGACAATGCTGAAGCACCGCAGACTGGACACAGTACACACCCTCGCCGTGAGATCGTATGACGATGCCTGCAAACTGGGCAGGCACGACGATGCCTTGCTTTTTGCCACCATACTGATGGAGACAGAGGACACTAAGTTTAACGTGTTGCCGACGGACAATCCGTGGATAGTGAAGGGCAGAGAGCACTACAACCATGCCAAGCTGGTGGAGATAAAATCACTATACCTCACTTTCCTGCGCAAGGCATACATAAAAGCCAACATGACCGATAAGGCGCAGCAGATGGAACGCCAGCTGAGAGCAGCAATGGGTAACTCGACACGTCTGACTGAATATGGGGACATTGTGCCATTGGACACAAGTTATTTCAGCAAGGTACTGCCCACTCCAGAGTCTGAAACTTCCCCTGAAGCAAAGAATGACTCACTATCTGTCAAGAATGACGAGCCCAATGGCATCTCAGAAAAGGTACGCTATATATACCAGCAGCATTATGGCTGGGTGATATTCACAGCCTCCGTCTTGCTGATTGTGATACTGGTTTGCATAGCCTACGCCATAAGGCAAAGGTACACACGCAGACGTACGCTGCAGGAGGCCGAGCAAGAACAGAACAGACGCTACCTGGAGGGCATGGAAAGCGAGCGCACCCGACTGGCAAAGGAACTGCACGACGGAGTGAGCAACCAACTACTCGCCATCGAGATGAGACTCAACGATAACCATAACCATAATGCTGACGACAACAAGAAATGGGAGCAGACGCGCCGACTGCTGACAGAGAGCCGTGAACAGGTAAGGCGCGTATCGCACGAACTGATGCCTCCTGAATTCTCTTATGCACATCTGGGCGAGGTGATAGAAAACCTCATGTACGAGATGGACGGTACCAACGGCATAGCTTTCCACTTCGATTCGCTGATGGAGGAAGCAGACTACAAGGCGATACCTCAGACGGATGCCCTCGAGATATACCGCATAGTGCAGGAAGCAGTGACGAATGCCGTAAAACACGCTGCACCCACTGATATCTTTGTGCTGATAAAAGACAACGGAAGCACTGTGACAATACGCATAACTGATAACGGCACAGCACGCCAAGAAGGAACTCACGGTATAGGACTGCGCACCATGAGTCAGAGGTCAGACGCTATAGGTGCCACCTTGACTATTGAGAGAATACCGCACGCATCAGTCGTTACGCTCCAATATGTTAAAAAGAAATAAAACAACAGGACTTTACCATAAAAATCACGGAAAGCCGTTAAAACCCAATAGAAATATATTGTGTACCTTTGCAGTCAATGGATGAAAAAAAAGAATATAAGCATAAGGATGCGTCAATAGCCATTATTGACGACCATGAGGCAATTCTGGAAGGTATATACAGTTACCTAAAGAGGCAAGGCATAAACAAGGTTGACGTGTTCACCTCGCCTGAGGCAATGGAAAAGGCAGCAGTCAGTACACACTATGATGTGTATATCATAGACGTGGAACTGAAAGAGGATACTGGACTATCGTTAGTAGGCATAATCCGCAAGGCAGACCCCAACGCAAGGATTCTCATCTACACCATGCACGAAGAGGTGTGGATAGTGCGCGAGATACAGAGCCGAGACGTCAATGGGGTACTCTACAAGTCAGCACGAATGGAAGAAGTGCTCGACGCCATCGACGCACTAATGGCAGGCAGGAAATATTTCAGCAAGAAATATCACATAGCAGCAAGACGTATTACGACCACCTCTGCCCAGTTGTCAAAACGTGAACTGGAAGTGCTAAAGAAAATAGCCCAAGGACATTCATCAAAAGATATAGCCAAACTACTCTTCATCAGCGAAAACACCGTGGAAACCCATCGCCGCAATCTCTTTGCCAAACTCCAGGCAAACAACGTAGCCGACCTGATAGTAAAGGCCATAGCAAGAGGGTATATAGATGTGAAAGAGATTGGGGAATAAAAAATGATTACACATTTTGTGTTACACATTTTGTGAAATCAAAAAAAGTTAGTATATTTGCACCCGAATATATAAAAAATAATGAGTGTAAATATGGAGAATCCATTTGTTATAAAGGCTTACGAATCGAAAGAACTGTTTTGCGACAGAGAAGAGGAATTGCAGTTAATGATGCGAAACATCGTCAACCGCACCGACATGACACTTATTTCTCAGCGCCGTATGGGAAAGACAGGACTGATACTGCGCTTGTTTGACGAACTGAAAGACGTACGCCCCGACATCCATACTATTTATATGGATATTTTTGCTTCGCGAAGTATTGATGACTTCATAAAAATAATGGCTGAGGCTGAGATGAGGTCGTTTCATACCGAGACATCGCTGGGCGACAAATTGATGACATTCATTAAGTCTCTGCGCCCCCAACTGTCTTTTGACAATATAACAGGCGAGCCACAACTACAGATAGCATACCAGACACCGCACGAGAAAGAATATACACTGCGCGGACTGTTTGATTTTCTTGATAGTCAGGGAGAACAGGTGGTAATAGCCATTGATGAGTTTCAGCAGATACGTGACTACCCTGAGCAGAATATGGAGGCTCTGCTACGTACCTATATACAGCAGACACGCAATCTGACATTCATATTCTGTGGTAGCAAGAAGCACATCATGACAGATATCTTCACCAACGAGAAGAAGCCCTTCTATAGCAGCACCACATTTGTATCACTCGAGAAAATTTCCGAAGAGTCGTATAAAACCTTTATACGTAGGCTGTTCAATGAACGGCAGAGGGAAATAACGGACGAAGCCCTGCAATTCATATTGGAGTGGACACGCCGTCACACATACTATACACAGCAGCTATGCCATACAATATTTGCCAATGACAGCGCAAACGTTACACTCGACGATGCTAAGAAAGCATGTGAGCAGCTAATGAAACAAGGTGAAACGGTATATCTGCAATATCGCCAGATGCTGACCGACAAACAATGGAACTACCTCATTGCAGTAGCTAAGGAAGGAAGCGTGCAACAGATTACAGCCTCAGAATTCTTGAGCACATACAAGATAGGTTCTCCATCAGTATCACGTCGCCTTGCCGATGCCCTTGTAGAGAAAGGATTGCTCAATGATGACATATCTGTCACAGGCACCACCTACACAGTTAGCGATGTTTTCCTCTCTCACTGGATGGAACGATTATAGGTTACTGTATAAACACTGATTTCGCCGACCTGATTAAAGGCCATAGCAAGAGGGTATATAGATGTAAAAGAAATTGAAGAAAGCTAAAAAATCTCTGGAACAATGTAGATTTCAATTCCTGAGCAAACAAACGCAAAGGTAGAGTCAGTTTCATCGACAAAATCAATATCAATCTCTACATCGCGAGGCTCAAGTTGCTTACCGTCGATATTAAAAATGGAGCGGTCAATATATACTTCCCCACCATTGCTGTTCAGTTTTTTGGTAATACGAGAGTCTCCATAATAGTAGGATGCCTGAAAGTATTTTTTATCAGAAAGGCTTATGGGACTGTTTATTTTTATTGTATCCATCAGGTCGTATTGTTTTTCAAATGTATGTTGAAGCATTCTCAACAGACTTGGTGGAGTTTGAGAAGATGTACTATGAGTGGAGAGGTGCTTGTTGGCTGTGAGTATATCCGTTATGGAATTACCTTTTGGATTTACCGTATGAGCCACCATGAGTATTTGTTTTTTCTTGTCGAGGTTAAAGACTCGCATTGCCTGTCGCTCCTTGCTCCAGCGAACTATTGCCTTGTCATCAAAGACATCGCCCACCTTGGCTGGCTTGCCATTGATATGCAATGTAGGATAGTTCATAAAGAGTATCTTGTATCTGTCAGCATATAGGAATACGCTGCAACATGCAAAAAAAAGAAATATCGTTATTCTTCTCATATCTGTGTATTTATATTTTGGTTATCTTTCGAAGTCCGCCTATGAACAATCCGAGAAAGGTAAACACCGTAGTTGGCAGTACAGGATTATAGACTATACCTGAAGGCGTGGCATAAACCACCATGGCGATGAACGTAAACACGATGGTGTAGGTAAAGAATGAACTGGCAACCTTTAACAATGGATTGGAAACAAAGGTGTCCAGCGTCTTGCCATTGAGCATTAGCAGAGATATTATGACATAGACAATGAATAGGAAAAAGAGAAAGGGGTAACTGACCAGATGTTCTCCCCTGAGCAGTGCATAGTATGCGTTCAGGCATATTACACTTCCTGGCTGCTTACCTGCATACGTACGATGAACGTCTGTGTTGAAATCGCCGATGACAATAATTTTATCAGCTATTTGTTCGGCAACAGGAATAATGGAGTCAACATTTAATACATCTGCTCCCATGTATATATATGAGCGTTCGCGTTTATTATTTTCATCGTAGCCATTATTTTTGTTAATATAAGCTCCGCTTATTCTGATAGGCAGTTTAAGCGTCAAGCCATTGGAACACAAATGACCGTCAGAAATATAGAACGGTCCATTGCGAACAATGTTCATACCTGTACTTGCATTATACATAACGAGAGGCATGGAAGGTGTGTCATCATGCATAAACTGAAAACGAACGAAATTAGTCTCGTCATGTGTGATACTGTAATCACCATTCGCAGCTTTAGCATAAAGTATGCTGTCCTGCAAGGGAGCGTCCTTATGAACTGGGATGACAATTCTCTGCATGGAAGCGATGGTATGAAACAAGATGGAGTCATATTCGGTCTCGATGCCACGTTCGAATATGACATCCATCATAATGAATTTGTAATTGTTAGCTTCGCGTGCCTTCGTGAGGAATTGTAATAGTTTTTGCCTGTCGGTTATGGTAAACTTACCTATTGGCATACCATTCTCTGAATATTCGGCAAGAGCCTTGTCGAAAGCTACATTAATCAGCAGCACATCATCGGGCACACTGTCTTTATTCAGATTCAGGAAAGATTTCCAGTTGTTCAGTTTTACCAACACAGCTTTTTCTCCTGCCATAGGGGAGGAGGTGTTGCCCATAAAGTAACTTAGCAAGAGAACGCTGAGGCTCAATATTATGCTAATAACAACCTTTAGTTTCACGATGAAGCAGTTTTATAGGCTAGAGTAAAGACTTATTACATATCCTTCTTTAGCAGAGCTACTTTAGCTTTTTCATTGTTCATGCCTGGCATAGTCCTGCCCACAGGGGCACCGATGTAGGTACCATCAGCGATGGTGAACTTGCGACCGTGAAGTTCAAGATAGTCACCTTTGACTTCTTCTGTGAAGTTAACTGCGCTTGCCATGTGACCAGGGTAATACACCAAGACTACATCAAGTTTCAACAGATCTCTTACAAGATGTGATAACAATATAGAACGGTCTTCGCAGTCACAATAGGGATAGTATAGACTTTCCTCTGCAAAGAAAGAACGTTCCTCACCCCATACTACGTTATCTGTTTCATATCTGAATCCTGTCTGCACCCAATTGAGGAGCATATTGACAGCGGTCTTCTGGTCTGCTCCCTCGATAAGTTTCCGCAGTTTTGGATATAACTTGTCCTTTACCTCCTGACTGATTGGAGTGTTGGCGTAGCTTGTCCACTGCAACATTATATTGTCCTTGGTGTACGAAGCTGGGTATGTGGCAAAGAAATCAATCAGATTTTTGTTGACCGAGTAAGTAGCTTCTACTGAGTAGCTTGCAGAGCTGACTGTTCTATCATCAGATAGTTGTGATGTGAATGTGGGCAGAGGTGAGATATCGAAACTGAATACCTGTTCTCCTGGATATGGTGTATTGAACACGTTAAGATACCTCGACTTAACTTTCTCAAGAGAATAGAAATAGTCTCCATCGAGAATGGCAATCGACATGCCGTATGGGCTACTTGCAGTCTTAACAAGGAAGTACATGTCTTTATTCTCAGGGTCGTAGCCGAAACGTACGCTGTAACCGCTCTGATTAAGCAGAATGCCCTGTGCTATACGCGCTTCGTTGGTTCCTGCACCACATGCCTGCTCCGTCATAGCCTGTAACATTTTGTAGTATGCCCAGTCGCATAGGTTATATTCCATGCGGTTAGAGAGGCAATCGCGTATTAAGTTGTTGTATTCGCTATCGGTAAATTGGCGGAAAGCACGGGCAATAGCCTTCTCATTGTCGCCATCCAGTTTGAATTGTGGCAAATCGCCCCAACGCACCTTCATAGGGGTGCCAAACACAGTAAACTCAGCGTAGTCCTTGATGTCATCGTTTTCAGGAATTGGAGCTATAGGAGTGGGCTGAGGAACAGGAAGGGTATCGGTAGGTATCTCGATAATTGGGATTATCTTGACAGGCAGTATAGCCTCTCCTTTCTTTCCATCCTTTTTTGCTTTATCATCCTTAGGAGTTGTGTCATCTTTCTGTGCCCTGTCATCCTTCGCTCCTTCATCGTAAATTACTGGTGGAATCTCCTCTCTTTTTGGCTTCACCTCTCCTTCTTTTATAGAGATTTTTGGCCAGCCTCCCTTTTCCATATAGTCGGCAAAGGCTTTATTGATGCTGTCACGATATTCTTCATATTCCCTATCTATTGTGTTAACATACTCATCATAGGGTTGGCTGAGTTTCTCTTGCAATGCTGCAAATTTATTTCTCATAGTACTGCTTTGAGCGATAGCATTCAGTGAGAGCATTCCCAGCAATAATATTGACACTATGGATTTTATTTTCATAATTACCGCTTTTTAATTGTTAATGGTATTCGTGATACTTGCATATCTCTGTCGGCATTTCTATATTTTACGAGCCATTTTGTGAAGTCCTGAAAATTCAATGAGCGCGGCACTATCAAGTCTCCAACCTGCTGCTGTGACTTGGAAGTGTTAGCTCTTGAGTAGTTGTTGGGAGAGAATATCACCATCATGCTGTTATATTCCAGTGGTGATGATGCTGTCATCACGAGTTCATCTACTATGCCAGGATTTTTTCTTTCTTTTGCAGGTGAAAAGAATACATATTCTTCATCATGCTTCACATAGTAGGACCCCTCTTTTGAATTTTGATAAGGCAGCAGGCAGAACACAGATTCGTCCTTGGTATTAGTAAGTGTCTCATCAACAAGATAAATAGTCACGTAGCCGTCAACAGGCGACTTGAAATACACATATATATTGTCGCCATTATTGTATTCATAGCCCTCATAACGCAGTTCTTGGCCCAGTCGAAGTGGTTTTGTCACAATATTTACCCGGGCACTCTTTATCTCGCGTGCATAGCCATGCACGGTAACATGCATAACTTGCTGCATGCCTCTAATGTCCATTGTGATTTGGGGAGCCTCAATGTCGGCTATCCATTCCCCTCTCACCATCTCTTCTGTAATAGAAAAGAAGTCATTAGTAGATTCTCCATTCGCGTTTGTCATCACCTGTGATGTATTATCTGACACAACAGACCCGAACCTATTGGCTAAAGCTTCCACCTTAGCCTGCTTGACAGCATTCATTTGTGCCTCCAGTAGAGACATTTGCGGGGGTACCACATAGTCAGTGGTACCCTTTATCGCAACTTTGTCGTCTGCTGTTATCGTCAAACTATATATGCATAGCAATATGACAAACAGTATTTTCAATCTTGAAAGTTTTTTATGAAACGTGAATTATTTCTTCCATCCCATCTTTTCGTCAAGGAGGTCCTTGAGTTGTTTGCGTGCAGAATCTCTCTTACATGCAACAGTAACCTGTACTTCAACACGTCCACGACCAAGATCCCTGTGGCACTCCATCAGGATTTCTGCATTTTTTAGGCTTTGGGCAAACTTAGTCTTTGCACCTGAAAGGGTACGCTCCATTGAACTTCCGCCATCAGACTCTCCTTCTTCATTTGCTAAGCCCTGGTCTGTAGAACCTGCTATTTCTTCCTGAATGCTTGAAGCTATTTCAGCCTTCGCCGCCGTCACTGCCGCTTTCCTTACAGAATTGTATGCCGTGCCGGTACTTTTGCCCTGTCCGATAATCCATCTCATAGAACCATCATCGTTGAACTCACTGTTGGCAGCATAAACTTTCTTGTACTGTTCTGCCAAAGAAAGAGAACCTGGATTAACAACCCAACCTTCTTTCTCCATTTTTTTTATCTGTTTTTTTGCATCCTTAGAAAGGTTCTGGGCACATACGTCTGCACAGAACACCATCATCATTGAAATGATAAACAAAACTGTCTTTTTCATATTCACTTATATTTAAATTAATAATTAATCCGTTATAATTAGTTTACAGACCATCGGTGCGATATTTCTCTCTGTTGTTGATTCTCGTTGGAAGTTGGAGCCATATTATGTCCATTTGCCTGCATGTCCACCTGACGTTTCAAGAAACTATGTTTTATCACGACATTTGCCTTGCAGATATATGTTGAGCCATCCCTGTCAAAATCGCCTACCAACTCTATACCACCGAGGAAATTCTTATAAGTAGCGTTTTTTTCATTGAATAGATTCTTCAACCATATATTTTGCCCTGATGAACTGCTGTTGCGAAACAACGGCTTACCTTCATTAAAGCCTTCAACTCCGTCATAAATAATCTTACGCATTACATTGACTCGAGCATCCTCCAAGGCATTCTTTTCATTGGTGCCTCTTCCCTCGGCAAAAAACACTGCTGTTGCTGCATCCTCGTCAAGGAATTCAACAATAGTATAGACACTCTGTGCTTGTGCTAACATTGTTGTTAGTACAAGCAGCAGAGTGAGTATTATTCTATTTCCGCGATAAAGCATTAGAATAAACCTTTAATGAGTTCTTTTTTGGCACGTGTTGTAACCGTAATACGAGAGCCTTCTTCAAAAGCTTTCTTAATCTCTTCGCCACCATTCTTTACATCACACAGACTGAGGGTTGCGCTCATAATTTCCTTGGTCTTTAGCTCTCCTATCTTCTTTTTGGCTTTTTCACCAGCGATGTTTACTTCTGCAAACACCTCAAGTATATCGCCCTTTGATATTCCTGCCGCAGTGCCCATTGTTACATAAAGGGTCTTAACGCCCTTCTTCGGATCTATCTGGTCAAGAGCCTTGACAGTTGCGCTGATTTTAAAGTGTGTGTCAACGTATTTCTTCATGTCGCCACTCACACTAGCTATGGCTTTTGATATAGCCTCTGCGCTTGTGGAACCTGATGAATAAGTACATGACATGGTCTCAGAACTTAAGGTCTGGTGGCTCTCTATATCAATCAGTTCGAGCGTGTAACTTACATCCGCTGTGGCATACGTCTTGTCTCCACCTCCGAGGAGTCCTCCTTTTGATGTTCCTGTGGAGTAATCATTGAGAGAACCCTTCAGGATAAAGTTCACTCCCTCTGCCTTCAGGGCATCCTGATATGCGATAGGATCTTTCGGGAGTTTTCCATATGACGATGGCTGTACGATGACAATACGTCCTGTGTTGGAGATGCCGGAAACAACCTCGTTTTGCAGTTGCTTTAAGTATGAGACCTCCAATTTTGAACTGTTTGTAAACTCTTCGACACACACTGTTGGTTTGTCTTGTGCAGAAACTGTCAATGCCATTGCAAGCATTGTAAGAAACACATAAATCTTTTTCATAATAAAAGGAAATTAAAATGTTATATAAATAATTAAAAGAATTAGAAATCAATCATGAGCGAGTCTAAAACCTACTGACGGTGAACTCTCATTCTGTCTCATATGTCCACGATAGCTGCTTCGTAACAGGTCTTCAGAGTCCATATAGGAGCCTCCACGTACCACCCTCTGAAATCCCTTATTAGGCCCTTTAGGATTGGTCTTTGGCGCAGCATCATAACGGGCAAAGTAGTCCTGACACCATTCTGCCACGTTACCAGACATATCATATAATCCTATATCTGAAATCTTCAGACTTCCACAGTCAACCGTACTATTACCGATACGTGCTATACCATCAGCCTTCTTACTGCCTGAAAAAGAATCAGAAAGAGTCTCATTCCTACAGCAGGCAGCATACTCCCATTCTGCTTCAGTAGGAAGCCTGAACTGCGTACCCAACTGCTGATTCAGCTTTTCAATAAACTGCTGACATTCTTCCCATGTAACATTTTCTACGGGGAGGTTCTCTCCCACGTTTTCAGATGGGTTATTCCCCATTATGGCTTCCCAAATAGCTTGAGGGACTTCTGTCCTGCCTATATTATATGCCTTAAGGGTTACTTTATGACGAGGTTGGCTCAGACTAAATGTACTGTACGCATTGAAAGGTCTCTGAGAACCCATGGAGAATGTTCCCTTGTCTATGCGAACCATCTCGTATGGCACGTCATTAACCATTATCTTATTACCCGCCATCTCTAATTTAGTCGCCTCAACAACTGTGTTTTTCTTACTGCTACCAGTAATCGACAGCGGACCACTATTTGACTTCGGAGTCTCAATTCGAGCTACACTTTCATACCTTTTGGCTGGTGTAGCAGAGAAAGTCCAACCTCTCCATGCCCCATTGTCGGCAGAAGCAAGCAGCGTAGGCGTTTGGCTCTTCTTATTCACCGTAATAGAATTGCGTTTCACCTGCTCTGTAACATAATCACTCATATCTCCAAGCGTAACGGCACCACCCGTTGTATTAAGCTTCTCAAGCAGATAGTAGGTGAACATACCATGCTTCTTCTGCTTGTAAGGATAAGCCGTCTCTTTACCTGTAGCGGCAGAGAATACCACCAGGTCTTTTGCTGATATATCATCATGCTTAGGCTGAATAGCAACTCCACGAGCCTCCCGCATCATGTCGCCATTACGAGCTGCCCCACTGAAGCAGGCATCGAGGAATACCACCGTGCCCTTAGAAGGCATAGCCCCCAAGCGTTTATATAGCTCAGCCGTGCTCATACACCTTTTGACGGAAGAACTGCCCACGTCAACAGGAAGCAAATATGCCTGCTTAGAGTCTTCGTCGGGTACGCCATGTCCACTATAATAGAATATGGCACGCGCCTCACCATTATATGCCTTCATCACCTCCTCCAGCCAGTCCACGCAATCATACATCATACCAAGCGATGCGTCTGGAGCATACTTTATGTGGCTCTCTGCAGGAATGCCGAGCGTCTTTTCGCAATACAGTTTAAACGTCTCACCGTCATTTATGGCAAAAGGCACCGCCTTCTCCTTTTTATAGTTCTCATTAGAGATTATGACGACGAAAGTGTTCTCATCCGTCTTATCTGTCACTGGCATGTATGTATCAATGTCCTTATCTGCGCCCCTCGTTGTAATGAGTGACACGGCAAGAATTATAGATGTCAGTATTGGTCTTATAGCCTTCATTTTCTGTAGTCGTTGTATCATTTTCCTTTTTTTGTGGTTGTCTTCTTGCTTACGGTGGAGGTATTAGAGACAGTTGGATTCCATGGACCCGATGCCATTTCCTGCACAAGCTCACCATCCTTCCATACACCCTTAACATATCGCTTATCGTCCTTCAGGTACAGGGTTCCCGTGCCGTAGAAATTGCCATTCTTAAATTTGCCAATATACTTGCCACCAGCGAATGTATGTGTCCCAGAGTGTATCTCTCCATCTACGAACTCTCCTATGTATTTATCGCCCCAGGGCGTTGTCAACGTTCCTCTACCATGTATTTGACTATTCCTGAAACTGCCTACATATTTCCATCCTTCGGAATTGTAACACTTGCCTTGTCCGTTAAGCACACCGTTTTTAAAGTTCCCCTCCAGTACGTCGCCATTATCGAGGGTAACTTTACGATAGCCATCTTTTATTGTAGTTTTTTTTGCAACATTTGAAGACGTTTCTGGCGCACTGCCATCACCGACTATTGCATCGGCCACTGATGAACTCAGTCCCATGTCAACAGCAAACACCTTTCCTGTATAATTACAGTCAGAACACCCTGCTCCCCAGCAGCTATGGCACGTACGATCCTGACCGGTCATCACACCCACCATGCCAGCTACCAATGCTTTGCCCATCAGGTTGTTTGCCCAGTTGGTGACATCCTGTTCCATTTGTTTGCCGCTACGCTTGCCCGTTCCTGCGGTGGAGTTTTTATTGCCAGAGTGTGATACGGTAGCACCACCCTTTTTGCTTCGCGTCACATTATGTTGAGCACTTTTGTGTCTATCTTCCTGCTCTTTCTGCATATATACAATAACAGCATCACCAGACTTGCGCAGTTGCATAACATCAGCTGTAGCAATCCCCTTACCACTTGCCAATATTCGCGATGAGGAAATACCATATGTATTTATTAACTTGCTTCTAACTGCCTCAGCCCTATCCGTTGATATCTTTTGGCTGCTT
Source organism: Prevotellaceae bacterium UBA2738 (assembly GCA_002353585.1). GTDB lineage: Bacteria > Bacteroidota > Bacteroidia > Bacteroidales > Bacteroidaceae > Prevotella. The sequence continues at coordinate 16,783 of DEJW01000009.1, read as the reverse complement.
TCAGCATCCAAGTCTGCAGATGTATAACCCTCAATTATAATTTTTTTTGAAGAGTTGTTTTTCAAGTAATTGGCTACCTGCTCTACGTTTGCCATACCATTCATGTCTATCAGGCTCTTTCCCGCCTTAAAAGCTATCACAGGACTGAGTCGTGTTCCTTTTATCGCTGTATAATCGGTATATGTATACGCATTCGATGAATTTATGGTAGTTTGAGCATGAAGTTTGACACATATGCTTACCCACATAATCATTAAACATATTAAAAGTATTGTTCTGTTTTGAGAAGCTGATGCTTTCACAATACATTCTGTTATATGTGAGCGAACAAATAATGAGTTATGTCGGTTAGCAGCTCTTTCCATAGTTTAGTATTTCAGCTTGTTTTAGTTATAGGTTTGGTTTTTAGTTTTAGGCACACAAGAAAAGGCGCGAACCTATCAGCTTATCTACTGATGGGCTCTCGACTGCCTAAAACACGATAAGTTAATGGCTCACGCCCTCTTTATCGGTATATTATAATAATATAATGTACGCAATAAATAAGGGAGAACGCATATTACTTATTCCTGTGTTTCCTGTTGAAGTGTCGAGATTCATCAGTAAGGAAGTAAGCGAAACGCTTCTCTATATATGTCTGTCGCATATTAACGACGGTGCAAATATAATAAGAATTTTTAAATTACGTTCACTCGTGAGCCATTTTTTTTCATTTTTCTTCGTTTTTTTTGTTTTTTGCATGCAGAAGAATGGTTATTTCCACTGCTATGGGTGCAAAGTTACAAATAGTTTTTTATACTCACAATAGTGGTTTTCCATGATTTTATGTAAACAATAAAAAACTCAGGCGTAGCTGTGCATGCCTCCGAGGAGGTAGTTGACTCCGAAATAGGTGGTGAGGACGGAGAGGAAGGCGAATATCATATAGAGATGATAGAAACGCGGATTGCGGAACTGGGGCATGGACTCAGCATGGAGGGGAACAGCATAAATCATGAGAGTGATGAGCGCCCACGTTTCCTTAGGGTCCCACGACCAGTAGGTGCCCCACGAGACGTTTGCCCAGATGGCACCAAGGAAGATGCCTATGGTGAGAAGGAAAACGGCGGGATATAGTAATAGTTGAGAGTTGAGAGTTGAGAGTTTAGAGTTATTGGGGGTCTTGGTGACGAGGGCGACGATGGAGAGAAGGGTGATGAGCGCAAAGAGAGCATAGGCACACATTACGGTCATAACATGAATAGAGAGCAGGGGCGACTGCAAGACTGGCATGAGGGGAGTAATCTGGGGTGAGCCGCCTGCTATCATCGCTACGAGCAGACAGAAAGAGGCTATCAGCGTGCCTAAACCTGAAATGATGGCGAAGCGTCGTTGCAGCACAAGGGTGATGATGAGCATTGCCCACGCCATAAACTGCATGGTTTCATAGCCGTTGCTCACTGGCACATGACCGCTTACCCACCAGCGCAGGGAGAGCAGGAGGGTGAGACAGATGACCAACGACAGAGGGTAGATTACAAATAAATAACGGAAACGGGCTCCGCGAAGCGCCTGAGCACCTACTGGAGCACAAGAACGATAACGGAAAAACATCAACACACACATCAGCAGGCTGAGGGTGAGGGAGAGAAATACGGGCCAGCGCAGGGTGTTGATGCTATTATAGAATATTTCTGCCCTGGTAACAGTTTCTGAGGGCAGGTAATCGCCTATCATCTCACGCTGAAAGAGTTTTATCTTGGCTATTATCTCATAGGCTCGCTGACGCTGACCTGTGACGATGCTCTCCGTGAGGTAGTCCATAGACTGCTTGATAAAGAACTGCTCCTGCAGGGGGATGGCAGGGGGCAACACCTGACTGCCTGGCTTGAACCACATCACTCCCCTACCCTTCAAATGGTAAGGAAACAACTTGAGCATCTCGCCCTGATAGAACATTGCCACGACGTTGTATTTCTCGTCTGCCTCAAGGAGTCCCTTGCGGTCTGCCACTGCCTTGCCAGCCTGCATCGCCTCAATGGGTTTCTTGAGTTTGTATTCGTTGTAAAGGTCGATGAAATCGCTGAAAGATGCCCATTGTCCGTCAATGCCAAGGAGGCGCTGCACTTCCTTGCTCTTTATGCGGATGAGTTTCTGGTGCTCCCAAGGAGAGTAGTAAATCATCCAACTGACGAAGATTTCGTCTGCCGAATAACCCTCCCACGAACTCTTGCCTGAGAGTTTGGTGACGAAATCTATTGCTACGGTGTTGATGGGACAGATGCGGTCATTATACAGCACATTGATGCTACCCACCTTCTGCGCTATCTCCCTATCTACGGTCTGCAGTTCGGCAGCACCAGCCGAATAGGAATAAAGCATAAAGACACCCATAACGACAAGTCGTGACTGACGAGCCACCACCTGACGGTAGAGGTGGCGCATCTGAGTATTGCGCGAGAAGAGTACCCAGATAATGCTGACTAACAGGAGCAGATAACCCGTGTAGGTGATGGCTATGCCCCAAGGGTCGTGATAAACCCCAAGCGTAACGCCTTGCGCATCGCTGTCGTAGCTGGACTGAAATAGACGGTAGCCGTCTGCCGAACCTATGTGGTTCATGGAAACGGTAAGGTCTTCATTCCTACTCTCCGAGCTAACCCTGACGATGCTCTGAAAATCAAGCGGTGCATCGGTGCCTGGATAGTTTACTATCTTAAAATCCCTGAGGGTGAGGGTGAAGGGCAACTGGCGCTTTACGCCCTGCTTGTCGGTGAAGGCTGTCACGCTCTTGCCCGTTCTTAGGGTTACGCTGCCCTCGAAAGAGAAGAGATGGGTGGTAAGGGCTCCTATCAGGATGACGACAAACGAGAGATGGAGGAACAAGACTCCGAGACGCTTGTAAAGTCGGCGCTCGAGCATATAGTACATGCCCGTTACGCTGAGCACAGCCCACAGCAGTACGAACCACCATGCTCCATAGATATGCTGGCTGACGTATGGGGTGCCCTCGAATTTCTCTATTATCGTAGCTAACCCTATACACACCACGATGAGCGTGTATAGGGCGATTATCGTTTTCTTTAGCATCAAAGGGAAGATGTTATATAGACTCTATGAAGTATATTACCTGGTTACGCTGTTCCTTAGTAAGTTTGCGGAAGTTTACGACGGCATCATAGGCATCGCTCTTGCCACCCTCGCTGCTGCAACCGTGCCACATGATAGCCTCCATCACATTGCGTGCACGACAGTCGTGAAGACGCTCTACACCGCTACCACACTTGGCAGCCAGTCCACGTCCCCACAGAGGGGTGGTGCGACACCAGCCAGTGCGAATATCATTCTTCATCCACAGACGATGCTGCACGAAGTCAGTGTAAGGCCATATCTTCTGGTGAGGATAGCGAGGCATATCGTCATTGGTAAACATCTTGTTAGGGTCTTGAATATTATCGTCACCTGTTTCCCAAGAAGGACGGTGACAAGCTGCACAACCTATCTGAGAGAAGAGCGCCTTGCCAGCCTTGAAGTCGGCTGTGGTGGTGTTACGGGCAGCTGGCACAGCGAGTCCGCGATGCCATATCATAAAGTTCTTGTATTGCGCATCGGTCATCTCTGCATCGAGTTTCGTACTGGTAAGATAGGTGTAGATATCCTTCTGCAAATCGCCAGTATGCCATTCAGGGTGAGCCTTATCAGGGTCGATGCGGTTGATATATTCAGTGAAGCCAGCCTGCACCTCAGGGTCTTGTGACGACTTGGTAGCATAGTATGTGCCTGCAAGGTCGAGGTAGTGATAGCGACGGTCTGAACGTGTTACGTTGGTGATGTTCCAGATGGCATTAGCACCTGCTGCATCGAGTAGCGGACCACGTGAGAGGGCATAGGTGTAGCGGCGCACGTACTTAGTGCCGTCACCCTGTCGTGAATTAGAGTAATAGCTGTTCCATGTGCCAGCAGACTGATTCCACATAGCAGGATTGAGGGCATCGGTCTTGCCTATACTGTTGAAGTAGTCGCTCTCCTTTTTCCACTGTGCCGTAATCTCGTCATCGTCTATGGCATCAGTAATACCTGTACCGTAAATGCCTATGGTTGATTCGAGCAGAACACCCACCTCGCTGTTATACTGCGACTCGTTGAGTGTCACATCTGTACCTCCACGCTGCACCACCACTGGGGCGTAGTAAGCACTGTAAGGAATCTTCACCTCAGGGTAGATGAGCGAATAGGTCTCGCCGTCAGGGAACTGGTTGCCCCACTCGTCTGTGTAGTTCTCCCACTTTATGGTTATCTGGTCTTCATCAATAGGTGCCTTGAAAGGCTTCACAGCAGCCGTCTGAGGCATACCTGCCACTGAGCGTATATAGGCATTGGTGGTCTTGTCGTACACCACGAGCAGATAGCCGTTGCGATGATGATTTGCCTTATAGCTGGTCTGACGCGCTCCGTGTCCGTAACCTGGGTGGCAATACAGACAACCGCTACGCACATATACAGGACCGAGTCCGTGGAAGGCACCAGAGGTGTTGGTGTTGAAGTCCTTCTCAAACAGATACTCGCCCTCGTTGAATGCCATCTCCATATTTGCATTTTCCACTGCCTTGGTAGGCTGTTCGTAAGCTGTAGCGGTATTGACACTCGTTGTGCCCAGCAATCCGCCAGCATAATAGTCCTCTGAGTACTCCGTCTCAGTTGGGTCGCCGATGTCCCATGATTTAACGGCAACATCATCATCGGACGTACATCCGACGATGATAGTTGACCCCATGAGAACAAACCCGAAAATCGATAATTTGTTCATAGTGCTATTTTTTTATGTATTAATTTGTCTTGATATTCTTTATCGACTGCCACAGTGTGTAGGCATTATTGGCAAGAGTGCGATAGGTTGCCACAACCACGTTGTCCACATAGTTGGCATTGATCTCCTTACATGCATTCTGAACTTCAGTATTGCCACTGTAACCCTTCAGTGTTTCGCTAAGAGCATCGAGGGCTGTGCTCAGTTCGGTGAGGGCATCCATCGCCGTCTTACATGATGAGTCTGAATAGTACTTGACGAATGGATACTTCATCGCCTTAATCTTAGCAAGGGCATTGTCGAGTTTTGTCTGTACTGTCTGTGCCTGAGTCTTGAGGGTATTGTTATTACTGTTCAGGCAGAAATAGATAAGCGACTTGTCATTAGGAGCTGTTGCACCCACAGAGCCATAGAGGGCGTTCTTACAGCTGATGATGTTGTCATAGAAATCGGTGATGGAGTTCCATGCGTATGGTGACTCCACGTATGTCACATCCTCACCAGTGTAAGGCAGTCCTATCTTTGAGTTGCCCACCTCTCCTATTATGTCCACACAACCAGAGATAATCTCGAGTGTGGCGTCAAGATTGGTCTCCCATCTTTTGCCTGCACCTGGGTTCTTGAATGCCTTGCCGAAGTTTTCATATACCAGTCCTTCCTCCGTTACATTACCCTCATCATCCAGTGCATAGTGGGTTGACACATACTCCTGTGCCACTTTCTTACGCTCTGCATTGCTCTCATTGGCATCCCATGTAGCCTCAAGGGTAGCTGTGGCGTTGTAGAGGTCCTCTGCTACTGCACAGATGTATCTGTATTCGTTCTCCGTAACCTGGTTGATATTACGGGGTGAACCATCTCGGAAGAGTACGTACTCAATGCCGTGATAGCCTAAGATATCAGACTTTGCTGTCTTGAGGAAAGTTGAGAGGTTTGACATCTTGTCATTATCACGCAATACGTTAGCAAGGTCGGTTGACGCTACAGGCCATGTGTCAGTGTGAGGGTCGATGGAATAAACATCAGCCGCACCAAAGAGGAATGCCTCGGTGTTTTCCCAGTTTGCACGAGCTGTGCGCCAGTCGGCACAAGCCTTGTTGATAGCTTCCTGAGTACCAGGAACAATTGAGGCACCTACCCCGTCATTGTCAGAACATGAGGCAAAACCTGCCACTACTGTGGCAGCTACTACTGCCATTCTTGAAAATTTCTTGATCATCATTGCTATATTTTTTATTTATAATTTATAATTTATAATCTATAATCTACAGAAACCATCCCTGATATGTGACGCTCAGGCTGAGACTAGGCTCGTTATTGTATGGCTGTACGTACATCGGGCTGTCTGGTGTCAGACCGTTATTGTCTGGTTTCTTGAAGAAACGGTATGAGTATTCACCCTTCAGGGTTATCTGCTTGATTGGTGAATAGTTCAGTCCCAAGGCAAAACGATACCTCTTGGTATATTTATATAGCGACTGATAGGTGCCCGATGCCATAGTGTTGTAATGCTCAAACCGTCCGAACACATACATCTTCTCGTCCTTCTCTCTAAGTTTCCTTATCTGTGAGAAAATGTTATAGCCAGCTTCTATGCCGTATGCCACCGCATTCTTGCCTATATTGGTGTAATGGTGTGGATTGCCGTCCTGATATTTATGGTGAGTCCAGTTTGCCTGATTGTAGGAAGATATAGCATCAGCGTCGCTGAAGTGTGCATAGTCTATGTTGCCACGCACTATCCAGTTCCAGCGTTTCAGGGTGAAGTCGAGTGCTATGATGCCTAACGCACCAGTAACGTCCTCATACTTGGTGCCAGGAGTACGAAGGGTGTTGCGGAAGGTGTAGCCATAGTATCCACTCAGTCCTATGCGCAATCCCTTGACAGAATAGTTATCCACACGCACAGCTGCTGCATAGTTGTTTGCCACCTTGAATTCATAGGGACTGGTAGCCCCGTAGTGCACAAAATCCTCTGCCGTGAAACTCTCCGAGTTCAAACCTGAGAGAAACTGTGCCTCGTAGCGCCAGTCTTTCAGTCTGCCCCATAGTGAAATACCAAGCTGGTGCCATGTGTTTGGCATGATGGTTGCCTCGCCCTCAGGACGATATACGGTGAAGAAATTGTTTGGCTCGTGATAGGCATTGCTATAGCCCACTGGCACAATTATCTCGCCCATCCTAACATTGAATTTCCCTTTCCAGAATTCCTTGTTTATCCATAGCTGCTCAAGGTTCACCTCGCCGCCTTTCTCGACTTCTGCCTCGTATTCGCCTGCCTCTTCAGCCTCTATCTCTACGGCACCGCCAGCACCGCCATGCTCAAATTCTATCTCCGAACCGAAGGTCCAGCCTTTGCCGAAATCATAGCCTATGCTGAGGCATACATGGGGCAGGTCGAAACGACCGTGACTCTTGTCATCCTTGTATCTTTCAGGGTATTTATATCTGTTGAAACTCTGACTGTAGAAATTGCGTGTCATCACTGCCTCGCCATATCCGCCTATGTGCAGACGGGAGGCAGCATCAATTAGTTTCTCCAGTTTTCTGTTAGTCTCATTATTGTTACGGGGCTCGGCAGGCTGTTCCTTCTTCGTGGCACCTGTCGAAGCATCCACCTCGCTATTCGTCTCCTGTGCCTGAATGCCTATAGCGAGAGCGAGGGTAAGCGCTATTAAAAGTAGTTTTCGTGTCATATATATATAATAATGTGTAATTTCTCAGGGTTGAAAATCCTCTGCAAAATTACTCAAAACACGAAAACCTCGCAATACTCAAATTTTATGAAATTATAACAAAAAAAAGACCCCGAAAGGTCTTTTTTAACTATGAATTATTAATTAATAATTATGTTTTAGTAATCATAAATTAGGAATGAGTAGGTTCCCGTTCCCGTTATCGTTCCCGTTATGTGTATAAGCCTCCATTGATGCTCACCACTTCGCCAGTGATGTACTTAGCCTTGTCGGAGAGCAGGAAGCAAACGAGGTCAGCCACCTCTTCGGGTTTGCCGAAACGCTTGCATGGCACCTGCTGCTTCAGGGTTTCCACGTCGAGGTCCTTGGTCATGTCGCTCTCTATGAAACCTGGGGCAACGGCGTTGACGGTGATGCTACGGGCAGCAACCTCCTGTGCCAGCGCCTTTGTGGCACCTATGATGCCAGCCTTCGTAGCACTGTAGTTAGTCTGACCTGGCAGTCCCTTGAGTCCTGAGAGGCTCGCCATATTGACTATGCTGCCACCATGCTTGCGCATCATCATCTTTGGGAGCACTTTGCGCGTTACGTAGTACAAGCCGTCGAGCGAGGTGTTGAGCACTGCGTGCCAGTCCTCCTCAGGCATCATGAACATCATGTTGTCGCGCCTGATACCTGCATTGTTTACGAGGTAGGCTATGTAGTCATCGGGGTGGGCTTCTTCCCATCCCTCCAAGGCTGCATCAACCTCTTTCACGTTGCCCGTATCAAACTTCAGGAGCTCTGCCTGAACGCCCTGAGCCTCCACCAGTTGCTTCACTTCTTCTGCAGCCTGCTGGTTGCTCACATAGTTTATCACTACAGGAATGCCCTGTTCTGCTAATTTAAGGCAGATGGCTCTGCCCAGTCCGCGAGAGCCACCTGTTACTAATGCGTATTTCATTTACAGAATGATTAGCGACCCCCTCCTTGTCAGCTCTGCTGACGTTCCTCCCCGAGAGGGAGGATTAGGATATGCGAGGGGGTTAAATTTATAATCTTGTAATCTCTACTCTCCCTCTCGGGGAGAGATGTCAGTTACTGACAGAGAGGGGGTCATTTACCCAACTTCTCTCTTATCGCCTTTGTCTCAGCCTCATATCCAGGCTTCTCGAGCAGTGCAAACATATTCTTCTTGTAAGCCTCTACGCCTGGCTGGTTGAATGCGTTGACGCCGAGCAGCTGACCAGAGATGCCGCAAGCCTTCTCGAAGAAGTAGATGAGCTGGCCGTAGTTGTAGGCATCCAGACGCTCTATGGAGATGAGGATGTTTGGCACGCCACCGTCCACGTGAGCCAGACGAGTGCCCAGCTCAGCATTCTTGTTCACCTCGTCAATGCGCTTGCCAGCCAGGAAGTTCAGTCCGTCCAGATTCTCTGCATCTGATGGGAAGAGCAGCTTCTTCTCTGGGTTCTCCACACTGATGCAGGTCTCGAATATGGTGCGCTCGCCTTCCTGAATCCACTGACCCATAGAGTGCAGGTCGGTAGTGAAGTCGCATGATGCAGGATACAGACCCTTGCCGTCCTTGCCCTCTGACTCGCCGTAGAGCTGCTTCCACCACTCAGCATAGTAGTGCAGCTTAGGCTGGTAGTTGATGAGTATCTCTATCTTCTTGCCTGCCTGGTAGAGAGCATTACGAGTAGCAGCATAGATAGCAGCAGGGTTCTCCTCGAAAGGCACGTCTATGCCACAAGCCTTCTCCATAGCCTGAGCACCAGCCACGAGCTGCTCTATGTCGATGCCAGCACAAGCGATAGGCAACAGTCCCACTGGGGTGAGCACAGAGAAACGTCCGCCTACGTTGTCAGGAATTACGAATGTCTTGTAGCCCTCCTTGTCGGCACATGTGCGAGCAGCGCCCTTCTTAGCGTCTGTCACAGCCACTATCAGGTCCTTAGCCTTCTCCTTGCCTACCTGCTGCTCCAGCTGTGTCTTGAGCAGACGGAATGTTAGCGCTGTCTCAGTTGTCGTACCACTCTTTGATATGTTGATGATAGAGAATGTCTTGGTCTTCAGATACTCTGTCAGTTCGGCAAGATAATCCTCGCCTATGTTGTTGCCAGCAAACACCACGATAGGGTTCTTCTTGTCCTGTATGAGCCAAGCGAAGGTGTTCTGTATGCCCTCAATCACGGCACGTGGACCGAGGTATGAACCACCGATACCAGCTACCACTACCACCTCGCTGTTCTTGCGAAGCACCTCGGCAGCAGCCTTCACCTCTTTTATAAACTCAGGTGTGATAGATGATGGCAGGTGCAGCCAACCTAAGAAGTCATTGCCAGGCACAGTGCCCTCTTCCAGACCCTTCTGAGCCTCAGCCACCTTGTCCTTGAACGCCATTACTGCTCCAGCAGGCAGAAACTGCTGAGCCTTTGTGATGTCTAATGAAATGTTCTTCATAATTCTGTTTGTTTTTTATTGTATAGTTTAGTTTTAGTTCCCGTTCTTCGCCAAGGCTCAGGCGAGCGTAGCTCGGAACCCGTTAACGTTCCCGTTACGAAATATCGCCTTGCAAAAGTACGAGTTTTTTTTGTAACCTCCAAATAATTTGCGACATAATTTGTTTATGCCAAATATTTGTTGTACTTTTGTCCCCATCTGATATATGTCGTCAAGCGAATCATTTTTCACAGAACAGGGCGTGAGCATCTCGGCTGAGTTCAGCGAGTTCTCCCTCCTACCCTCCCAGGGCTATAGTCTGCTGGTGAGGGCTAAGCGCTATGGCCGCTGGTGGTTGCTCAAGGCACTGAAGGAACCTTATCGCCATGACAGCATGTACCAGACTCTCCTTCGCAAGGAATATGAGATAACCTGCCAGTTGCAGCATCCTATGGTGGTGTCAGTCGTCTCACTCGAAGAGGTGAAGGATTACGGTCTCTGCATCGTGATGGAATGGATAGAGGGCATCACCCTCAGGCAGTGGCTCAGTCAGGAGCACCCCTCCCTCAGCCAGCGTCTGCACGTTACCGATATGCTTCTCGAGGCTGTTGCCTATGTGCACAGCAGACAGACACAGCATCGCGACCTCAAGCCCTCTAATATAATGCTGACAAGTGATGGGCAGCATCTCAAACTCATCGACTTCGGACTCTCCGATACCGACAGCCACGCCATACTCAAAGCCCCTGCTGGCACAGAGAACTATATGGCTCCTGAAGGACCGTCTGATGTCTATGCCCTCGGTCGCATACTCCGTCAACTGAACTTAGGTTGGCGCTCGCGTGCCATCATCAGCAGGTGTCTCGCTCCTCTGCCCCAGCGTTATACGGATGTGTCGCTCATTCAGCGTCACCTCCGCCGATGGTTTCTGTGGCCCCAGCGTGCGGCTCTCATCCTCTGCCTCGTGGTTATGGCTGCAATGCTGTTCCTCGCAGGACTCTCCCACAACCGTCAGCAGGTGCAGGCACTCAGCGACTCCATTGCTGTTGTCAGCCAAGCCAATAAAGAGGAGATAAATATTCAGAAAAGCAAGACCGATTCCATAAACACCAAGGCAGACTCCATACGTCAGCAGGTGGAGCGCATCCACGCCCAGCAAGAGGCTGAGCAGTCTGCCATACAGCAACGTCAGGCATACCTTCGCCAACAGAAAAGCATCATCGACCGCAAGATGAAAGCTACAGGTTTTCAGCAGATGCTCGACACCGCAACCCACAAGCGTTACATCTCCCTGCCAGGCATCAGACAAGCCTACGACCTACTCAACGCCACTCCCGACCTCGAACTAAAACAATACATCGGAACGCACTACTGCAAACCCTGGTTAAAACGAATTGACGAACTGCCCTATTAACCTTTAACCGTTAACCATTAACCGTTAACCACCCTCACTCCATTCTTCTGTCCTGCCACGTATGTGGTGGGAGGCAGTCCCTCGTGCCTCAGTTCATCGAGAATCAGCGGCTCGTGCTGTATCATCAGGCGGCAACGGAACGTATCGCCCACACTCAGCTTCGTGTTCTCCGCCTCCAGAATCTCAAACATGCTGTCACCTAAGTGCTTCACCACTATGCGCCTGTCAGGACGCCATGTTATCACCAGTCGCTGACAGCGAGGCATCTCCTCCGTCGCTATCCTCTCCTCAGTGCATATACCGCTCTGCACCTCATCCAGTTCCCCAGCATGTGAGCAGAAATCATCATAGCCCCTGTAGCCTATGAAGCGAGCCAGCACATCCAGCGTGTGGCGACGCGTAGCCACCTTCTCATTGCTCAGGTAGCCCCACAGCCTCTTCAGCGTCGTGGGCGACAGGTTCTCCTTCGTATGCCTGAACACCAGCGCGCTCAGTTCCTCGTAATCATGCGCCACCAGCAGCCTCCTGCCCATCGTGCGCTCCACCTCTTGTTTCAGCAATTCATGTTTCATGCTGCGAAGTTACTAATATTTTCGCAAATTTGCAAACCCATCCTCAAAAGGACAGAAAAGGACTTGCACGTTTATTTTTCTCACCATACCTTTGCCAGCAGAATCAATAAACATGTCTAACTAAAACAAAAATTCATCACTACTATGAAGCATTTACTCAACACCCTGTTCATTGCCCTCGCAATGCTCACTCCCGTTGCATCCGTTGCACAAAGAAGCATCATACTCGAAGCCCAGAAGCACACCAAGGGAGGACGCACCATCGTCGGCGCCTACAAAGTCGCCACTCCCTTAGATGCCTTTGTTATTATGCAGGGCGGAACCCCTGGCGAACCAACCGCCACGTTAGATGGCACCAAGGCAACTCTCGAAATCATCCCCTTCGGCACACAGGGCAGAACCGTCACCATCACCCTGAACATACCCAAAATGGAAAGGTCGGAAGAAATAGACGGAACAACCTTTTCATGGTCAGGCAAAGTAGATGTCGCGCCAACCATCGAGGGTGAAAATTCAGGATTCATGATTACCCGTAGAGGCAACGCCCTATGCGCAATGCTTGCCTATACCGAAGGCAAGTGGGTTCTGTTTGTTAACAAGGATAATGGTACAGGACTCATCGGCACCCTCAAGAAAGGCATATCCCGCGCCCAGGTAGAAGATGAGTGCAAGGGACTCGGACTGAGCAAGTTCAAGTTCACACGCAAGAGTGGCAACCTCGATGTCTATTCACTCTTCTGGCTCAACCAGACCAAACAGTGAAATGCCTTCGGCACCGACTACCACTATGCCCTGCGCAACGACAAGAAATACGGCGACTTCTACTTCAATGCCCAAGGCAAGCTCGTCAAGTGGTTCATGTATTTCGACTGATTGAAATATAACAGTTAGAAGACATCTAATCTGACTATCGTATGGTTTACAGTAATGTCCTCTAACTCCCTCTAACTCCTCTTAACTCCCTCTAACTCCTGAGAAGTTAAGCACATGCGAAACTTAAATAATCATAACACCATTTTTTCAAACCAATAAAAAAACGTAACAATTATGAGAAAAAAAATCTTTTTAGCCCTCGTGGCAATGGCAAGTCTGACACTCACTTCATGTCAGAACAAAATCGACAGAGCACTCGACAAGTATGAAGACCTTGCCGACAAGTGCATCGAAGCAAACAAAGCAATAAAAAACGGCGATTTGGAGAAAACGGCAGAGTTTTCAGGTATTGCCGACGAATGCAAAGAACTGGAGAAAGAACTCAATGAAGACGAGATGACCCCTGAACAGAAAAAACGCTATCAGGAGATAAGCCTCAAAGTCGTAAAAGAATCATTCTAAAAACAAATCATCATGAAGAAAATATCTATTTTCAGCATCATGGCAGTAGCAGGCATGATGCTCACCGCGTGCGGCAGCAAGACACAACCAGCCAGCACAACAGCAGACACCGTAGCAACCAGCGAGGCACCGTCTCAGGAAGAAGAGCACGTACCTGAAGCTAATCACATCGCAGTACTGAAAGCAGAAAACATCCTTCTGCCATCAGAACTGAAGGGCTCAGTAGAAGTGGTGCCCGAAGACGACGGCACCATCCCCGTAGATATGGATGATTACCACTTCCCTAAAGTCAGCATCACCTTCAAACTGCTCAAAAAAGTCCCTACAGAAAGCATGGTGAGCGAATACGGACAAATGTGGTTAGTAGGTCAGGCACAGGACGAGAAAGGCAGAAACATCGACGACCTCAATCCTAAGGACATCTCGTCAAGAGAATGGCGTACAGAGGATAGTGACGGAGAGCAGTTCAAGAACTTCCTTGAGGGCGAAGTCGGCGAAACCATCACCTTAGACTTCACTGGCGAGAGAAACATGGACACCTTTGAAACTGACGAAGAAAAGATGAAGGCAGGCATAGAAAAGACTACCAAAGCCGCAGAGAAATTTGCAAAGTTCAAACTCTCCATTTCCAACTAAGACGACAATAGGCACCGCCCCATTTCAGGGCAGTGCCTATTTTCCCAGGTTGCAGAAGCATTACCTCTGCATGCAGAAGCATTACTTCTGCAACTAAAAGCATTACTTTTAGCGCTAAAAGCATAGCTTTTACCTTTTCATCAGAAAAATCATTACTTTTTAATTTTTACTTTCACAAATTTTTTTTTTCGTGAGCAACCTCACTTATCCCCTTTTCTGCCCAGTATTTATGCGACTTCACGATAGTGACCTCTTTTCTGGAGAGGTCACTATACAGGTCACTACGAAGGTCACTGTATAGGTCACCATAGTTTCAAGTATTGCCTTCACTCCTAAGCGAAGCGCTAACTTCTGTAACTCCTATAACTTCTTGCCAGATAGTGAGGTCTAAAGTGACCTCTATAGTGACCTGTCGGCAAACATAGGTCACTATCCTTACCTCAGTATTCATGCGCCTTGAGAGCGATTAAGTGACCTTAGGAGGTTATTTTTTAAATTCTTCTTTTCTCTACTTTTCCTCTCATTTATTTTGGAGATTAAAAAATAATTCTTAATTTTGCCACAGAAAATGATTGAAAATCTACAGTAGCACTTTTGATTTTCATTGAAAATCTCCAGTAGAGAACCTAAAAAAATATGGCAGTATTAGAACGTAACTTGCAAATTAGCAAAGAGTTAGATGGCAGCATCTTTCTGTTTGGCGCTCGTCAAACAGGGAAATCAACAATTTTGAGACAGCAGTTTCCCAATTCCATCTATCTGGACCTGCTCGACACAAGCCTCAAGAACCGCTTTTTCAAGAAGCCCTCATTACTTTATGAGATGCTTAATGAAGAAAAAGAGGGAACACTGGTCATAATTGATGAAATACCTGAAGTACCTGAACTGCTCAATGAAGTGCACAGGCTCATTTCTGAGCGTGGACTGACATTCATACTCTGTGGTTCCAGTGCGCGCAAACTAAAGCGTAAAGGAAGGAATACCTTAGGTGGTAGAGCCCTGCCAGTATATCTATATCCACTGGTAAGTGCAGAAATACCCGATTTCGATATCAATCGTGCAGTAAACTATGGCATGATACCATCACACTATCTGGCTCAGAACCCTTCACGCAGGCTGGCAGCCTACATAGACATATACTTAAAAGAGGAAATAAAAGAAGAGTCGCTGGTCAGGAATCTAAATGCTTTCCACCGTTTCCTTGAAGTAGCAGCCTTGACTGACGGTGAAATTGTCAACAACAACAATATAGCACAAGACTGTGGAGTAAGCGCATCTACTGTCGCATCTTATTTTGACATACTTGAAGACACACTGATAGGCTATAGAATACCAGCCTTTCGAAAGGTTAAGAAACGCAGACTAATGCAGGCTCCCCGTTTCTATTATTTTGACATAGGTGTAGCCAATCACCTGTTGCAAAGAAAGGAGCTCATCAGAGGAACAGTAGAATATGGCCATGCCTTTGAGCATCTTGTGATACAAGAACTCTATGCCTGGCTTCACTATACCCACTCTGAAGAAGAACTCACCTATTGGCATACATACACAAACATAGAGGTAGATGCCATCATAGGCGATGCCAGAATAGCTATAGAAATAAAATCCGTAGAAGAAGTGTTGCCACGTCATTTGAAAGGCTTAAAAGCGTTTGGTGAAGAATACCCCGAGAGTCGCAGAATCATTGTCTCACTCGACCCTATCAATCGTCGCACAGACAATATAGAATGTATCTATGTGCTTGACTTCTTCAAACTCCTGTGGCACGAGGGATTGTAAGGTAGTCAAACAACCTTTTTATTATAAGAAAGCAAAAGGACAGAAAAGGACTTGTACGTTTCTTTTTCTGTCCTTAATTTTGTGCAAAAATAAAAAAATCAGCTCGCGATGTTTGGCGTTTCAAAAAAAATGTTTACTTTTGTGGCGTGGTTTCGTAAGAGATCACGACATCGAGGAGAGCACTTTAGCTTTAACCCGTCAGTAAATCTGGAAAATTCGCTGTAGTAAGGGAAGAAGCGAAAATGCCTCACAGTCTGTATTGATAGTCACGCAGTCCCCTCTCCGTGGGGACAGCTCACATATCTCTACAGGTGTGGGCTGATTTTCATTCTTTTTACTACGGGTATTCCAGAACCTTCTGACAGAGAATGTAGAGAAGGCTCACACTCTTTGTACCTGATTTGGAATACTAATAACTAAAAAGAATATTCATGAACTATTCGTATTGGGAGAATTTTATTTCTAAATGGAATACTGGAAACTCAAATGCTATTAATGGATGGACAGACCCTGATAGCATACCTTTATATGGTTGTGGTAATAATCTTTCGTCTAGATACATTCCTGAACCATGGTGGGGCAATGATGGAAACCATGTTCTACATTCCGTAGTTATTAATTTCAATCCGGGCCAAGGCTATCAAGGTCAAATGAAAGGTATTGTTCCCTACAAAAAATCTTATGCAAATGACGTTGTAAATAGTGGAGCACTTTCTATTAACGACCAGTGGCAATGGAAAAACAGGGCATACCCAGTCTTAGGAGCACTACAACGATTGGGAATAAAAAAGGGATATCCATGTTTAAGAGAACACCTTAGTATTGAACTCATACCGTGGCGCACACCATCCGTTAACGCTGATTACTGGAAATACTTAAAGTTTAATATTCAGAAAGTATATGACAATTCAATTTGTTTTGCTGCAAACGAATCTAAAAGAATTGCTAATCATAAATTGAATTCTGTTGTAATCCTAAGAATGAATAGAGTTAATACTAAAAAATTACTCTCTGAATTAAAAACAATAGGTATCGCATCTTCAACTCAAACAGAGCAAACTATTGGAGGGGGCAAATACATGTTTTTTGAAATAAATAACATACCTAATGTTAAATTCATTAGCATATGGGGGCCAACGTC
>DEJW01000037.1:20328-32132 GCA_002353585.1 Prevotellaceae bacterium UBA2738 | reverse complement strand
TAGGCCACTAGATGAACCCACCATAGCAATTTGAAACATCCTCGGTGCGGAAGGTGGGGGATTCGAACCCCCGGTACGGAATCCCGTACGTCAGTTTAGCAAACTGGTGGTTTCAGCCACTCACCCAACCTTCCTTGAGACTGCCTTTTCAGTCAGCAATCCACCAAACTGATACACCTGATTTTTTCAAATGCGAGTGCAAAGGTAATATAAAATTTTCATTCCTCCAAATTTTTACCAGTTTTTTCATTAAGCAAAAGCACAAATCGCCACTCTTATCTCAATTTCCAACCTTATTTTAACTTCTAAGCGAGCCCTGCGAGCGCTATCTCCTTCTATCTCCCTCCATGTCAAAAAATCACTTTGCTCTCCTCCACTCCTTTTTGCTTACACTTTGACTTTTCAAAATGCCCCACTCCAAAATCAAATCTGGAGCATTTCAAACCCCATTTTTAACCAAAAATCGGGCAAATCTCAATTTCCAACTATAAAAGCATTACTTTTAGAGACAGAAGCATTACTTCTGCATGCAAAAGCAATGCTTCTGCAACCAAAAATCCAACCCTTATTCGCAGATTATTATGCTAAAATCGCAGCATAAAAATCACCCAGTTTTTCAAACCCTTGACTACCAACCCGTTACAAAAATCGCGAGATTCCCGAATTTGAAGCCAACTTCCCACTCGCCTCCAAATTCTCCACTCTCAGGCTTTAAGAAGAATACACTTTGTCAGGAAAAATGCCGTTTCGCTAACAAAGTGAAAGAAACCACCCTTCTCCCCTATGAAGCCCTGATACGCTTTTTTCTATCCCTTTGTTTGGAGAAACAAAAATAATTTCTTAATTTTGCAGAGTGTTACATCAACTAATAACAAAACATTAAAGCCTATGACGACATCTTAACTAATGGTGCAGAAAGCACGCCAAATTTATTAACTTTATTATTAACCCTGGCGATGCTGCTCACTAACTTATTATACTTGGACTGATAGTCCTTGTTCTTGACTTTCTCGAATTACCGCCAATTATTCTAATCTCAAAGAACAAGCTATGATGGTTCACGCTATATGGCGTGAATTGTTCATTGCTTTTCTTGAGATGATGGCGACTTGGCGGTGGCCAGAGAAAGCGGAAAAGCACTTGAG
This sequence comes from Prevotellaceae bacterium UBA2738, assembly GCA_002353585.1. Taxonomy (GTDB): domain Bacteria; phylum Bacteroidota; class Bacteroidia; order Bacteroidales; family Bacteroidaceae; genus Prevotella. Next base: position 30,987 of record DEJW01000037.1, on the reverse strand, counting down.
CAGTTCCGCCTTTTTTATTTTAAATTTATTATGAAAAAAACATTATTTACATTAACACTCCTTTTAGTATCTTTATTCTCTTTCGCTGATGCAGACTCGTATTTAAAGGAACATATAGAAGCCTTTCAGGTAGCAGCAAGATGTAGTTCTTTTGTAGCTATTCCAACAGCAAGTAATGAAAAAATAGTAATGTCTCCATGTATCATACAAGTCGATGAGAGTAAGAAAATTGCTACAGTTAGTGCAATTAATGAAAATGGGCTTACTCAGTTAGCTAAATTCAAAAATGTGTCAAGTGAGTGGGGCATTGGTCGATTCTATTCCACAAGATTTGGAGAAAATGTATTGCGTGCTATATATTTACGAGAAAAACTGGAAGAATTGAAAAGTGAAGGAGTTCAGATTGACATAGACTTTGATTATTTGTTTAGCATAAACAATAATTTGGTTAATGAAAAAGGTGATGTTGTTTATGAAATAGGAAGTGGCTGGACACCAAGTTGTTATAGCGAAGAATTATTTTATTTAATAGGGACTCAGTATGATAGTGACTTGGGCGTTAATGGATATAAATGGAAAGTACTCAGCCTTGCCAAAATTTTAACTGATTACGCTACAGGGATAAAACAAACGAGTGCCAAAGCGGAATTACAATCGTCAAAGACATACGACATCACAGGTGTGGAAGTTGACGCTGAAACCAAAGGCATTACAATACAAGATGGGAAAAAGATAATGAAATAAAGTTCTTACCTTTGCATTAAAACAACAAAAAAGTGGAGCATCAAACGTAATCTCCACTTTTTTTGTACTTTTGCAGAAAACTAAAACCATCATAAAAGAGGCTGAATTATGAGCAATAAGAGAACTACTCCAGAGTTTATTACGGAACTGAAGCCTAAAAAGTATCCTTTTCTTGTGTGATACACATATTGTGGAAAGAAAATAAAGAAAAAATTTGGAGGTAATAAAAAAAGTTCTTACCTTTGCATCAGAAGAAAAAGTGTATCGCATAGGGCAAGAGCCCCGTTTGTATCGGCAAGCGACTTGCAAGATGTTGACACTCCAACGCTCCGTCTAGGACAAGAGCCCCGTTTGTATCGGCAAGCGACTTGTTAAGACGGAGTTTCTATTTTCTTAATTCGCCTATAGTAAGATTGAAGGTGTGCTCATTGATTATGGCATATGGCTTGTATATGCCGCTATCTGTAATCTTGCGCATACATAAGATTGTTTTACATCCCAACTCTCTACTGAAGTAGGCAAAATATGCACTTTCAAAATGCTTTTTCTCAGCCACAGGTCTCCAACCAAGATATTCTGCTTTCTTTAAATATCCGAAAATATCTTTAGCAAGTACATTCTTTATCGCATTAAACTTATCATCATTAACGTTTTTGCTAACAATAGTCTTAAGGTCTGATTTCGTGACCTCAACATTCATAGTTATGCCGTTGGTAATGCTAAAACGAAGAGGAGTCTCCTTCAGGAGTTCTGCTTGTTGTATAACTTCTGCTCTTAAACGCTTACTTTCCTTATAATAGTCTTCTTGTGTACGCTTCATCTTTGTGATTTAAGATTTCGTGGAGCAAAGTTAAGAATTATTTTCCGAAACAACAAAAAAAGTGGAGCAGAAAACGTAATCTCAACATTTTTTTGTACTTTTGCAGAAACTAAAACCAAATAGAATTATGAGCAATAAGAGAACTACTCCAGAGTTTATTACGGAACTGAAGCCTAACGAGATTTTTGTGTTTGGCAGTAACCTGGGAGGCATGCATGGTGGTGGAGCCGCTCGTGTGGCTTACCTTAAGTTTGGTGCTATCATGGGACAAGGTGTTGGTCTGCAAGGTCAGAGCTACGCCATTCCCACTATGCAGGGAGGGGTGGAGACCATCCGTCCCTATGTGGACGAATTCATCAAGTTTGCTGAGGAGCATCAGGACCTTACCTTCCTCGTAACTCGCATAGGGTGTGGCATTGCAGGCTTTAGGGATGAGGAGATTTCCCCACTCTTCGCCAAAGCGCATGATATGGATAATATAGTGTTGCCCGAGGGGTGGTAAGAAAAGATATTTTTTAGGGCAAAAGAATTTATTTTGCCAAAATTTCAATTGTCAATTGTCAATTATCAATTATTTTTTGTACCTTTGCAGCTAAATTCGTAAATAATACATAAGAACGCATGGAATTAGCAAGCAAATACTCCCCACAGGAGGTAGAAAACAAATGGTATAAGTACTGGACAGACCACAAGATGTTCGCAAGTAAGCCTGACGGCAGAGAACCTTACACTATTGTTATTCCACCGCCTAACGTGACGGGTGTGCTACACATGGGTCACATGCTCAACAACACCATTCAGGATATCCTCATCCGCAAGGCTCGTCTGGATGGCAAAAACGCCTGTTGGGTGCCTGGCACCGACCACGCCTCTATCGCTACTGAGGCTAAGGTGGTGAACAAGCTGGCTCAGCAAGGCATCAGAAAGCGTGACCTGACCAGAGAGCAGTTCCTGGAGCACGCATGGGAGTGGACTAACGAGCATGGTGGCATAATACTGAAGCAACTGAGAAAACTGGGTGCTTCATGCGACTGGGACCGCACGGCTTTCACTATGGACGAGAAGCGCTCTGAGTCGGTGATGAAGGTGTTTGTTGACCTTTACAACAAGGGCTACATCTACAGAGGTCTGCGCATGGTGAACTGGGACCCAAAGGCTCAGACGGTGCTCTCTACCGAAGAGGTGATATACAGAGAAGAGAAATCAAAGCTGTATCACCTGAAGTATTACGTAGCTGATGCTGACACGAACCCTGTTAAGCTGACTGGCGCTGAGGGCGAGGTGTTCCACAAGGACGAGAAGGGCTATTATGCTGTTGTGGCTACCACACGTCCTGAGACCATTATGGGCGATACGGCTATGTGCATAAACCCTAAGGACGTGAAGAACCAGTGGCTGAAGGGTCACAAGGTGATTGTTCCGCTGGTAAACCGCGTTATCCCAGTGATAGAGGACCGCTATGTTGACATCGAGTTTGGTACTGGCTGCTTGAAGGTTACTCCTGCTCACGATGTGAACGACTATGCTCTGGGCAAGACTCACAACCTTGAGATAATCGATATATTCAACCCCGACGGCACCATCTCTGAGGCTGCAGGACTGTATGTAGGCAAGGACCGCATGGAGGTGCGCAAGCAGATAGCCATAGACCTTGAGGCTGCTGGACTGATGGAGAAGGTTGAGGACTATGATAATAAGGTGGGCTATTCAGAGCGCAATCAGGACACTGCCGTTGAGCCACGCCTCTGCAAGCAGTGGTTCCTCTCCATGAAGCACATGGCCGACATCGCTCTGCCTCCTGTGCTGAGCGGCGAACTGAAGTTCTACCCAACAAAATATGTTACCACATACAAGAACTGGCTGGAAAATATACAAGATTGGTGTATCTCACGTCAGTTGTGGTGGGGACATCGCATTCCTGCCTACTTCCTGCCAACAGCTGAGGGCGAGGAAGAGCGCTATGTGGTGGCACTCAACGAGGAAGAGGCACTGAAGAAAGCTAAGGAGATAGACCCAAGCATAACAGCCGACCAACTGAAGCGCGACGAGGATGCCCTTGACACTTGGTTCTCTTCATGGCTGTGGCCTATATCACTCTTCGACGGTATCAACAACCCAGGCAACGAGGAGATAAACTATTACTACCCCACTGCCGTGCTGGTTACTGGTCCCGACATCATCTTCTTCTGGGTGGCAAGAATGATAATGGCTGGCTGCGAATACCAGAAGCAGATACCTTTCCGCAATGTTTATTTCACTGGTATCGTACGCGACAAGTTGGGAAGAAAGATGAGTAAGTCACTCGGTAACTCGCCTGACCCACTCGAACTGATTGAGAAGTTTGGTGCCGACGGTGTGCGCATGGGTATGATGCTCGCTGCTCCTGCTGGCAACGATATTCTGTATGATGATGCCCTCTCGGCTCAGGGTATGAACTTCTGCAACAAGATGTGGAATGCCTTCCGTCTGGTTAAGGGCTGGGAGGTGAGCAACGAGGCCGCCTCTGAGTCAAACAAGAAGGCTATCGAGTGGATGAACGCCAAAATAAGAAGTGCTTACGCTGAGATAAACGACGACTACGACAAGTACCGTCTGAACGAGGCGCTGATGGCTGCATTCAAACTGTTTACCGACGAGTTCTCTGGCTGGTATCTGGAGATGATAAAGCCTGCTTACCAGTGTCCTATAGACAAGGAGACGCTGGAGGCTACGCTCGACATATTCGACAAACTGCTCCACATCATCCACCCATTCATGCCATTCATCACTGAGGAACTGTGGCAACACATAGCAGACCGCAAGGATGGCGAGGCATTGATGCTTGACGTATTCAAACTCGACGCTCCTACTGAGGCTGACGAGAAGATTATGGCACAGTTTGAGGAGGCTAAGCAGATAATCTCTGGTGTGCGCGGAGTGCGCCAGTCTAAGAATATCGGTCCTCGCGAACCTCTCACCCTCGAGGTGGTGGCAAGCGCTGACGAGAAGGTTATCACCAAGTGTCCTGCCATAGGTCCTATCATCAAGAAGATGGCTGGACTGGAAGGCATCAGTTACGTGGAGCAGAAGGGCGAAGGCTCATCAGCATTCATGATTGGCACCCGCGAGTATGCCGTTCCGCTTGGCAACCTCATCGACGTGGAGGCTGAGCTGGAGAAGGCTGAGGCACAACTCAAGCACCTGCAGGGATTCCTCATGGGTGTAAGGAAGAAACTCTCTAACGAGCGTTTCGTAGCCAACGCCCCCGAGGCTGTCGTTGCCCTCGAGCGCAAGAAGGAGTCTGACTCGCTGGAGAAGATTGCTGCCCTTGAGCAGACCATCGCAGAACTAAAGAAGACCCTCTAAAACGGGAACGGGAACGTTAACGGGAACCCCTCTCAACTCTCAACTCTCAACTCTAAACTCTCAACTCTAAACTCTAAACTCCCATTGATAACCAACCTCTATACATACCGTTCGTATGCCAAGTGCATAAGCGAGGGATATACCTTCCTCGCTAAGAACGTGTGGATGGTGACCAAGGTGATGGGACCCTACTTCCTGGTGTTCTCACTCATCTTCGTACTGTCAAATGCCGTAAACACCCACGCCAACGTGGAGATACTGGCAGGCAAGCAGATATACCTGGAAGAGGTGGTGGCGGCTATAGCACTCACCCTGCTCGCCCTCGTGGCATATATCGTCGCCATTATGAGGCTCTACAGGATGTTCAAACGCCTCTGTGGCATAAAAGGCAAGAGGAAGATATATATTAAAAAGGTGTGCAAGGCTATCTTCCGTCATTTTGGCAAAGTGGTGGGCACCACCCTTCTGGCGCTCTTCATTCTCGTGGTGATGAGCATGGTGGTCTATCTGCCTTACGTCATCTCCACCTACGCCTATTTCAGCAGCGTGGAGGGACAGATAAACTTTGGCGACACAGCCATAATCCCCACCTCTGGCTATGTGATGATGATAGTGGCATGCACCCTGTGCTATACCATTATTAATATTATGTCCGTAGGCTTCTACGCCTCCCTACTCTATCTATACGGAAGTATAAAAGGATGAAAAAGGTATTATTCATAGATCGCGACGGCACTTTGATAAAAGAGCCTGCTGACGAACAGATTGACTCATTCGAGAAACTGGAGTTTGTCGAGGGCATGTTCCGCAACCTCTCCTTCATACGCAAGAATCTCGACTTCGAGTTTGTGATGGTGTCAAACCAGGACGGCCTGGGAACCGACTCGTTCCCTGAGAACACCTTCTGGCCTGTGCACAACTTCATACTTCAAACCTTGAAAGGCGAAGGAGTGGAGTTTGACAACATACTGATAGACAACCACTTCCCTGCCGACAACCACCCCAACCGCAAGCCTGGCACGGGTATGCTCAAGGACTATATCAACAACCCTGAGTATGACCTCGCCAACTCTTTCGTCATAGGCGACAGGGAGACTGACGCCCAACTGGCTGAGAACCTTGGCTGCAAGGCACTGATACTGGGCAAGGACGGACTGACTTGGGAGAAGATAGCCGAGATTCTCTTCGCTGGCGAACGTATAGTGGAGATTACTCGCACTACCAAGGAAACAGACATCACCGTGCGCATAAACCTCGACGGCACTGGCAAGTGTGACATACAGACTGGCTTGGGCTTCTTCGACCACATGCTCGAACAGATAGGCAAGCACGGCATGACCGATTTATATATAAGGTGTAAGGGCGACCTTGAGGTTGACGAGCACCACACCATCGAGGATACGGGCATAGTGCTTGGCGAGTGTCTGCTGAAGGCTCTCGGCGACAAGCGTGGCATAGAGCGCTATGGCTACAGCCTGCCTATGGACGACTGTCTGTGTCAGGTGGCACTCGACTTCGGTGGGCGTCCCTGGCTCATCTGGGATGCTGAGTTCCATCGCGAGAAGGTTGGCGAAATGCCTACTGAGATGTTCATGCACTTCTTCAAGTCCGTTAGCGATGCTGCCAAGATGAACCTCAACATCAAGGCTGAGGGCACCAACGAGCACCATAAGATAGAGGGCATATTCAAAGCCTTCGCACGCAGCATCAGGATGGCTGTGAAAAGGGACATCTATCACTATCAGCTTCCATCCACAAAAGGGGCTCTATAAGATGGCTAAGATAGTTTACGGTTAAAAAAACTTAAAACATCACTCAACTGTGAACTATGAACTATGAACTATGAACTTATTTTGCTACCTTTGCAAAAGTAGAAAAACATTATAGAAAAAGACCAAAAATACTAAACTAAAAACAAAATGGCACAGCTAAAATCTTTATCAAAGCTGACAGCTCCAAAGAGCACAGCACCAGAGAAAATCATCCAGTTTGGTGAGGGTAACTTCCTCCGCGCTTTTGTTGATTGGATTATTTGGAATATGAACGCAAAGACGAACTTCAATGGTTCAGTCGTTGTGGTTCAGCCTATCGACAAGGGTATGGTACAGTGGCTTAACGGCCAGGACTGCCTCTACCACGTAAACCTTCAGGGACGTCTCAACGGTGAGCCTGTAAACCAGCTCGACCGCATCGATGTTATCTCTCGTGGTCTCGACCCATACGCTCAGAACTGGGCATTCATGTCACTCGCTGAGCAGCCAGAGATTCGTTTCGTAATCTCTAACACCACTGAGGCTGGTATCGCTTTCGACCCATCATGTAAGTTCACCGATGCTCCTGCGTCTTCTTACCCAGGCAAGCTCGTCCAGCTCCTCTTCCGTCGTTACCAGACATTTGGCGGCGACCCAAAGAAGGGACTTATCATCATGCCTTGTGAGCTCATCTTCCTCAACGGTCACCACCTGAAGGACTGCATACGCAAGTATATCGAGCTGTGGAAGGACGACTTCGGCAAGGACTACGAGGGCTTCAAGGAGTGGTTTGAGAAGTACAACTACGTTTGCGCTACTCTCGTTGACCGTATCGTTCCTGGATTCCCACGCAAGGATATTGCTGAGATACAGCAGAAGATAGGCTATAAGGACAACCTCGTTGTTCAGGCTGAGATATTCCACCTCTGGGTTATCGAGAAGGCTGAAAACATGACCTGTGAAGAGCTCCGTGCTGAGTTCCCTGCTGACCAGGCTGGTCTGCACGTGCTCATCGCTGAGTCTGAGGCACCTTATCATGAGAGAAAGGTTACCCTGCTCAACGGTCCTCACACCGTGCTCTCTCCTGTTGCTTACCTCTCAGGCATCAACATCGTTCGCGATGCTCTCCACGACGAGGTTATCGGCAAGTATATCAAGAAGGTACAGTATGACGAGCTCATGCAGACTCTTAACCTGCCTATGGACGAGCTCCAGAAGTTTGCTGCTGACGTATTGGAGCGTTTCGACAACCCATACGTTGACCATCAGGTTACCTCTATCATGCTCAATTCATTCCCTAAGTTCCAGGCTCGTGACCTCCCAGGAGTGAAGGTTTACTTGGAGCGCAAGGGCGAATTGCCTAAGGGTCTCGTACTCGGTCTGGCTGCTATCATCACCTACTACAAGGGTGGTACACGTGCTGACGGTGCTCCTATCGAGCCAAACGACGACCAGAAGATTATGGATCTGCTCAAGCAGCTCTGGGCTACTGGCGACACTCGCAAGGTGGCTGAGGGCGTGCTTGCAGCTGACTGGATCTGGGGCGAGCACGGCGACCTCAACAAGATTCCTGGACTCACCGATATGGTTGAAGGATTCTTGAACGATATCCAGAGCAAGGGTATGGTTGAGACCGTTAAGTCTATACTGTAAAGTTTAGAGTTTAAAGTTTAGGGTTTAGAGTTTAATGGTTATGCTTAACCTGAAAACTTTAGCTAAACGATACGAAACGAGGGAGTTCCTTGATGGTGACCCTTCCTGGTTTATGCACCAGGTGGAGGGAGTTGCCAACAAGGAACTCCTTGCTTTTATTGCCTCATCGCTGAGTTATGGCAGCAGGAAGCAGTTTCTTCCTAAGATACAATACATTCTTGACTGCTCCAAGGGAGAGGTGGAAGGTTGGCTGACGTCAGGGCAGTTCCGTAAGGACATCCCCGACGACGAGGGCTGTTACTACAGACTTTACACCAACCACACCATGCGCCAGTTTCTTGAGGCGCTCACCACCATGCTGCGAGAGTATGGCACCATGAAAGCCTACATCGAAACCGAATTAAACAAAATACCTCCCTACCCTTCCAGACGAGCCATTGATGCCATAAAAGCAATAGTTTGGTGGTTTCAGATAAAGGTTAACGTTCTTCGCCAAGGCTCAGGCGAGCAGAGCTCGGAACCCGTTCCCGTTAACGTTCCCGTTCCCGTTAACGTTAGTGTCATACCTAAGGACTGCTCCTCCTCCTGCAAACGCATCTGCATGTTCCTGCGCTGGATGGTTCGCGACCATTCACCCGTTGACCTCGGACTATGGACTGACATCATAGACAAGCGCACCCTCATCATGCCCCTAGACACCCACGTGATGCAAGAAGCAAACCGCCTCGGACTCCTAAGCACCAAGACCACCTCCATGTCCACCGCCATCCGACTCACCGAGAAACTCAAAGAAACCTTCCCCGACGACCCCCTCAAGGGCGACTTCGCCCTCTTCGGCATTGGCGTTGGCAGTTTTATTTCACAAAAACAAGAATAACCCCTGACAATGGCTCAGGTCTTGCAGACTTTCTCAGCACTTCAAGTTATATGGTCTTTATGAGCCAGGCTCCTAAGCCCATATACCTCGCAGTCCTGCACCTTCCTAACGTCAGGTTACGCCATTGCCAGGCAAAAACAACGGTTCTGCGAACCTGAAAAACAATTCCAAAGTATAAAATCATTTTAGCAGGTTTGCTAAGTTACTGTTTTTTCTGTTTTTGCCCATAGTCAGGATACTAAGACTCTGAAAGAGGCTTAGATGCGAGTCGGAGATTTTATCTGACAGCTTGCTGGCAAGTAAAATTCTGCGAATTGCATCTAACAGAGTGCTGAAAGCATTTGCATCCTGACGATGGGAGTTTTTAATGTTTTTTTAAACAAAAAAAAACACCGCAAGCCATTGCCTACGGTGCCCTTTTATCCTTTAACTCCTTGAGTTATTTCTTCTTCAAGATGTCACGAATCTCAGCAAGAAGTTCCTCCTGAGTAGGACCAGCAGGTGCCTCTGGAGCAGCAGGCTCTTCCTTCTTCATCTTGTTCATAGCCTTGATCATGCAGAAGATACAGAATGCGATGATGATGAAGTCAAGAACATTCTGCAAGAACATACCATACTTCAATACAGCAGCCTCTTCACCCTCTCCAATCTTGAATGCAAGATCCGTAAGATTTACGTTACCCGTAACCATACCAATAACAGGCATCAGCACATCATCCACCAGACTGCTGACGATTTTACCAAACGCACCACCGATGATAACACCGACAGCCATGTCCATCACGTTGCCCTTCATGGCAAACTCTTTGAATTCCTTAATAAATCCCATAGTTGTTTTGTATGAATTAAATGTTATAAAACTGTTTTTTATTGCAATCTTGACGTTACAAATTTTCTTGCAAAATTGATATTTGTTAATTGTTTTACGCAAATTTGGCACAAAGATACTATTTTTTTTCTAATAACAAACAATTTGTCAAAAAAAAAACGTAAATTTGCATTGCAAATCTCAATTAACGATGTATTCAGTTACATTTTTATAGCGGGATAATTCAATTATTACAAGGTAAAAAGGATAATAATCCATATTAAACTAATTAAAATTAAAAAATCATGACAAAAGTAGCTATTAATGGTTTCGGCCGTATCGGTCGTCTCGCATTCCGTCAGATGTTCGAGGCTGAGGGTTATGAAGTAGTAGCAATCAACGACCTGACATCACCTAAGATGCTCGCTCACCTGCTCAAGTATGACACAGCACAGGGCGGTTTCTGTGGTAAGTTCGGTGAGAACAAGCACACCGTAGAGGCAACAGACAACTCTATCATCGTTGATGGTAAGGAGATCAAGATCTCTGCTGAGGCAGACGCAACAAACTGCCCATGGGCAGCTAACGACGTTGACGTAGTTCTCGAGTGCACAGGTTTCTACACATCTAAGGCTAAGGCTGAGGCTCACCTCAAGGCTGG
>DEJW01000037.1:0-20318 GCA_002353585.1 Prevotellaceae bacterium UBA2738 | reverse complement strand
GCTAAGAAGGTAGTTATCTCTGCTCCTGCAGGCAACGACCTCCCAACCATCGTTTACAACGTAAACCACACTACTCTTACCGCTGACGATAAGATCATCTCTGCTGCATCATGCACCACTAACTGTCTCGCTCCAATGACAAAGGCGCTCAACGACTTTGCTCCAATCCAGAGCGGTATCATGACAACAGTACACGCTTACACAGGCGACCAGATGATTCTTGACGGTCCTCAGCGTAAGGGCGACGTACAGCGCGCACGTGCTGGTGCTCAGAACATCGTACCTAACTCAACAGGTGCTGCAAAGGCTATCGGTCTCGTAATTCCTGAGCTCAACGGCAAGCTCATCGGTGCTGCACAGCGCGTACCAACACCAACAGGTTCTACCACTATCCTGCACGCTGTTGTTAAGGGTGAGGTAGCTGTTGAGGACATCAACGCTGCTATGAAGGCTGCTACTAACGAGAGCTTCGGTTACACAGAGGAGAAGCTTGTTTCTTCTGACATCATCGGCATGAAGTTCGGTTCACTCTTCGACGCTAACCAGACCATGGTAAGCAAGATCGGTGACGGCAACTCACTCGTTCAGGTAGTATCTTGGTATGACAACGAGAACTCTTACACTTCTCAGATGGTTCGTACCATCAAGTACTTCTCAGAGATCTAATCTCCGACTACACATTATTTCATAATAATATTAAGTTCCGCTACTCACCAGAGTGACGGAACTTTTTTTGTTGAAAGCTAAATAGAACAAGAATTACCTTTACATCTTATATTTAATAGGGACTGTCAGGCACACGGGTGTAGAAACGCTCTACGCCCTTGTCAAGAATCTGGAAGAAGAGGTCTGGCTTGTCGTTGACGATGAGTTCGTCAGGGAAGTCTGCCTCCTTGAGCAACGGCAGGGCATACTGGTAGTTGGCGATGTCGAAGGAGATATGGGCATCGCTACCGAGGATGACGGGCATATCGCGCTTTTTGCACAGGCGCAGTATCTCAAGGTTGTTGCTCACGGCATCGGGCTTGTTGCGTATGGGGCGCAGGGATGATGAGTTGAGTTCGAGCAGGGTGCCTGTGCGATAGGCTGCATCGACTATGGGCTCGAAGAGGAGCTGACAGGTGCCGTCGCCTGGATGGGCGATGATGTCGGTCCACTGGTTTTCGATGGCGGCTATCATGCCGTCGGTGTTCTGCGAGGGTGTTCCCCCACTCCAACAGAACTTATGGATGCCTGCTATGCGCACATCCATCAGACGATAGTAGAATTCCTCAAGGTCGAGGGTACCCTGGGTGTCGAGGATGTTGAGTTCGGCACCTATGAGCAGTCGCACGCCATACATCTCACGGGGTATGACGTGGGTGTTGCGGAAATAAACTGGACGCACGCTGCCTGGTATGGAGGAGGCGTGGTCGGTGATGCCAAGTATCTCGAGTCCTTTCTCGGATGCTGCCTTTGCCATCTCCTGCAGGGTGGAATAGGCATGTCCGCTGGCTATGGTGTGGGTGTGGATGTCTAACTTATAGTTCATAGTTCATAGTTCAAACGCGCTGAAGCACTGGTTCAAGCGCTCGCTGGTGCGAGCTGGTTCAAAGGTTCAAAGGTTCAAACGCTTGCTTCGCAAGCTGGTTCAAGTCGCGCTGAAGCGCTGGTTCAAGAGTTCAAGAGTTCAAGAGTTTTGTGCAAAGTTACTAAAAAAAAACGGATCACCTGCATAAAGTTGTGTCTAAGTTTTAAAACAAAAACAAAGATCACACACTCCGCATGGTGGTTTTTAATGGTTTTGTTTCTCGCAAAGACGTCTAAGAATAGCTCTTTTCAAGAGCCTCGTTCTGTGTCCATCCATTCACTTGTGAGCAAGCTCCCAGTGACTGCCTTTCCACTTCACTCATGGTTTCACCATTTTATTCTTAGACTACGCGAAGAGCTAAGGTCGTGCTTTCAGCACTCACGCCAAGCCATGCGGACTGTGTGCAAGTCCTCCCCCTTTAATGGGGGAGTTAGAGGGGGGCTCTTTGCGTAAGCTTCGAAGAAGCGTCTTTGCTCTTTTGCGTAACTAAGGACAACTGGCAGAGCCAGTGATGGAGTAATTAAGACATACTTGGTGAGCTTGCTCACATAAGGATGGGTTAATGAGCCATCAATACTCCGTAGGAGTTGTACTTAGTCTTTGCGAGGAATAGAGAACCAGTTTTCGTTTTCTTGCGCTCCAGTAGGTGCTCAGGCGAGCGGAGCTCGGAACGTCTTCGTAGTGGCGTAGCCACGTTTCGTACTCGCTTCGCGAGTTCTGGTTTTTAATGTTTTTGTTAAATCATGCACACAGGAAAAAACAAAAATAAATAATTTTATTTTGTTCTGCGCTCGTTTTTTAGTAACTTTGCACTCATAAAAGTATTAAAGTAAAGAAATATGACTGAAATAGAAGAGAAAAACGAGGGACAGGAGAAGTCGCTTAACTTCATAGAACAGAAGATAGAGCAGGACCTGGCTGAGGGCAAGAACGGTGGAAGGGTGCAGACACGTTTTCCACCTGAACCGAACGGCTATCTGCATATAGGTCACGCTAAGGCGATAGCACTGGACTTTGGCGTGGCGGAGAAATATAATGGTGTGTGCAATCTGCGTCTGGACGATACTAACCCCCAGAAGGAGGATATAGAATATGTGAAGGCGATAGAGAAGGACATAGAATGGCTTGGCTTCAAATGGGGCAAGGTGTTGTATGCCTCTGACTATTTCCAGCAGTTGTGGGACTTTGCCGTGGAGCTGATAAAGCGCGGCAAGGCTTACGTGGATGAACAGACGGCTGAGGAGATAGCCCAGCAGAAGGGCACTCCGACGACCCCAGGTCAGGAGTCGCCTTACAGAAACCGTCCTGTGGAGGAGTCGCTTGCCCTATTCAATGAGATGAACAGCGGCAAGATGGAGCCTGGCAAGATGGTGCTGCGTGCCAAGATAGACATGGCGAGTGACAATATGCACTTCCGCGACCCTATCATATACCGTGTGCTGAACATACCCCACTGGAGGACTGGCAACAAATGGAATGCCTACCCTATGTATGACTTCACCCACGGTCAGTGTGACTACTGGGAGGGTGTGACCCACTCGCTCTGCACACTGGAGTTTGTGAGTCACCGTCCGCTCTACGACCTGTTTGTTGACTGGGCTAAGGAGTGTGCTGGCGACGACAAACCGCTGGACGATAACCGTCCACGACAGACGGAGTTTAACAAACTGAACCTGACACACATTCTGCTGTCGAAGCGTAACCTGCTGATGCTGGTGAACGAGGGTGTGGTGAACGGATGGGACGACCCACGTATGCCTACCATCTCAGCCTTCCGCAGAAGAGGTTACAGCCCTGAGGGCATCAAGGCATTCATAGACAAGATAGGCTATACGAAGTTTGACGCGCTGAACCAGATGTCGCTCTTTGAGAGTGCCATAAGGGACGACCTGAACAAAAGGGCGCAGAGAGTGAGCGCGGTGGTGAACCCCGTGAAACTGGTGATAACCAACTTCCCCGAGGACAAGACGGAGGTATATACCGCCATCAACAACCCTGAAAACGAGGCTGACGGCACACACGAGATAGAATTCTCACGTGAGTTGTGGATAGAGCGCGACGACTTTATGGAGGATGCTCCGAAGAAATTCTTCCGCTTAGGTCCTGGCAAGGAGGTGAGACTGAAGAACTCATATATAATAAGGTGTCCCGAGACGGACTGCTGCAAGAAGGACGAGAACGGCAACATCATTGAGATTTATGCCGAGCTGATACCAGAGACAAAGACTGGCGAGGCTAACTGCAACATGAAGATCAAGGGCAAGACCATTCACTGGGTGAGCTGCAAGCACTGCCTGGAGGCAGAGGTAAGAAACTACGACCGCCTGTGGATGGTGGAGAACCCAAGGGACGAGGTGTCAGCATACTCCAAGGAACAGGGCAAGGAACGCATTGACATCAACGACATGCGTAAGTTCATAAACCCTGAGAGCCTCGAGATAAAGAAGGCTTACGTAGAGAAATACTGCGCAGAGTTCAAACCGTTGGACTACCTGCAGTTCCAGCGTGTGGGCTACTACACTCCCGACTACGACTCTACCCCTGACCACCTTGTATTTAACAAGACCGTGGGGCTGAAAGATAATTGGAAGTAGAGCCTCTCCCAGCCCTCCCCTGAAGGGAAGGGAGAGGGGTTCAAACGCGCTAAAGCGCTAGTTCAAAAGTTCAAACGCGCTAAAGCGCTGGTTCAATAGTTTTCGTAGCGAAGCGTTTCGTACGAATTTTATGAGTTAATAATTATGTTGACAAACTTATTACAGAGTTTTTTAGATAATCTGAATTACGGCACGATATGGTTTCTGATGCTGCTGGAGAGCACAGTGATACCAGTGCCATCGGAGTTCGTTGTAACGCCAGCGGCATTCAACGCTGCTGACGGAACTATAGATATATGGCTGGTGATACTGTTTGCTACCATAGGAGCCGACTGCGGCGCTACCATCAACTATCTGGCAGGCTACTATCTGGGCAGACCGCTGATATACAGGTTTGCCAACAGCAAACTGGGTAAGATGTGTCTGCTGAACCAAAAGAAGGTGGAAGAGGCAGAGAAGTATTTTGACGACAACGGAGCGATAGCTACGGTGACGGGACGACTGATACCTGGCATACGCCACCTTATCTCCATACCAGCAGGACTGGCAAGGATGAACTTCTGGCGCTTTCTGCTCTACACCACCCTGGGTGCAGGAACATGGAACTGCATACTGGCAGGACTGGGATGGTATCTGCACACGTTCGTGACGAGAGACGAACTGATGGACAAGATAGAAATATACAGCGAATACATAAAGTGGGGCATCATAGTGCTGGTGCTCCTCGTAATAGCATTCTTCCTCGTAAAAAGGGTGTTGAAGAAGGAAAAAAACGCAAAATAGGGCTCAAAAAACCGAAAAAATGCGGTTTTCTTGAAAAAAATCAAGAAAAAACTTGCAAAATAGGAAAAAATGCCCTAACTTTGCAACTGTTATCCTGAATACAATCTTTTTACCTTAAAGATGCTAATACCTATTGAGATTGGAACGCTTACATCGTGAGATGGGAGCGTTTCGTTTTTTTTCCCCCACCCTTATTCATCCATGGCAAGACGGAAGCCGAGGTTGGTCTGCTTATAGTCGGGCCAGTTGCCGTCGCGCGAAGAGGTGCGGCACTTGCTCTGACGGTCTGTAAACGAACCTCCACGCACGCTGTGAGAGAGTGTGTCGTTAGCATGCACCAAAGGGTCGGTGAGTTCGCCTGGCTTATACTGCTGGAAGTTGTCCTCGACCCACTCCCACACATTACCACTCATATCATAGATGCCAATCTCATTAGGTCCGTACTGGGCAACAGGATGCGGACGCCCCTCGCTGTTGGTAGCCATGCAAGCCACACGGTCAACAAACTTGGAACCAGCATAAGGAAGCGAATAGCCCTTGCCAGCACCACGAGCAGCAAACTCCCACTCAGCCTCAGTAGGAAGACGGAACTTACGGCCTGTCAGCTCATTGAGTTTCTTGATGAACTCCTTGCAGTCATACCATGAAACGTTAATCACTGGCAACCCCTTTTCGGTGTCGTCATGAGCCATGTACATGGAGGGGTTACTGCCCATTACATATTCCCACAGTTCTTGAGTGACCTCAGTCTGCGAGATGTAGAACGGCTTGGTGATTACAACGGAGTGCTCGGGCTTCTCAGAATAGTAGTCGCACTCGGTCTGTTCGGATGTTCCGCCCATAACAAACTTACCTGGCTCAATACGGACCATCATGATGTCATTGCCACCAACGCTTACCTCTACTGAGCCTTCGGGCACGTCAGCCCTGCCGTTGCCGCATGACACGGTGAGTGATAAGGCTATCACTGCAACGGATAATGTAAAATAAAACTTTTTCAACGGATTAGAAATTAATTATATTAGTAGTTAGAGTTATATTCTGTCTATGCAAATGCCAGCGCCTCAAGCCGTGCCTTCAGCTGGGGCATCAGCGAACGGCGAATGGAGAGCGTGATGGAACAGGTGGTCTGGAAATCCTGTGCCACGATGCGAGGTTCCATATCCTTGACTATCTTCATCACAGCATTCATCTGCGGATAGGAGAAGGTGTAGGTTATCTGTTCCTCAACGAAACGCTCCTCCAAAGACGAGCGCGAACGTGCATCATCAACGGCAAGTGTGGCTGCTTCGCGATAAGCCACTATCAGACCGCCAGTACCGAGGTTGACACCACCGTAATACCTTATGACGAAAATCACAGCATCGGTTATGTCTGCACTGAGCAAGGCTCCGAGTATGGGTCTGCCTGCTGTGCTGCTGGGCTCGCCGTCGTCGTTGGCCCTGAACGCTTCGCCTTCTGCCCCTATGCGATAGGCGTAACACACATGACGGGCATCATAATACTTCTTCTTATACTCCCTATGCAGTGCCTGTACCTCATCAGCCGACTCCACATGATGCAAGAATGCGTAAAACTTGCTTCGCTTCTCGGTATAGTAACCTTCGGAAACACCTGTTACGGTAAGGTATTTGTCTCGCATCTATGCTTTCTTTTTCTGGAAGTTGAAGTTATGACAGTTTGTTCTGTATGTAGTTATTGATAGCCATCACGCGCTTTACAGGGTTTGTCACCACCTCTTCGCGTACGGTATTGAAGTCGTTGAACAGTTCGCTGAATGCCGTCTGCACCATGTTGGGCTTGCGTCGCTTCTTATCGGCAAGGGGGTTTACGACTATCTGTATGCCCTTGGTGTGAAGCGTAACATGAAGGTCGGTGCCAGCCTCAACGGGGTCGCCGTCAAAGTGTATCACTCCTGGCTTGCTTCTGCGTATCATTATATCCTTAGCCTTGAAGCACTTTATCTTAGAACTCTTGTCGATGGTCTTATTCATAAGCTCTATACCTACCTGAGGTGCCTCGATGATATCGAAGGGTTCCATGATAACCACATCGAGCAGACCATCGGACATACTTGCCTGAGGTGCTATGTAGGCATCGTTGCCATACTGGGAAGCATTAGCCACGCTGACCAGAAAAGCCTTATAGCGCTGTGCATCATTTCCGTCAAGAGTAATCTCGTAAGTATCAGGCTCGTAGCTCAAACCCTCACGTAACACATTCTCAAGGTATGTCAGCATGCCACGCTTGCCTGCATCGGCGAATTTCTTGGATATGAAGGCATCAAAGCCCATACCGCATGTGCAGAAAAACGGGTGGTTGTCTATCACTCCGTAATCGAGTTGGTGTATCAGTCCCACGTTTATCACATCGAGGGCACCCTTCACACTCATGGGCAACATAAGATGTCGCGCCAATCCATTGCCCGAACCGCATGGTACGATACCCAGGGCGGTCTTGCTGTCTATGATACTTCGTGCCACCTCATTCACCGTTCCGTCACCCCCAACAGCCACAACGATGTCTTTTCCTTCGTCTTTGCATTGGGTGGCTATCTTCTGGGCATGACCTGCATATTCGGTAAAACGCAGCTCCACATCGTAGATGTCTCTGTCTATATGACGCTCAATAAGCGAGGGGATAACATCTTTGCTTCCCGTGCCTGAGATTGGATTGATTATAAATACTATACTCCTTTTCGTCATAATAGGTGTTTACAACAATGCATAATAAACAATGTACATACAAAGTTACACTTTTTTCTGTAAAGTAATCACTCTTGTTAATATATTTTTGCACAAATATTCATTTTATTTAATAAAAAATGCGCAAATTGAAATATTTTGTGTAATTTTGCACCCGATTATGCAAATTACTTTGCACATCGCATTTGAAAATATGTTCACACTAAATATATAATGGGACAGTTAGCAGAAAAATTCAAAAGTTATCGTTTGCCACAAAAATTCATGGAGGCAGGCGTTTACCCTTACTTCCGTGAAATTACAAGTAAACAGGGCACAGAAGTAGAAATGGGCGGACATAAGGTGCTTATGTTTGGCTCAAATGCCTATACAGGATTGGTGGGCGACAACCGTATTTGCGAGGCAGCCAAGGCAGCCATAGACCAGTATGGCACAGGATGTGCAGGCAGCCGTTTCCTTAACGGCACACTCGACATTCACGTTAAACTCGAGAAAGACCTTGCCGAATTTGTAGGCAAAGACGAGGCTCTCTGCTTCTCTACAGGTTTCTCAGTTAACGCTGGTGTCGTTGCTATAGTTTGCGGACGCGAAGACTACATCATCTGTGACGATCGCGACCATGCCAGCATCGTTGACGGTCGTCGTCTGAGCTTCGCCAAGCAGCTGAAGTATAAGCACAACGACATGGAAGACCTTGAGAACATACTCATGAAACTTCCTAAGGAGGCTATCAAGCTCATCGTTGTTGATGGTGTGTTCTCTATGGAGGGCGACCTTGCAAACCTGCCAAAGATTGTAGAACTCAAGCACAAGTACAACTGTTCTATAATGGTGGACGAGGCTCACGGCATCGGCGTATTCGGAAGAAACGGACGCGGCGTGTGTGACCACTTCGGACTTACCGACGAGGTAGACCTCATCATGGGTACATTCTCTAAGTCACTCGCTTCTATCGGTGGCTTCATAGCAGGCGATTGGGACACAATCAACTTCCTTCGCCACAACGCACGTACCTATATCTTCTCGGCATCAAACACTCCTGCTGCAACAGCTGCAGCGCAGAAGGCACTCGACATATTGAAGGCCGAGCCTGAAATCATCGAGAAGCTTTGGGATGTTACAAACTATGCACTCAAGCGTTTCAAGGAGGAAGGCTTTGAGATTGGCGACACAGAGTCACCTATCATTCCACTCTATGTGCGTGACGTTGACAAGACATTCCTCATCACTGCATTAGCATTTGAGCGTGGTGTGTTTATCAACCCTGTAGTGCCACCAGCATGTGCTCCTACTGACACTCTGGTGCGTTATGCACTCATGGCTACCCACACCAAGGAGCAGGTTGACCGCTCAGTAGAAATCCTCAAGGGCATCTTTAAGGAGCAGGGAGTTATTAAATAGTTCACAGTTCATAGTTAAGAATTGCTGAGTAAAAATAAGATAAAATTCATCCGCTCACTTGAGCAAAAGAAAAATCGCCGACAGGAAAACGCCTTCATTGCCGAGGGTCACAAGACTGTTGGCGATCTTCTTTTAGCAGGATTCCAACCACTCCTCATAGTGCATACCGAGGAATGGAAATCGCCCATATCCCTACCCCGTGACACTGAGGTTATAACAGTTTCAGATGAAGAATTAAGAAAGACAAGCCTATTGCTTCATCCTCAGCAAGTTATAGCAATACTTAAAATACCAGACGCAAGCAACAGTCTTACACCCTCTACAGCTTCAGACGATTTGGTTCTTTGTCTTGACGGAGTGCAAGACCCAGGTAACCTTGGCACCATAATCAGGACAGCAGACTGGTTTGGCATAAAGCACATAGTTTGCAGCCAGCAGACCGTTGATGCATTCTCTCCAAAAGTGGTACAGGCAACGATGGGTAGCATAGCACGAGTCAGCGTGCATTACACAGACCTTACATCTTTCCTGACATCCCTACCCGAAGGTACACCTGTGTATGGCACTTTCCTCGACGGGAAGAACCTATACCACGAGCAGCTGAAGCCAAACGGTGTTATCATTATGGGCAACGAAGGTAATGGCATCTCTCCAGAGATAGCAAGACATGTTACCCACCGCCTACTGATACCTCCCTACCCTGCTGACAGCGATACAGCTGAAAGTCTTAACGTAAGCATCGCCACAGCAATCGTCTGTGCAGAGTTTCGCCGTATTAACTCTGTTAATAATTCTTAACTTTAAGGCAAAAACAACCTTTTCTGCACAATAAAAGATATTTTTTCAGTAACTTTGCATCAAATAAGAACGAAAATAATGCCTATGGTAAAGAATATACTCACATCACTGATGCTTGTTGGAGCATTGACATTTGCGCCAGCATTCCTCTCTGAGGCAAGTGCACGCATAGAGTTGAGCGACATAGAAACACAGCAGCCTGTTATAAGGCAGTTTGGTTCTTCGCTCGTTATTTCAGGAGCGCAGGGCAAGACCGTCTATGTGTATAACCTTATCGGCGTTCAGCTATTGGCTATACATGTTGACTCATACGAAAAGCGTATAGATCTTGGCAACCTGCCAAGGGGCATATACCCTATTAGAATAGGCAACTACACCAAGAAGATACAACTCTAAAAGTTGCTCACTGAAAGACCATAAAAGCCTCCAACACCACGCTGGGGGCTTATTCAATAATTACGTCACGAGTATTCATAACTTAACACAACAAAATAACTACTACACAACAATGGAAAGAGATCAGAAGATTTTCGACCTCATCGAATCTGAACATCAGCGCCAGCTGAAGGGTATTGAACTCATCGCATCCGAGAACTTCGTCAGTGACCAGGTAATGGAGGCTATGGGTTCTTATTGTACAAACAAGTATGCCGAGGGTTATCCTGGACACCGCTACTATGGTGGCTGTCAGGTGGTTGACCAGATAGAGCAGCTTGCTATCGACCGTGCCTGCCAGCTGTTTGGTGCTGAATATGCAAACGTACAGCCTCACTCAGGCGCACAGGCTAATGCCGCAGTGCTCCTTGCTGTACTGAAGCCAGGCGATTGCTTCATGGGCCTCAACCTCGACCACGGCGGTCACCTCTCTCATGGTTCACTCGTCAACACATCAGGCATACTCTATCATCCTGTAGGCTATAACCTCAATAAGGAGACTGGTCGCGTTGACTATGACGATATGGAACGTCTGGCTAAGGAGAACAAGCCTAAGCTCATTATCGGCGGTGGCTCTGCATACTCTCGCGAATGGGATTACGCTCGTATGCGTAAGATTGCCGACGAGGTAGGTGCCCTCCTGATGATTGATATGGCTCACCCAGCAGGTCTTATAGCAGCAGGTCTGCTTGAGAACCCTGTTAAGTATGCTCACATCGTAACAACAACTACCCACAAGACTCTCCGTGGTCCTCGTGGCGGTCTTATCCTTCTTGGTAAGGACTTTGACAACCCATGGGGCTACAAGACTCCAAAGGGCGTTGTAAAGAAGATGTCTCAGTTGCTTAACTCAGCTGTATTCCCTGGTCAGCAGGGTGGTCCGCTTGAGCACGTGATAGCTGCTAAGGCAGTAGCTTTCGGCGAGGCTCTTAAGCCAGAGTTCAAGGAGTATGCCAAGCAGGTGAAGAAGAATGCCGCCGTTCTTGCTGACGAACTCATCAAGCGTGGTTTCGGCATCGTTTCAGGTGGCACAGACAACCACTCTATGCTCGTTGACCTTCGTTCTAAGTATCCAGACCTTACTGGTAAGGTAGCTGAGAACGCACTCGTTGCAGCAGACATTACCATCAACAAGAATATGGTACCATTTGACACTCGTTCTGCCTTCCAGACTTCTGGTTTCCGTCTCGGTACACCAGCCATCACCACTCGTGGTGCTAAGGAAGACCTCATGGTTAAGATTGCAGCATGGATAGAAGAAGTGCTCAACGATCCTGAGAACGAGGCTGTTATCTCAAAGGTACGCAGCGAGGTGAATGCTGAAATGAAGAACTACCCATTGTTTGCATGGTAAGACTGAAAAAAAGACGTTGGCACTGCCTGTCTGGACAAGAACCCACAGAGATGGATCGCACCATCATGTATTGGGAGAACAAAGGCAAGCTCGTACCAACAAGAGATCTCATAAAAACCCCTGAACAAATTGAAGGTATTAGGCGCGCTGGTGTTATCAACACTGGCGTGCTTGATGCTGTTGCTGCTGCTATTCATCCAGGAATGAATACGCAGGAGATAGACGACATCTGCATGGAGTATTGCAAGGAGCATGATGCCATCCCAGCATGTCTCAACTATGAAGGCTTTCCAAAGAGCGTCTGCACCTCTATCAATGAGGTGGTTTGCCACGGCATTCCTAAAGAGGAAGACGTGCTGGAGGTTGGCGATATAGTAAATGTGGATTTCACCACCATCAAAGACGGCTACTACGCCGATGCCTCTCGTATGTTCATCATTGGTGGTAAGACTACACCAGAGAAGGAACAGCTTGTGCGTGTGGCAAAGGAATGCCTCGAAATAGGCATGGAGGCAGCTAAACCTTATAGCTTCGTAGGCGACATAGGTCATGCTATCGAGAAGCATTGCAAGAAATACCACTACGGAGTGGTTCGCGACCTTGCCGGTCATGGTGTAGGATTGAAATTTCATGAAGAACCCGATATAAACCATTATGGTCATCGTGGCGAGGGAATGCTCCTTGTACCTGGTATGGTGTTCACCATCGAACCTATGATAAACATGGGTACATGGGAAGTGTTTGTAGATGCAGATGACCCATACGAATGGGAAGTGATATCAGGCGACGAACTCCCCTCTGCCCAGTGGGAACACACCTTATTGATGACTGAGCACGGAGTAGAAATACTGACATATTAAAGGTTCAATAGTTCAAAGGTTTAATGGTTCAAAGAGTTTAAGTGACTTTGAAAGACAACGAGAAATACATACTGGCAATAGAATCCTCATGCGACGACACATCAGCTGCCGTAATGCAGGGGACCACCCTATTAAGCAACGTGACAGCATCACAAGACGTTCACAAAGCTTATGGTGGTGTAGTGCCAGAACTGGCATCACGTGCTCACCAACAGAATGTGTTACCCGTTGTTGACCAAGCTTTGAAAAAAGCAGGCGTCACAAAAGAGCAACTTGCGGCTGTAGCCTTCACACGCGGTCCTGGACTGATGGGTTCTCTGCTAGTGGGCGTTAACTTCGCTAAGGGTTTTGCAAGGGCACTAAACATTCCGCTTATCGATGTCAACCACTTGCAAGGTCACGTTATGGCACACTTTATCGATGAGCCTGATTGTGACAATCCTCATCCACCCTTCCCTTTCCTGTGTCTCCTCGTTTCTGGAGGTAACTCTCAGATTATCAAGGTGAATGCCTATAACGATATGGAGATACTCGGTCAAACCATTGACGACGCAGCAGGTGAGGCAATCGACAAATGTTCGAAGGTTATGGGATTAGGTTATCCTGGCGGTCCTATCATCGACCGCTTAGCTCGTCAGGGCAATCCTAAGGCTTATCAGTTTGCCGAACCACATATTCCTGGACTCGACTACAGTTTCTCAGGTCTCAAGACCTCTTTCCTCTATAGCATGCAAAAATGGGTAAAAGAAGACCCAGACTTTATTGAGCATCACAAGGAAGACATTGCGGCAAGCCTTGAGTGGACTATAGTAGATATACTGATGAAGAAACTTAAACTCGCCGTAAAGCAGACTGGCATCAAACATGTAGCTGTGGCTGGAGGAGTGAGTGCCAATAACGGACTTCGCAATGCCTTTCGTGACTATGCCAAACGTTTCGGCTGGACTATCTACATACCAAAATTCTCATACACCACGGACAATGCCGCGATGATAGGTTGCGTGGCATCCTTCAAACTAAAAGATAACGATTTTTGTTCAATTGACGCACCAGCGTATTCAAAAGTAACATTAGAATAATATGGAATTCGAAAACAAAGTACTCAGCAAAGAGATTCTCTACAAACTATACGAATCAGGCAAGACTATCAGTACTGCCGAGTCATGTACCAGTGGCAGAATAGCCGAAGTGCTCACCTCTGTCCCTGGCGCATCCATGTATTATAAGGGTGGTACCATCTGCTATTCCAACGAGGCAAAAATCAACATCCTTGGTATTGATGCCGACCTTATAGCCGAGAAGAACGCAGTATCAGAAGAAGTTGCAATAGAAATGGTTAAGGGTGTATGCAAACTCCTTAACTCTGACTATGCCATCGCCACTACAGGTTTTGCTGGACCAGGTGCTGACCCTGGCATTCCTGTAGGCACTATCTGGGTAGCCTGTGGTACCAAGGACGACATACGCACTATGAAGATAGAGGGTGATGAGGGTCGCGAGGAGAATCTGAAGAATGCCACTCATAAGGCACTCCAGTTCTTTGTAGAGTTTATCAAAGAATTCTTCCCTGAGCCATCAGACATGGACTCTATACCAAAGCCAGAGGCAAAATAGGCTCAGGCCTGATAAAACAACTCTGGTATGAGGAATTTATCAGAGTCCGCTATTTATACGCTTATACACAAAGATACCTCGGTCATTTTCAAGGGCTAACGAGTCCGGACCGAGGTATGCTATTTCAAAGGTATCACGATTAAGCACCAGATTGCAGTTTACCATAGACCAATGGGTATATGGATGTGACTCCACATTCTGCATACTCACCACGGTACCATCCTCCATTATCTCGAAATTGCGGTCAAGAGCCACCCATCTTCCACAAAGGCTGGTGAGGTTGATTGCCTTCTTGACCTCTTTCTCTCCCTCTACATTTTTTTCTACCGTCATTGTAAGACGGTCATCGCAATATATACCGCCTTGCACATCGGCTTCCATATCTACGTTTAGCGGCACGATGACAGCCTTTCCGTCTTCGTCCACCAACTCTACGGAGTGCATAGCCGTTGCTCTGCCCACAGTACCATACAAGGCACTGTCAGCCACACCACCAACATCCTCAGTCTTTTTGGCAGTCTCTTCTGTGTGTGTTTGTTTGTTGCCGCAGCCGACAACTATTGTTATTGCTACAGCAAACAATATACTATAGACAAGTTTCTTCATTTATTATACCTGTGCATTTACAGTATTACAACCCCTTGCTTTTGGCTTCTTCCCAGTATTGGTCCATCTCTCCAAGCGTCAGGTCTTTCAGTTCTCTCTCCTGCTCTTTCGCCTTCTGTTCCACATAGCCGAAACGGGCTATGAACTTTCTGTTTGTCAGTTCGAGTGCCGTATCTGGATTTATGTGGTACAGTCGCGCAGCATTGACTATGGCAAAGAGCACATCGCCCAACTCTTTTTCTGAGTTTGCCTTGTCGCCCTTCTCAAGTTCGGCTTTCAGTTCGTCTATCTCCTCATACACCTTTTGCCATACATCCTCAGGCTTCTCCCAGTCAAAACCCACGTTACGTGCTTTGTCTTGTATGCGGTACGCCTTGATAAGTGATGGCAATGAACGAGGCACTCCTGACAGAACAGTCTTGTTGCCGTTCTTCTCTTTTTGTTTTACCCGTTCCCACAGCTTACTGACCTCGTCTGGATTGGCACACTCAGGCTTTACAAATTCGCCTTTCTCGTTAGTGTAACCATAGATGTGCGGATGACGGAAGACCAGCTTGTCGGCTTCTTTCTTCAACACATCTCCCATATCAAACAGCCCCTGTTCCCTGCCTATCATAGCATAGAACACCAAGTGCTCCATCACGTCGCCCATTTCCTTCTGTATCTCCACAGGATTACCATCCATTATGGCATCGCAGAGCTCGAAGGCTTCTTCGATGGTGTGAGGGCGCAGCGACTCGTTGGTCTGTTTGTGGTCCCATGGGCATTTCTCCCTCAGCTCGTCCTGTATGTCGAGCAGACGGGAGAATGCCTGTAATATTTCTTCTTTTGTATGCAACCTTGAACTATAACCGTAAACCGTAAACTATTTCACGATTCCCTTTTCCAGATACTCAGCCAGATTGGTACGAACCTTCTCTGCAGCACCTTCTGATGCCACTTTTGCCATATCGCTCTGTACCATTATCTTTACAAGTTCCTCGAAGGTGGTCTTTGAAGGATTCCAACCGAGTTCTTTCTTCGCCTTTGTAGGGTCACCCCAAAGGTTCACCACGTCTGTAGGACGATAGAAGTCTTCTGATACCTCTACGAGCGTCTTGCCTACAAGGTTGAGACCCGTCAGCTGAGGGTTCTTATCTGTATCTACTGCTACGCAGATACCCTTTTCGTTTATGTCCTCGCCCTCAAACTTCAGTTCTATGCCTGCCTCCTTAAATGCTGCATAGGTGAACTCGCGCACTGAGTGCTGTACACCTGTTGCTATCACGAAGTCTTCTGGAGTCTTATTCTGCAGTATCAGCCACATGCACTCCACATAATCCTTGGCGTAGCCCCAGTCACGCAGTGACGACAGGTTGCCCAGATAGAGCTTCTCCTGCTTGCCCTGTGCTATGCGGGCTGCAGCGAGGGTTATCTTACGTGTTACAAAGGTCTCGCCTCGGCGCTCGCTCTCGTGGTTGAACAGTATGCCTGAGCAGCAGAACATATCGTATGCCTCACGGTATTCCTTCACAATCCAGAAGCCGTAGAGTTTAGCCACTGCGTATGGAGAGTATGGGTGGAACGGTGTCTTCTCGTTCTGTGGAACCTCCTCCACCTTGCCATAAAGCTCTGATGTAGAAGCCTGATATATCTTGCAGGTCTTCTCAAGGTGGTTGGTGCGAACAGCCTCCAGCACACGCAGTACGCCAGTAGCGTCAACGTCGGCAGTAAACTCTGGTGCGTCGAATGACACCTGAACGTGGCTCTGTGCAGCCAGGTTGTATATCTCCGTAGGTTGTACCATACCCACCAGCTTCACCAGCGACATTGAGTCGGTGAGGTCTGCATAGTGCAGGTGGAAGTTTGGCTTACCCTCCAGATGAGCTATACGCTCGCGGTAATCCACTGATGAACGGCGAATGATGCCGTGAACTTCGTAACCCTTCTCAAGAAGGAACTCTGAAAGGTAGCTACCATCCTGTCCGGTAACACCTGTGATAAGTGCGATGTTTTTTGCCATATTTTTTAGTTTAGTGTTGAGAGTTTAGGGGTTAGAGTCTGTGGATAGTTTAGAGTTGTAAGTTTTTTGTAGCCCCGTCAAAAGACGAGCAACGTCCCCTACCAACAGATCCATACTCAAACGCTCATCACTCGTTATATAATTTAATTCTTCTGCTATTTCAAATTGGGAAGACACTTCCATCAACGAACCATACGCTATCTCTATGAAATGTGCCTTGTCTTTTACTGAATATCTATTTATGCCTTCAGCTATGTTTGAGGTTATTGAAACAGAAGCACGTCGCAGTTGGTCAGACATAGCATAGCGCTCCTCGGCTGGAAACTTTCTCAAAAGCTTGTAGGTGTGTTTTACCACCTCCTTTGCTTTCTGATATGCTATCAGTTTCCTATAGCCAAAATCTTCCATACCTCTTATATTATTGCTGAATATTTATTCTCTACTCTCAACTAAGTCACTCACTACTGTCTATCAACTCTCAACTCTCAACTCTCAACTAAACTCTCCTTGTACCAGTCGAAGAGTTTCTGCACGCCGTCCTCTATCTCTACTTTGTGCGTCCATCCCAGTTTGTGGAGCTTGTCAACAGAGATGAGTTTGCGCATTGTGCCGTCAGGCTTGCTTGCATCGAAGCATACTTCACCCTCGAAGCCTACAGCCTTCACCACGAGTTGAGACAGTTCCCTAATAGTCAGTTCCTTGCCTGTACCCACGTTGATGTGGCAGTTTCTTATCTCGCCCAGTGATGGTATCGCACCGCCTCTGCCTGCAGAGTGGTTTCTGTCCACCTGTCCGTCAGCCTTGGCACCATAGTGCACGCTTGAATACTTCTCTATGCCTATGATATCAGAGAAATCCACGTTGAGCAGACAATGTACTGAAGCATCAGCCATATCCTCTGACCACAGGAACTCTCTCAGCGGAGTACCAGTACCCCAGAGCGTCACCTTATTATTCTCTATGCCATACTTGGCAAGTACTTTCTCTATTTCTTCATGCGAAGCACTACCATCGATGCCCTCTACAGGACGCTTGTCCATATCCACCTTTATCGCATCCCAGTTCTGGTCGTGAATGAGTTTTGCAAGGTAAATCTTGCGCATCATCGCAGGCATCACGTGAGAGTTCTCCAAGTGGAAGTTATCGTTAGGACCATAGAGGTTTGTTGGCATCACAGCTATATAGTTGGTGCCATATTGCAGGTTGTATGATTCGCACATCTTCAGTCCTGCAATCTTTGCTATAGCATATTCCTCGTTAGTATATTCCAGCGGACTTGTCAGCAGACAGTCCTCTGACATTGGCTGTGGAGCATTCTTCGGATAAATACATGTAGAACCCAAGAACAGCAGTTTCTGCACACCGTGAGCATACGCCTCGCTGATTACGTTGCACTGTATCTTCATGTTCATCATCATGAAGTCTGCCCTGTACAGCGAGTTTGCCATGATGCCACCCACAAAGGCAGCTGCCAGCACCACTGCATCAGGCTTCTCCTCGTCAAAGAATCGTCTAACAGCCAGCTGGTCCGTCAGGTCCAGTTCCTTATGAGTCCTGCCCACGAGGTTGTTATAGCCTCTGCTTTTCAGGTTATTCCATATAGCAGAGCCCACCAGTCCGCGGTGTCCTGCAACGTATATTTTACAACTTTTGTCTAACATATATTTTTTAGCTTTATTTCTTAACGTGCAAAGTTAACTAAAAAACTTTGTTCTGGCAAATTTTTCCTATCCTTATTTAATATAATTTGTTCAAGTTGTAGTGCTTCTTAACATAAGCAAAGAAAAACGCTACGCCCAGAGCATTCATCACAAATGCCGTCCAGAAGGCTGCATAGTAGTCACACAGCTCCACGGCAATTCCTCCGACCAGCACTCCCAACCCCACTCCGAGGTCCCACGAAGTAAGGAACGAAGCATTCGCCGTGCCCCTGCGGTTGTGTGGTGCAAGGTTCACAAACATATTCTGCACGGCTGGCATCATGTGTCCGTTGCCCAGACCTAACAACACAGCATTGGCAAAAACCCCAAAGAAATTGTGGAAGGAGGCAAAGCACAGATAACCGAACACCGAGATGCTCATGCCTATCGCAGCATTGTGAATCACCTTACCTTGTCTTAATGATTTTCCTCCTGTCAATCGACTCAGCATCAGACATACCGAGAGCACCAAAAAGTATGCTCCCGCACCCTTTGTCAGTCCCAATTGTTCTTTTGCATAAATAGCTATATACGTGCTAATTACACCGTATGGAAAAGCTAATGCTGCAAGCATCAGTCCTACACTCCAACTCTTCACCAAGAAGAACCTGTCGAGGCGCATAAGACCAGCTCCCGTTTTCGTAGCAAGCTCTGTTCCCGTTAACGTTCCCGTTCCAGTTTTCGTTTTCTCTGGAAACGAAACAGTATAATTGATGAACACTCCCAAGGCAGCCATAAAGAAACTGAGCAGGAAGATAATCTGGAAATTGCCCACTGCCTCATAGAGAAAGAGACCTATCGTGGGACTTATCGCCGTACCCAGGTTATTGGCAAGTCCGTAATAGCCTATACCCTCTGCCCTGCGCACTGATGGCAATACATCTATCGCCACCGTACTATTCGCCACCGTCGTAGTGCCGAATGGCGCTCCGTGCATGGTTCTCACTATGGCAAAGAGTATCATCGAACCACCTATCAGGTAGCCTAAAAAGAAACAGGCAAACAGTCCGTAGCTCAACAGCAGCACGGTCCTGCGGTTGAATGTATCTACTATATATCCAGAGAATAACCTTGCAAACAGCGCCGTCACGGTATATCCGCTCAGCACCACACCAATGGTGTGCTTGCCTGCCCCAAACTCCTCCGTCATGTATAGCGGCAACAACGGCATCACCAGCATAAACGAGAAGAATATCATGAAATTTGCCGTCCACACCTTGGTGTAGTTGGCATTCCACAGTTTTGGCAAAGCAGTATGTTCTATAGTTGAAGAGTTCAATGGGTCAAGGTGTTAACGTTCTTGCGCGCCAGTTGGTGTTCTTGCCCTGCAAGCGTAGCTTCGCGTCCGATTACAGGCGCTTCGCGGAGCTCGTTATCGTTCCAGTACGAGCGAAGCAAGTATTTCAATGCAAAATTACAAAATAATTATGAAACCCATACAAGATAACTCAAACTTTTTACATGCCCATGCTAAGCTTTTCCCTGCAGTAGCCTTGCTTTTATAGTGCCTTGGCAATGCTTTTAACTAACAAAACAGGTTAGTTTATAGAACAAAGTAAGTTAGTTTGTTAAACAAAGTAAGTTAGTTTGTTAAACAAAGTAGGTTAGTTTGATAAACAAAGTAGATTAGTTTGTTATTTAGAAGCTATGCAACAGCAGGATAAAAGCAAAGCAAGTAGAGATAAAAACATAGTAAAGCGAGATAAAAGCATAACATAGAACTGCAACACCTCAGAACGTAACTTTTTCGCAAAACCTTTGGGGGATTAAAAATAAATTTCTATCTTTGCAAAGTCAAAAAAAACAAGATAGCGGGCAACCTCGCACCATCATTAAATAATATATGAAAAGTAAACAGCAAGTTTTCTTCTCAACAAGATCGGATCTTATCAAAAT
>DEJW01000033.1 GCA_002353585.1 Prevotellaceae bacterium UBA2738 | reverse complement strand
TATCGGTGACATCGCCCAATACGCTGTTCTATGCGCTGTGGATTCCAAGGCATATCATAATTAACAATAAGAGAACAAAACTGGAGGTTGATACCTTCAGCTGCTGCTTCTGTTGCAATCATAATAGTTGCCTCTTCTCGGAAATAATCAACAAGAGCCTGTCGCTTGTCTGCTGTGGCAGAACCTGTCACTTTATCAGTTCCAGAATATTTTTCTTTCCATTTATTATAAATTGCAGTCGATAATTTGTCTGAATTAGAGCCATTAAATAAAACAACTTCACCTTTATATCCTCTTTCTTCGAGAAGCTCATATAGGAACTCTTGCGTCCTACGAGACTCGGTGAAAATCAACGCTTTTCTACCTGCACCAAGTTTCGCCAGTTGCTCAAAACCTTTATCGAGAGCCTGGAACAGATGTTCCGCTTTACTGTTTTTTTTGATTCTTTTTGCTAAATCGCGAAAAGCTTCAAGTTCGTCTATCTCTTTTTGAATGCCCTCAAGTTGGTATGGAGAAAGAGGTTCACTACAAATTTCACTAAACTCCTCATCGTCATCAATCCATTCATCACGTTCATCATCAATGGATTCGTAATCCTGGGAGAATGAATCTGTTGAAAAATCAGCATTGTTCTTCTGCAAGACAAGTTTCAATCTATCTATAAGAGTGCAGAATGTCCCATAAATAGCATAAGTTGATGATGCCAACAACTTACGCAGAATCATTGTCATCAATTGTCGCTGGCTATTGGGAAGAGCATAAAGGGTTGGCCTTTGAAGGTATTCAGAAACCAAGTCATAAAGAGCTTGTTCATCTGCTGTTGGATAAAACTCTTCGAGTATAGCGATGCGTTTAGTGTATCGAATGTATTCGAGGACCTGCCTACGAAGTGTGCGCTTGCAAACAGGTTTGAGCCGGTTCCTTAATTCAAGATAAGCAGCATCGTCAAGATTATGACTATACCGCTCCTTGAAGCTTTTCAAGTCTCCAAAAAGATATCCGTCAATAATGGAAACAAGACCAAACATCTCCAATATCGAGTTTTGAAGTGGTGTTGCAGTCATCAAAATCTTTTTCCGGCTTTCTAATGCATCCTTAATGATGTTAGAGATCTTGTTTGTTGGACGATAGACATTCCTCAGACGATGAGCTTCATCTATAACAACTAAGTCCCATTCGGTCTGTCTAAGGTATGCAGCTTTTGCCTTTGCAAACTGGTAGGAGCAGATAACAATCTTTTCTTGATTGAATGGATTAAAATTACCCTCATTGATGATAGCATTAAAACTTTTACCTTCCAGAAGTATTGTTGGCAGGTAAAATTTTGAATGAAGTTCTTCGCACCATTGCATTCTCAGGTTTGCAGGGCAAATGACTATTAGCTTCCTCTTGTGTTCTGCCCAGTTTTGAGATAATATGATTCCAGCTTCAATTGTTTTGCCAAGCCCCACCTCATCTGCCAAAATTGCTCCTTTTGATAACGGAGATTTGAATGCGAACAAGGCAGCATCTATCTGGTGTGGAGTAAGGTCAACACGTGCATCCTGTAAGGTCGCAGTAAATTTTGCACCGTCATTGGCAGGAAGTCTCCTTGTCAAAGAGTGTGCAAAATACTTTGCTTGATATGAGGTAATACATTGTGTCATGTAAGTATTTAATGCTTATGTTCAAATAATTCTATGTAGTTATCTGAATACTGCCGTTCATTGTGTTCATCTATGCCTTTGACTTTTCTGAACAAATAATAATAAAAACGGTTCTAAAGAAACATTGACATATACATTGGCAGTAATATCAAGTCTTGCTCTTTACGAATATCCTTCGAGTGTAGAAGGTATCGCTGCTGAATGCGAGCTGAGAACTTTTTCTGGAATTCATCGATAGAAACATGAAGATTGGATGTCGATGACTTGACTTCTATTGGGCAAATTTTAGCTTTACGAGACAGAAGGAAGTCTATCTCGTAATTATGTTTGCCCGATGGTGTTGGCCACGTATGGTAATATAGCTTATTTCCTGCTGCTGTCAGTATTTGTGACACCACGTTTTCATAGACATAACCCACATCAGCTTTCAGTTTGTCACTCAGCAATTTCTGGTAAATGACATTCTCTGTAAATTTATCGTCCCAGAAAGCGAGAGTGACAAACAGCCCTGTATCTCCGCAAAACAATTTGAACTGGTCGCGGTTGATGTGTGATGCCAGTCCTGCACTTGGGTCGTTAGCATGATAAGATATATTGACGGTCATGGAATCTTTGAGGATATTTATCTGACCTCTCAAACGATCCAGTCTTCCTCCCTCAATCACGCTACTCACCTGATAGCGAGATGCGTTACTGCTTAGTTGAGCAGGAATGGCGTGAAACAGGTCGGAGGTTTGTCCTGACGGATCCAAGTCGTAGAAATCTTCATCGTATAGGTCAAGAATGCTACGCTTGCGTTGGTCAACAATGCTCATGTCGTTCGTGTCCAGGTAGTCATTGACTGCCTGGGGCATGCCTCCAACCAAAACATACAGACGGAAATCGCGCATCATACGACGATTCGTATCATCACTCAGCGGACTCAAATTGTTGAACATTGTATGCAAAAGGGGAATAGTCTGGTCATCTCCCAACGCCCAACGAAACTCCTCATAGTCCATAGGGTACATATCAAGGCGTGTCTCCTCACTGGGAATAAGAATGTTATTCTGTGGGCTATTCTTGCCTGCAGATTTCCATTTACGTTTGATGCTCAACAGAGAGCCAGTCTCGATGTAATCGTAGCGTCCATCGGCCACAAGTGTTTTAATGGCTTGCCGGGCTAATGGCTGCTTTTGTATTTCATCAAAGATGATGACAGACTTGTGTGGTTTCAAGCTTTTTCGATAGTTAAGTTGCAATTGGGTAAAGATGTAGTCCAAATTGGAGACATCTTCGAACAAACGGTGTATTGCAGGCGTTGCCTTTGAGAAGTCAACCAATATGTAACTCTCGTATTCATGACGGGCAAACTCCTCGGCAACAGTGGATTTGCCGACACGCCTTGCACCTCTGATAAGAAGTGCGGTTGTCCCGTGCTGATTTTGTTTCCAACTCAACATTTGCTCATAGATCTTGCGCCTAAATATTCTTTCTGCCATCTTTTTCTATTTTATTCGGTGCAAAGATAGCTATAAAATCCCAATTAACAAAGGAAAAGAATAAAAAAAATGCCAAAATTCTCAAAGATTTTTTGGTAGAAAGTGCCAAAATTCTCAAAGATACACACCTTATATATGCCAAAAATCTCAATGCGTACTAATCAAACGATCCATTCGTCAGGTTCACGGCATTCGCTTTTTCTCGATCAAGAAAAACATTCTTTGAAATGTTACTTGTTTGTTACCTAAAGTCATATAAAAATGTTATAACCCATTGTGCCACAACAGTATATAAACATCTAATAAGATAATAGCCTAATTCCCTGTATGACTGATAAATGTTAAAATTGCACTATGCAGTGTAATTTTCTTGCTTTTTGTGCACTACTTTAGTGCAAAAGTTGTTCAGGGCATATTTCCAACATCGTGTATTTCGTCCTCTTTTTGTCAGTTTGGCATAATTTTTGTATATATGCACTACGAAAACGAGAACCACGATGAGGGTGAAATAATGACCGCGGATTGTACGGATAAAACGGATTTTACACCCTAAATTTTGTGGGAATAAAAAATAATTGTTACTTTTGCAGACAGAAAGAGAAAGAATACGATATGAGCATAAAATCATTACATAATCTTCGCGACTATCTGTGCGATACATTGACTCCAGCTAATATGATATGGCTGAGCACCGAACTTGCTGAGTATGCAAAAAGGGAGGAAGTTGCACCTCGTCCATATACTATGGGGGAGATAAACTCTATGCTCGATAAGGCAGAGGCAAATTTTGAGGCTGGGCAAGGAACGCCCCATGAAGAGGTAATGAGGGAGCTGAGAGGAGAATTCGCAACTGAAGTGGCTTGAGTAAATTAGTATATTATGTAAAGGATGATACCATCCGTATCGCCGCATTTTGGGATACTCGCAGAGAACCTGTAGCTCAAGCCAAGCAAACAAAAATATAAGAATAATGAACAGAACAGAAATTCCCGTCCTGCTGCTTACGGGTTACTTAGGCAGCGGAAAGACAACACTGCTGAACCGAATACTGAAGAATGAGAAGGGTATAAGGTTTGCAGTGATAGTGAACGACATTGGCGAGGTGAACATCGATGCCGACCTGATACAGAAGGGGGGCATAGTGGACCAGAAGGATGATTCGCTCGTGGCTCTGCAGAACGGATGTATATGCTGCTCGCTGAAGATGGACCTGGTGCAGCAGATTAACGACATCACAAAGATGCAGAAGTTTGACTATATAGTGATAGAGGCAAGCGGAATATGCGAGCCTGCACCTATAGCTCAGACTATCTGCTCAATGCCAAGTTTAGCGCCCATGCCAGCAGGAGCGCTTATTCCGAAGCTGGACTGCATCTGCACCGTTGTTGATGCACTGAGAATGAAGGACGAGTTTGGTTGTGGCAAGACCCTGCTGGGTGCTAAGCGCGACGAGGAGGACATAGAGAACCTGGTGATTCAGCAGATAGAGTTCTGTAACATAGTGTTGCTGAACAAGGCTGCGGAGGTGGAGCCTGAGGAACTGGAGAGGGTGAAGCAGATAGTGCGCGCCCTGCAGCCTAAGGCGAAGATTATAGAGTGTAACTACGGCGATGTGGACTTCGACGAGATTCTGGGCACTGGCATGTTCGACTTCGACGATGTGGCGACGTCGGCTGCATGGATAAAGGAGATTGAGAATGCGAGCAACGGGAACGGGAACGGGAACGATAACGATAACGATAACGGGAACGTTAACGGGAACGGGAACCACCATGCGGATGACGATGATGAGGATGATGACGAGCACCATCATCACCACCACCATCATCACCACCACGAGCATGATGATGACGACCACGATGAGGACTGCGAGTCACACCACGGAGGCGAGTGTACGTGTGGGCACCATCACCATCACGGACACAGCCACACGGAGGAGTATGGCATAGGTACCTTTGTGTATTATGCAAGGAAACCGTTTGACATCACCCTGTTTGACGACTTCGTGGCTCGCCGCTGGCCTAAGAGTGTGATAAGGGCTAAGGGACTGTGCTGGTTTGAGGACCAGCCTACGCTCTGCTACATATTCGAGCAGGCTGGCAGACAGGTGCAGCTGCAGAATGCTGGACAGTGGTATGCCACCATGCCTGCGGAGGAGCTGAAGCAGTTCCGCATAGACAACCCAGGGGTGAACCGCGACTGGGACGACAGGTATGGCGACCGTCAGCAGAAGATAGTCTTCATAGGACAGAAAATGGATGAGGAGGCTATTAAGGCTGAGTTGGATAAGTGCTTGACGGAAATGAGTAATTAGTAATTAGAAATTAGGAATTAGTAATTAGAAATTATTATTCCTTGTATTTTAGTTCTAAAACAAAAACCAAGAATAACCCTTTTTTATACGTGTTAGGCTGTTCGCCTATGTGAGGCACGACATGATGCTTTTGCTTGTAAGCAAGCTTACAGCCTAACCCATCATATCGTGCCTCTGTGCCTTTGGCACTTACACGCATAAAAAAGAAAAACACTGCCCTTTGTAGGGCAGAAAAAACAATACTCGCATGCGAGTACATTAACGGGAACGATAACGGGAACTATAGTCACCTTGTACTTAGAATGTTTTTTCCGCTCGAAGAGCGGGGTTTTTCTTTTTGTAGGATTAGAGCCCAGCATGGGTGTTGATATTATGAAGAGCCCAATCTGGAAGTGAACTTACAGGTGGGGCTATACGTAATAGCAACAGTACTCTCATAGGAGTATCAATCCTACAAAAAGGGTTTTCTTGGTTTTTGTGAAATAAAAAAACGCAACTTGGGCAGTGCTCAATAATTATTGTTCCTTTATACAACGGATAAGGACGTGAGAACCGTCAGAGAGGGTGGTAGCGAAAAGATAGTCGCTGCCACCTTCTTTTAGTTTCAGCCGTTTGCGCAGTTCCTGCACAGTGGCAGGGAAATTGCGGATGGTGAGGTTTGCATGGCTGATGCCCTTGAGAAAGCGCTTGAGGTTAGCCTTGCTGAAGTCAGTGACATCCACAATGCGGAACTGACGGGCTGGCACTCGGGGAATGGGCTCCTTGCCCACAAAGAGGTTGCTGTTAGGATGCAGTTTGCTGAGACCATAGCGCTCGCCAAAGACATCTTGCAGACCAGCCTTGAGAATGGAGGCGTTGGGTTCGAAGAGGAAAGACTCACCCCCAGCCCCTCTCTTGGAGAGAGGGGAGGAGTATGCATTATCTGTCAGCGAAAAAGCAGATAAAACATTTTGTAATTGTTCCCCTCTCTCCAAGAGAGGGGTTAGGGGTGAGTCTGTTGGAGTGGCTTCCAGTTTATCCTCCTCCGTCTCGAGGTTGACGCAATGGAAGGTGATGGGTTGGTCTGGCGCCTTGTCTTTGCGCATGATGAAGAGGAGCTCCTTGCATTCGCCCTTGACGCTGATGACGTGAACATCGGTGACACAGCGCAACTGGCGCAGTGCCTGGGTGATGTCGAGCATGGGCGAGAGCTTGACCATGATGGCATCGCCTATATTTAATAAGGTGTCCTGGAGCTGGGTGATGTCTGGCGAACAGTCTTCCAAGCAGAAGACTTTGTTGCCTGCGGAGTTGCGACGGGCTGGGTCGAGGAAGAAGACAATTGATAATTGACAATTGACAATT
The DNA here is from genome assembly GCA_002353585.1 of Prevotellaceae bacterium UBA2738. Classification (GTDB taxonomy): domain Bacteria; phylum Bacteroidota; class Bacteroidia; order Bacteroidales; family Bacteroidaceae; genus Prevotella. The sequence goes on along the minus strand of DEJW01000033.1, from coordinate 30,688 downwards.
GACAGTTGAGAGTTGAGAGTTGAGAGTTGTTCTTCGCAGGTGGTGTTGATGACCTCAGCATGGTGGAGACCCAGGAGGGGGAGGTTATGGCGCGCAACATCGCAGAGGACGGATTGTTGCTCTACATATATGGCACGGGAGAAGTGGGGGGCGAGGTAGGAAAAGTCAACGCCGAAGCCACCTGTGAGGTCGATTAAAATTGACAATTCTTGCGCTCCATAGGTGCTCAGGCGAGCAGAGCTCGGAGGACAATTGACAATTGACAATTCTTGTGCTTTATATCGTGCTGTTGCCTCGCTGGAGCACTGTTCGAGGGAGAGGCGAGGGGGGAAGTGGAGGTCTTTGCCTTCGTCGTAGATAGCAGCCCAATGGGGGAGTTTCTTCTTTGCCAGCTGGTAGCCCTCTATCTGCTGGAGCACCCAGGTACGATTAACGCCCTCAGGCATGGGTCGTAATGCCAAAGGGCGCACGGGGTCGTCTTTATGATGGCGTATGTATTCCTGGTCAGTCATCAGTACCACTTCACGTTATTGTTGTAGCTGGAACGCTTGTCGTATTTCAGGGCATCGGTAAGCGTTGAGGCATTACACTTGAAAGAGAAGTTGTATGAGGTGTAGGGGGCGAGCACCACGGAGCATGCCATAGAGAAGCAGTGGAGGTCGCGAGCCAGTGAAGCGGTGGTGAGACTGAGCTTACGGTATTCGAAGTCGTAGCCGCTGTTTACGGTTATGTTCCATCCGCTTGACAGACTGATGTAGCCATAGAAGTTGAGGTTGTGGGTGAACTTATACGGATAGCGCATGGTCTCCTTATTGAAGGTGCCAGAGGTGTTTTCGCGCATGTTGATGCCATAGCTGATGGTGAGGCTCCACGGCATGGAGAACTTGAGGTAGCCGTCGTCATCGGTCTCAGCCATCTTGCCGCCGCTTTCCTCAGCCTTCTTCTGTGCTGCCATCATGTTGGGGTCAACATTGCTCTCTACGCCAGTGTCTGTGCTCTTGCTGTCGTCGCTGTCCCTTCCACCATCCTTGCGCTTATTCTTGCCACCAAAGAGTTTGCGAAGTTTCTCAGGGTTGAGGGTATAGCTGAATGTTTGTGAGAGGCCTTGGAAACGGCCGAAGCGCCCGCGGCTCCACTCGGTGTGGGTTCCTACGTAAGGTTTGCCATTATTGTCGAGTTCGTAGGCATAGGTGGCGAAGACGGCATTCATGGAGAAGGTGTAGTTCTTCCACCACTTGAGGCGAAGGTCGACGACAAGGTCGCTCCAAGGACGCTCCTTGGCTGCCATATTATATGACATAGTGGCAGCAAGGCGGTCGATGACGCTAATCTTGCGTATGCCTGTGGAGTCCTTGTCGGAACGTATCTTCATCTCGATGTTATTGTCGAGTGTGAGGCTTACCCTGCCCGTCTTGCCTGAACCAGGACCGCTAAACAGATTATTGGCATAGTAAGAATACTGAACGGGTGTCTCTACACCTTTGGAATCGGTCTTGATATAGGTGTCGTAATAGCCATAGCGTGAGGCACTGAAGTCTGGCGCGTAGCTGAATGAAACCTGTGGTGTGAACACATGTCGTATTGCCATAATCTTGTCGCCGAAGATTTTGCGGTTAGGAATAAAGAAACCATAAATCTTGGTGTTAAGGTTGACTGAGGCATTCCAGTTATACACGTTGTAGAAGCCCTGAATGGTGTCGAGCACCTCTCTCTGGTTGTCCACATCCCACGAACGAGCTATCTTCTGGGTGTACATGCGGTCAACGAAGGTAAAACTTGGAGTGACGGAGAGATATTTAGCCACGGTAAACGATGCCTTGACGGGGATGGTGTGCATCCATCCGTTGCGCCAGTCGCGGGTGAAGCTGGAGTGAAACAGCTGGTTCTCCTTGGTGTGGATGGTGTTGGATATCTGTCCTGTATATGCTACGTTGATTTTCTCATACCAACGCTGTTTGCCTGCAGCATGTTTGCGCTTGAAGGGGTAGAACTGCGTGAGGTAGATATTGAGGTCGGGCAGGGTCATGTCTAACGTTGAGTCGCGCATGTTCTGCGCCAGGCTTGCCTGAGAAGAGAGGGAGAGTCCGATGCTGCTCATGGTGGTGCTCCATGACACTGATGACGTACGAGTGGACTGGGTACGAAGGGTAGGGTTGTACATGGAGGTGAGGTTGTTAGTCTCATAACTCGTGGATGAGAAGTTGACGCTTGCCGTGAGTGATGTGTAGGGGTTAGCCTTGGCATCCTGACGGTGTGTCCACTGAATCTTGAAACTGGTCTCCTTCCTCTGGTCTATGCCCTCATCGCCATAGCGTGAATCCTGATAGGAAGCAAAGAACTGTCCGTTGTATTTGTATCTCACGTTGTAGTTGGATGCTGCACTCACACCCCACGAACCCTTGGTGAACACCTCGCCAAGGAGTTTGAGGTCCATCTTGTCGCTTATGGCAAAGTAATAGCCGCCGTCACGCAGGTAGAAGCCACGATCCATCTCGTCGCCGTAGGTAGGCATTATCACGCCGCTGGAGTAGTTCTTGGTGAAGGGGAAGAAACCGTAAGGTATGGCGAGAGGCAGGGGCACATCCTGCACCACGAGGTAAGCAGGACCAAACACCACATCCTTGCCAGGGCGCACCTTGGCACGCGTGAGGGCGATGTAGAAATCGGGATCTGGGTCGTCACAGGTGGTGTAGCGTCCGCGCTTGAGGTAGAAGTTGCCCTCGCTGTCGCGCTTAGAACGCTCAGAGAGCAGGAAACCGTCATCCTGATGGGTGTAGGCATTCTTTATAAGACCACGCTTAGTCTTGAAGTTGAAAGCCATGGTGTCAGTCTCGTATTTGTCTTCGCCCATGAGGAATACAGGTAGTCCGTAACGCTGTTTCTTCACTGTGTCCATAGCACCAGTGGCATGCACCACGCTGCTGTCAAGCGACATGTCGATGTTGGCAGCCGAGAGGTCCATGTTCTCATATTTCACGTTAGACTTGCCATAGAGGAAAGCCCTCTTAGTGTTGGCGTAATAGACCATAGAATCCTTGGCAACATAGTTGACAGGAGCATCAAGACCGTTGCTCTTGGCACGGTTGATGGAGTCGGCGGCAATGGAATCATCCACAGCCTTATTGTATGCCTGAATAGCCAATTGCAGGGAGTCGAGCTTTGTGGTGTCGAGCTTGAGGGAGTCCACTTTCAGTGTGTCAGCCACAGCGGGGGTAGGGGCATTATCTCCCCTCGCCATAACAAATGTCATGACTATCAGAAAGAACGCTATGGACAGAAGCTGTTTGATAACCTTTAACCTTTAACCATTAACCGTTAACCTACTTAAACCTATCTCCCCACGTCTTTATCATTTGCTGATACTGACGTTCCTCGATGGGCTGATGCTGGGCATGCCATATACGATGGTCCTTCAGCTGGTCAGGCATGTATTGCTGAGGAGTGAAGTGATCGGGGTAGTCGTGGGGATATTTATATCCGTCGCTATATCCTAATTCCTCCATAAGCTGGGTGGGTGCATTGCGCAGATGCAGCGGTACGGGTAGATTGCCTGTCTCCTTCACCAGTTGCAGGGCGTCATTTATGCCACAGTAAGCGGAGTTAGACTTTGGCGAGGTGGCGAGATAGACGCATGCCTCGGCGAGGGCTATCCTTGCCTCAGGCCATCCTATCTTCATCACGGTGTCGAAGGCGGCATTGGCAAGCAACAGGGCATTGGGATTAGCAAGGCCGATATCCTCTGAGGCACTGATAACCAGTCGTCGGGCTATGAACTCGGGGTCTTCGCCTCCCTCTATCATTCGTGCCATCCAGTAGAGTGCCGCGTCGGGGTCGCTACCTCGTATAGACTTGATAAAGGCTGAGATGATGTCATAGTGCATCTCGCCCTGTTTGTCGTATGCCATAGGGTTCTGCTGCAAACGGCTCACCACCAGGTCGTCAGTTATCTCGATGCTTTGGCTGGACTCAGACTCCACCACTATCTGCAGTATGTTGAGCAACTTGCGTGCATCGCCTCCGCTATATCGCATTATGGCGCCAGTCTCTTTCAACTTGATGTCGAGTTTCTGCAACTCGGAGTCAGTGGTTATGGCACGCTGCAGGAGTTCCATCAGGTCGTTTTTCTCCAATGGTTTCAGCACATAGAGCTGACAACGGGACAGGAGCGGACGGATAACCTCAAACGATGGATTCTCGGTGGTAGCACCAATGAGGGTGACGATGCCTCGCTCCACAGCCCCCAGCAGAGAATCCTGCTGCGACTTGGAGAAACGGTGTATCTCGTCGATAAAGAGGATTGGGGAAGCGGTAGAGAAGAAACGATTGTTCTTGGCTCGCTCTATGACATCGCGAACATCCTTTACGCCACTGGTAACGGCAGAGAGGGTGTAGAACGGAGTGTCGAGCTTGTTGGCTATAATCTGTGCCAGTGTAGTCTTGCCCACTCCTGGAGGTCCCCACAGAATGAAAGAGTTTATGTGCCCCGAATCAATCATTCGGCGCAATACGGCTCCTTCGCCCACCAGGTGTTTCTGTCCTATGTACTCATCGAGCGTCTTAGGCCTCAGGCGCTCTGCTAATGGTTCCATTGGCTTTCTGCAGTTCTCATGCGCAGGTGTGCGCAAAGTTTGGGTGCAAAGGTACTAAAAAAGTTCAATAGTTCAAAAGGTTCAAAGTTAGAAAGTCAAAAGATATAGTTAAAAGTCTTTAATGGCAGAAATTGAAGAATGCGCAGTCCTTACACTGCTCAGTCCTCAGGGTTTGCCTGAATGGTATGTCGGTATTGAGTATCTCGGCCAGCAGTTCTGCCAACCCCTTTCTGAAGTCAGACAGATAAACGGCAGCATCTTTTATGGGCTTGTTGTCTATGCACAACAGAGGGTCATAATCATCGTTGTTGGCACTCTGCACATACAGCAGTCCCACGCTCTTCTCCCTCTCGTCCTCGAGTATTGAGGCATAGAGCAGGGCTTGCAGAAAGTAGTCGGTGTGCAACCCCATCTTCTCAGGCATGAATATCTCGTCGATGCAGCTGATGTTCAGTTTTCTGCTCAGTCTGCCCGTCTTGTAGTCTATCACCCTGATGCGTCGTACTCCGTCCTGGTCGGTCACCACGTCAAGACGGTCTATGTTTCCACCAATCCTAACGTCGATGGTGCCCTTACTGGTCTTTACAGGTATAGAGCCCTGCACCTCCTTCTCCAGTCCTGCTATCTCCAGTTGTGTCAACCGACTGTCATAATTCAGCAGATGCCTGAGGAATGTTACCACCATTTCGAAGTTTATCACCTGCAGTCCGCCGAGCTTCGGAGTGTCACGTTTTTCGTCCTTTATGTTGAACAGTTCTCTGCGAAAAGCCAGCTTGGCTATCCTACGAAGTGTTGTATTATCTTTTTCGTTGACAAGTCGCTGTATATAGCTAGGTGACACTATTTTACCATTGAAGTCTTTATACATCATTTCGGCGGCTGCATGGAAGATTGTGCCGAATGTCATGTTGTCCATTGACTCCTCGTCGCCCTCCTCGTTGTCTCTTATTTCTTCGATGTAGGTATAGTAGAAACTGCGTGGACAACGCAGGTATCTTCCCAATGACGATGGCGAGATAAATTTCTTCTTCAGCAATTTGTCCACCATCTCCTGTGTCTTCTCTATATCGCCATTCAGGTTGGCATGTGTGCTCACGCTGGCTTCCAACGACTTGCGTTTGATAGTTATCTCGTTCTTGGCTATCATCTGCAACATAAAGCGAGACATCTCACCAGTCTTGCCATCGTTTGTTGAGTTGTTGTAGATGATGGTCACATCGTTGGTTCTCTGCATCAGACGGTCAAAATAATACTGGTATATCGCCACCTTATTCTCTACCGTTGTCAGGTTATATGCCATGCGGATGGAGTGGGGCAGGAATGATGTGTCGCTCACCTTGGCTGGCAGAGTTCCCTCGTTGCATGACAGCAGCAATACATGGTCGAAGTCCAGGTTACGCGTTTCCAACACACCCATAATCTGTATGCCCTCTATCGGTTCGCCGTGGAACGGAATCGTGGTGCCTTGTATTATCTGGTTCAGCAGCATGGTGTAGAGTGGAAGGTCGAGTTTTATCTCTTCCTCGCTTATCAGTGTGTCCAGTCTGTTGAGCAAGGTGTACATGCGGTAGAGTGCTTCGGTCTCTAATTGATAATTGATAATTGATAATTGATAATTTTCTTGTTCTCCTTGAACTTTTGCACTATTTATCTCTTGAACTCTCTTGGCAATGGTTTTTGTCACCCATATCAGCCTTTTTGTCAGTTCTCCCATGTCGCTTTTGTTCTTCAGCGGCATGAAGAGCTGGCTCAGGTTCTCGTCTATTGATATCTCCTCTGGTGTAAGGTAGTATATCAGGTCATTGTTGAGTTTCTCGTGTAGCTCAGTGGCTCTGTCTGAGATATACTTCACCAGTGGGTGACGCAATATTCCGTTGATGTTGTGCAGGGTGTAGCTATTTCTTTGCAACAGGTTGCTCACGCCCTTTATCAGCGATGTTATGGAGGTTTGTGACAGGGGGTAGCCAGTGGTTATGTTGAGGCTCATCTCTGTAGGCAGACAGTGCAGCACCGTCTCAAGCAGTCCCTCGTCGGCAAGCACTATGGCAGTCCGTCTGCCAGCCTTTATGCGTTCAGGTGTCAGCCATTGGCTCACGTATCTTGCCTGCAGGTCGTCAGTGGGTGATGATATGAAGGTCATCTCCTTAGGTGGATTACTTCTGTCGTCATCGTTATATATCTTTCCCTCCACCTTCGCTATCAGCAGTTGCTCCACAGGGGTCAGCAGGTTAAAGCCTACAAAGACATATTCAGAACTATTGCACTGTGCACTGCACTCTATCACCTCTCTAAACATCATTCCCTCGTAAGCAATGCCTTGAGCCAGTAGTCTCTGTCGGTAGTTGGTGTAGATGTCAAAAAACTTATTCCACAGCTCCATGAAGTTTCTTTTCAACTGCGTGGTGTGGTCGGGCGTGAAGTTGTTGAAGAATCTCTGCAACACCTTTTTCTGTTCCTCTGTCAGGTAATCCACGGCATCCATCTCGTGAATGTCGCCCAGCAGGGTGAATATCTTCTTTGCGTCGCCGTTGTGCTTGTCTATGTCGTCAAAATCGGCAAGCATTATCTCTCCCCAACCATAAAACTGCTCCAGCGTTTCAGCTCTGCCAGTCACTTCGCAGTATGTCTTGTGCAACTCGCATATCAGTTTTATTCTGTCAGCTACCTGCAGCGTTGACATCTTCTGAAACAGTTCGCTGATGGTGGTGTATTGCGGACTCCATATAGGCTTTTCGCTTATCTCTGCTAGTGCTCTGTTCAGGAATAGCGATGCTCTCTTGTTAGGAAATACCACCGTCACCCTGTGCAAGTCTTCGCCCCACTGCTTCAGCAGGTCTTGTGCTACATTATATAGAAAACTCTTCATCATACCTCTTCAATCTTGTTTAGTGTAACATACCACAGATAGCCCTTCACTCCTGGCATACCCATATCCTCCAGCAGTTTCTTGTATCTCTCCACCTGAGCATGGTAGTCATTATGTGGTTTGCCGAATTTGAAGTCCACCACGATGGTTTCTTTGCCGTCAGTCATCACGCGGTCTGGTCTCTGCTCTCCCTCTTTGTCTATTATGGCACACTCGTTATATAGTGTCCATCCTCCTGAGAACCAATTCTTTACCTGCGGGTTTTGGAATTTCTTTTGCAGTTCACTAACCAGTCCCTCACGTGTCATGCCGTCATCGTACAGCGTACCGTCAAACTCCATTCTCGTCAGTACGGGTTCCACGTCGTCTGTGGTCTTTATCTCAGAGAATATCTGGTGCATCACCATACCCATTCTTATGTATCTCTGCCTGTCGGTCTCGTCTATGGCATCATCGGCAAAGGTAAGACTCTTGTTGCTCTGCCTGAACTCTGCTTTCCTCTCGTATGATGCTATCTTCACCTCCACAGGCTCCACCTCTTTAAGGAAGGCATTCTGGCTTTCCTCCGTCTCCTTTTCATTGAAGAGCCCATCCAGTGAACCGTAGGTCAGCTCTATCGCTTCGTCTTCAACATCAGGCAGAGTGTAGTGCAATGGTGTGCCATCTATTTCAGTGGTGTCTTTATGTAGGTCTTTTATTGTTTCCTCTATCATCTGCGAACGCTGGGTGGCTGCAGCCCCTCTTATACCTATAATGAATAGTGAGTCACATGCTCTGGTCATTGCCACATATACCAAGTTAAGGTTGTCCACTATGTTCTGCACATGCTCCTCTGTCACCACCTCTTTGTATATGGTGTTCTCAAAAGCCTTCACAGATGTGTAGTTCAGCGGCACTATGGGCAGTTCGTTGAAAGGTGCCTCGTTGGGTTCGCACCACAGTGTTGATCTCAACTCCAGCTTCCAGTTGCAGTAGGGCAGTATCACGTGTTTAAACTCCAGTCCCTTACTCTTGTGTATGGTCAGTATGCGCACACCATCGCAGTCAGGTGTCTCTATCGTCTTTTTATACAATTCGTCGTCCCATGCCTCAAGGAAATCCTCCAGCACGGTTGAAGTGTCGTTGCAGAAAGCTCTCAGGTGGTCAAAGAATGTGGTGATGTATGCCCCTTCTTTCTCGCCCAGATTGAATATGCGTAATATCTCTTCTGCCATATCGTGAAGTGACATGGTGAGCAGCAGTTCTCGTCTGTCTTCCAATTCCTGTGGCAGTGCCGTCATGCCCGAATCTTTCAGCAGCAGTTTCAGGGTCAGTGTGTCCTTGGGGTGTATAAGGTGTCTCATGGCCCCTATAATGATGCGAACGGCAGCTGAGGATTTAAGTTCGAATGCCTCTGCTGATACCACACTGATGCCCTCTCGCTCCAGATATGTTGCCATAGTTATTGCCTCTTTATTGCCTCTCAGCAATATGGCTATATCTTTCAGTTTTGCCCCCTTCGATGTTAGCGTGGTTATTATCTCCAGTGTGCGCTCCTCCATGCTATCCTCTTGCTCTTTGGGTATAAGGTCTATGTGCACCAGCCCTTTCTTCTCCCTGTTTCCTGGCGTCAGCTGTTCCACATCATCGTATGCTTTACGTAGTTCTTCAGCCATCTTATGCGACTTACCGTCAACCTCTTTCACCACCATATCCGACATCCTTTTCAGAAAGTGGTTATTAAATAACACCACGTTCTTTGACGAACGGTAGTTGGTCTTAAGAGGTTCGGATTTCAGGGTTCCGGGTTTAAAGGAGGTTTCTATATTGTTAAGCAGTCGCCAATCGCCTGAGCGCCAACGGTATATGCTCTGCTTTACATCGCCCACCAGCAGGTTGCTTTTGCCTTGAGCCATACACTCCTCGAGCAGTTTCCTGAAGTTGTTCCATTGCGTTGTGCTCGTGTCTTGGAATTCGTCTATCATTATGTGTTCCAGATGCGCTCCTATCTTCTCGTATATGAATGGCGAGTCTTCCTCTTTTATCATAGCATTGAGCAGGGTAGGGGTGTCGCTGAGCATAAAGCGCTGTGCAGAGTTGTTCAGTTCTTTTGAGAAATCCTCTATATACCTCAGCAACTGTACGTCGTTAACGTGTTCCAGTGTCTTCTTTATTGAGTTGTATTTTCTTGCATCCAGTGTTCTGCATCGTTCTGTTGTTGTCATCAGCGGAAGTAGATTGTTCTTTACTACGTCTGCCACTGTGCTGCAATTGACTGATTTCTTGTCTATCCACGAATCCTCGTTGTTCAGCGCATCCTTCATGCGTGGCTTATCCATGTCTATTTCGGCAAACTCTCCCCTGTTTAGTTTGATGAAATAGCCTATCGCACCACCGTTCTTATGTTTGAAGTCAGTGATTGTCAGTCCGTTGTTTTCCAGTGTCAGCATCGCCTCCTCGCCTATAGCTTGGTATTTCTTCTCCAGTTTCCGGCGTTCATCGTTCAGCTTCGTTTTAAAGTTGATAAAGAAGTTCTCGTCGCTCGTCATCTTTATCAGCTGTTCTCTGTGCTCCTTATAGAAATCCCTGAATATGTTGGCGCCAAATTCCTTTATGCCCTTGATGAAATTCCATGACTCGTTGTTGTTTAACCTCTCCTTTACATAGCCCATCACCACGTTTCTCATCATGTTGTCGTCGGCTATTGAGTCTATCAGAGTATCTACAGCCTCGTCAACCACCTGTTCTTGGTTCAGTCCTACCCTCAAGTTGGCGTTAAGCTGCAACTCATGCGCCAAATTTCTCAGTACCGTCTGAAAGAACGCATCTATCGTCTGCACCCTGAAGAAGTGGTAGTTGTCCAACATACTCCGTAATGCCTTCCCTGCCTGTTGCGAGATGAAATCCCTTACGTTTTTCATCTGTGAAAAGTCTTTCTCCAAGCTCGCCATGTAGCTCTCGGAGTCAGGCAATTGCTTCCATAGCCCATACAGCTGCGACAGTATGCGCATCTTCATCTCCTCCGTAGCCTTATTGGTAAAGGTTACGGCAAGTATGTTCCTATAGGCCTCGGGGTTTTCAATCAGCAGTTTTATGTATTCCTTGGCAAGTGTGAATGTTTTTCCGCTTCCAGCACTTGCCTTGTAAACGGTTAGTGTAGGTTCAGTCATAGATTAATAATTGCTAATTATCCTCACAAAGGTACAAAAAAACTTTGTAAGTTCAAATTTTTTTGCTAATTTTGCCCAAAATATTAACCAAAAATGCTGAAATTTCTGTCTTTGGGCAGTGGAAGTAGCGGAAACTGCTACCTGCTTCAGACTGCCAACGACGCCATGCTGATAGACTCAGGAGTGGGCATTCGCTCCATCAAGAAATACCTGCACGATTACGGCATCAGCGTCAATGATATAAAACGTGTACTCATCACTCACGACCATGCTGACCATATCAAGTCGGTGGGAGTGCTTAGTGGCGAATATAACATTCCGGTGTATGCAACCCACGAGGTGCACGGAGGCATAGAACGTAACTACTGCGTACCTAAGAAGGTGCCAGCTGATAATCGTCGATACATCGACAAGGATACTCCCGTCAGGTTAGGTGACTTCCTCGTCACGCCTTTCGGCGTTCCTCACGACAGTGCTGGCAATGTGGGCTACCGCATCGAGGCTGAGGGTGTGGTGTTCTGTCTTATGACAGATGTGGGTCATGTAACAGAAGATATGCAACGTTACATTGGCGAGGCAAACTATTTGGTGCTTGAATCCAACTACGATAAGGAGATGCTGCAAAACGGCACCTACCCACAGCACTTAAAGGTGCGCATTGATGGTCCCATGGGACACCTCTCCAATCACGATTGCGCTGAGGCTATAGCCAATTATGCAACCTCAGCTCTCCGTCACGTATGGCTATGCCACCTCAGCGAAGAGAATAACCATCCAGTTCTCGCCCTCAAAACGGTAGAACAAATCCTTCGTTCCTACGGCATCATCATGGGTAAAGATTTCCAGGTCGAAGACCTCAAACGCAAAACTCCATCCAAACTCTACGAGTTAGTGTAAGGTACTACCCTTTATCACTCTTAAACTTTTGAACAATATGAAAAAACTCCTTTTTCTTCTGATAATTTTCAATTTTCAATTCTCAATTATCAATCTCGCTTCTGCCGAACCTAAGATAACGTTCGACAAGACTACCCACAACTACGGTACATTCTCAGAGAAGTCGCCTATTCAGAAATGTGTCTTCACATTCACCAACACGGGCGATCAGCCGCTCGTCATCAACTCTGCTGTAGCTTCATGTGGCTGCACAGTACCTAAATACACCAAGTCGCCTATCAAACCAGGCGAAACGGGTACCATCAACGTTACCTACAACGGCAAGGGCAAGTTTCCTGGTCACTTCAAAAAGACCATCACAGTTCGTTCCAATGGCACCCCAGAGATGGTGCGCCTTTATATCGAAGGCGACATGACTGACGAAAGCAAGTAACACAACATACCCCCATCCAAGGCACTATGCTTGCCTTTACTGACATAGAAAAACAGAAGGCGCTTGAGATAATCGAAGACCTCAAGCATCATCCCGTAGCGGCACTACTTCCCAATGACGAAGAGAAGTTGCGCCGCATACTTTTTGATGCTATAGAGCAAGGCTCCATACAGCGTGACATCTTCGGACTCAATCCCATACTCCGTGCCCTCCAGACTGCCTACATCGCAGTTGACGAGATAGGACTGGGGCGCGACGCTATCATCGCCACTCTTCTTTATCCGATAGACTCGTCCGACTTCCTCCCGTGGGAGGATTGGGGTGGAGTTGACTCTATCCTCCACGGACTTCACCGTGTGCAGCAGCTATACAAAAAGACCCCAGCCATAGAAACTGAGAATTTTCGTTCTCTGCTTCTCTCCTTTGCTGAGGATATGCGCGTGATACTTATTATGATAGCCGATCGCGTCAACCTCATGCGTCAGATACGCGACACTGCCAATATCGCAGCACGTCAGCGCGCAGCCGAAGAGGCGAGCTATCTTTATGCACCACTCGCACATAAACTGGGGCTCTATCAACTTAAAAGCGAACTCGAAGACCTCTCCCTCAAATATCTCGAGCACGATGCCTACTATCACATCAAGAACAAACTCTCTGCGACCAAGGAGGCTCGCGACAAATACATACAAGACTTCATTACCCCTGTCAAGGAGCACCTTGAGCAGGCAGGACTGAAATTCCATATCAAGGGGCGCACCAAGTCCATACACTCCATCTGGCAGAAGATGAAGAAACAGAAATGCCCCTTCGAAGGTGTATATGACCTCTTTGCCATACGCATTATCCTGGATAGCGCTCCAGAGCGCGAGAAGATGGAGTGCTGGCAGGCATACAGCATTATCACCGATATGTATCAGCCTAACCCAAAGCGCTTGCGTGACTGGCTCAGTGTGCCTAAATCAAACGGCTATGAGTCGCTCCACATCACTGTACTCGGACCTGAGAATAAATGGGTAGAGGTGCAGATACGCACTGAGCGTATGGACGAGATTGCCGAACATGGTCTCGCTGCCCACTGGCGTTACAAGGGCATCAAGAGTGCAGGCGGAGGCATAGACCAGTGGCTCAGTGCCATACGCACAGCACTTGAGGCTGGTGACGATATGCAGGTCATGGATCAGTTTCGTATGAACCTCTACGAAGACGAGGTGTTTGTCTTCACCCCCAAGGGCGAGATAAAGAAATTCGCCGCAGGCGCCACAGTCCTCGACTTCGCATACAACATTCACTCACGCATCGGCAACACTTGCGTAGGCGCCATGGTCAACGGCAAGAATGCCTCTATCCGTCAGGTCCTTCACTCAGGCGATACGGTAGAGATTATGACCAGCAACTCCCAGCATCCACGTCGCGAGTGGCTCAATATTGCTATATCATCACACGCTCGCTCCAAAATCCGCAAAGCTCTTTCCGAACTTCAGCGTAAGGAGGAAGAGGCTAAAGGTGAGCGCCCAGAAGCAGCCACTGCTTCCTCATCGTCAGGCGAGGGAAGTTCGGCTTCTGTTCTTCGCAGAGGTTCAGGCGAGCATAGCTCTGAACCCGTTCCCGTTTCAGCTGCTTCCTTCATCCTTCATCGTCAGGGCACAGCCGATTCCCTTTCTTTAGGTGAGGAAAGGGCAGTTTTTCGTGGAATAGAATACACCCTTGCCAAGTGTTGCCATCCAATCTATGGAGATGACGTCTTTGGCTTCGTCACAGTCAGTGGGGGCATCAAGATACATCGCAAGGACTGTCCCAATGCAGGGGAACTCAGACGTAGGTTTGGTTATCGCATCGTTCAGGCACAGTGGAGTGATAAAGGCTCAGGGCAATATGATATCACCCTCCGTGTGGTGGGCAACGACGACATAGCTGTGGTAAACACTATCACCTCCGTAATAAGCAAAGAGGCACACACCCTGTTACGCGCCATTAACATAGATTCTGACGACGGGCTCTTCCGAGGAGCCATCACCGTCAGTGTCGATGATAATACACACCTTGCCTCTCTTATCAAGAAACTCAAGGGCGTCAAGGGAGTTCGTAGTGTCAGTAGGAGTTGACAATCTTTCAGCACCTGTATCGCTGAAAGAAATCATAAATTCACATAAGGGACAAAAAGCAAGCGCTAGGCTTCACAGCCCAGCGCTCAAAAACCTAATACTATGAAACAATCATACTGCTATGAAACAAGCAGTGTTGAAACTTTCTAAGAATCGAGAAGTATCTCCATCATCTCGATGGCTGATTTTGCCACAGGAGTGCCAGGACCGAAGATCGCAGCTACGCCTGCCTGATAGAGGAAGTCGTAGTCCTGAGCAGGGATTACACCACCAGCGATAACCATTATATCCTCTCGTCCGAGTTTCTTGAGTTCTTCAAATAGCTGTGGGATGAGGGTCTTATGACCTGCTGCGAGTGATGATACTCCGATGATGTTGACATCGTTCTCTACTGCTTCACGTGCTGCCTCGGCTGGGGTTTGGAACAATGGTCCCATATCCACGTCGTAGCCGCAGTCTGCATAGCCTGTTGCCACTACCTTAGCACCGCGGTCGTGACCATCCTGTCCCATCTTGGCGATGAAGATGCGTGGACGACGACCATACTTGTCGGCGAACTGCTGTGTGAGTTCACACGCGCGCTCGAATTCCTTATCGTTGTTTGCTTCTGACTTATACACGCCTGAAATTGTTCTAATTACTGCTTTATAACGTCCTACGACTTTCTCGCAGGCATCACTAATCTCGCCGAGGGTACAACGTACCTTTGCACACTCTACGGCTGCAGCGAGCAGGTTGCCTTCGCCCGTCTCAACCACCTTGGTAAGGGCATCGAGGGTGGCCTTAACCTTTGCCTCGTCACGGTTAGCCTTGAGTTGGCGCAGGTTCTCTTCCTGCTGTTTGCGCACTGTAGTGTTATCTACCTCGAGAATATCGATTGGGTCTTCATGATCAAGACGATACTTATTAGTACCCACGATAGTCTGCTGGCCAGAGTCGATACGCGCCTGGGTGCGTGCTGCAGCCTCTTCGATGCGCATCTTAGGCACACCTGTCTCGATTGCCTTAGCCATACCTCCGAGTTCCTCAATCTCCTGAATGAGTGCCCACGCCTTATGTACGAGTTCGTTGGTGAGATACTCCACATAGTAAGAACCTGCCCATGGGTCGATCTCTTTGCACACCTTAGTCTCATTCTGAATATAGATTTGGGTGTTACGTGCGATACGTGCGGAGAAGTCGGTTGGCAGGGCGATAGCCTCGTCGAGTGAGTTTGTGTGGAGCGACTGGGTGTGACCCAATACCGCTGCCATAGCCTCGATAGCGGTACGTCCTACGTTGTTGAACGGATCTTGCTCAGTGAGCGACCATCCAGAGGTTTGCGAGTGGGTACGCAGTGCCATAGACTTAGGATTCTTTGCTCCGAAGCTCTTGACAATCTTAGCCCACAACAGACGGCCGGCACGCATCTTGGCAATCTCCATGAAGTGGTTGGTGCCTATAGCCCAGAAGAAAGACAGACGTGGAGCGAAGGCATCGATGTCTATGCCTGCATTGACACCGGCACGCAGATACTCCAGACCGTCGGCGAGTGTGTAGGCGAGCTCGATGTCAGCCGTAGCACCAGCCTCCTGCATGTGGTAGCCTGAGATGGAGATGGAGTTGAACTTAGGCATCTTCTGTGATGTGTATTCGAAGATGTCGGCTATAATCTTCATAGAGAATGCTGGTGGGTAAATATAGGTGTTACGCACCATAAACTCCTTTAGGATATCATTCTGAATGGTACCAGCCATCTCTTCGAGTTTCGCTCCCTGCTCCAAACCTGCCACGATGTAGAACGCCATGATAGGCAGTACGGCACCGTTCATAGTCATAGAAACAGACATCTTATTAAGAGGTATGCCATCGAAGAGCACTTTCATGTTCTCGACCGAACAGATAGATACACCAGCCTTACCCACATCGCCCACTACTCGCAGGTTGTCAGGGTCGTAACCACGGTGGGTAGGGAGGTCGAATGCTACAGAGAGACCTTTCTGACCAGAGGCGAGGTTGCGGCGATAGAAGGCGTTAGACTCCTCAGCCGTAGAGAATCCTGCATACTGACGGATGGTCCAAGGACGGAAAGGGTACATCATGGAGTAAGGACCACGCAGATAAGGCGGTATGCCTGCTACGAAGTCGAGATGCTCCATACCCTCAAGGTCTTCACGGGTGTAGGCTGACTTAACCTGAATATGCTCAGGTGTCTTCCATACATACTGTATGTCGTTGTCACGCTGCCATGCGGCACCGTCTTTCTTCTCCATGCCAGAGAAGATGTTTACGTTTTTGAAATCTTTTCTTGCCATAGAGTTTACTTGATACCTAATTTTTCGTTAAACAATCTAAGAGTCTCGAGCTGGTTCACCTTTACGTGGATGAAGTGCTCTATGCCTGCCTGCCTGAGGTCGTCGGCACAGGCTGGTGCACCAGCCACCACGAACATAGCTCTGCCGTTAAGATACTTAAAGGCAGCAGGAGCATACTCAGCATACTCATCATCAGAAGAACAGATAACCACGATGTCGGCACCAGCCTTGAGTGCCTCGTCAATACCCTCTTCAACGGTAGCGAAACCGAGGTTGTCTATAACCTTATAACCTGCGCAGGCAAGGAAGTTGGTAGAGAACTGTGCACGAGCCTGACGCCACACGAGGTTGCCGATGGTGAGCATAAATGCCACAGGCTGCTTAGAAGCCTTCTCGGTAGTGAGGCGCAGAGCCTCGAAGTCTGCTGCCAAACGAGTAGCGTTAATAGTCTTATAAGCCGTAGCTTCCTGATGACCACATCCGCAGCAATGCTGCTTAGGCTGTTTGCCGTCAGAGGTCTCCGTGAAGTTAGGGAACTGGTTCGTACCAAGGATGAACTCACGACGTTGTGCAGCAAGAGTGTGACGCTTGTCATTGGTAGCGTTGATGTCGTCCTGCACGGTGCCAGCCTTGATGGCAGCAAGGAATCCGCCTTCGTCCTCCACGCGGAGGAATATCTTCCATGCCTCGGTGGCAAGAGAAGAGGTGAGTTGCTCGATGTAATAAGAACCTGCACCTGGGTCAACAACGGTGTTGAAGTGACACTCTTCTTTGAGCAAGAGCTGCTGGTTGCGTGCTATGCGCTCAGAGAAGTCGTTAGGCGTCTCGTAAGCCTCGTCGAATGGTGTTACCACGATAGAGTGCACACCACCCAAAGCAGCAGACATAGTCTCGGTCTGAGAGCGCAACAGGTTGACATGAGCATCAAAAATGGTCATGTTGTACTCAGAGGTAACAGCATTGACACACATCTGACAGGCGCAGTCGCACTTAGGCTCGTACTGCTTCACTATCTGTGCCCACAACAGACGTGCAGCACGGAACTTGGCAATCTCCATGAAGTAGTTCTCAGAGATGCCCATATTAAATTTAATCTTCCTGGCAGCGAGGGTAGGGTCAATGCCAGCATTAACAAGCTGCTGCATGTATTCGTTGCCCCAAGCGAGGGCATAACCCAGTTCCTGCACGATGTAAGCGCCTGAATTGTTGAGCGAAACAGCATTGACTGCTATGCAGCGGAAGTGAGGGTAGTCCTTGAGAGTCTCAACCAACTGAGGACCAAACTGGAGGATAGCTTCCACATCCTTGCCCTTGATGACAATCTTCTCCATCGGGTCCCAGTCGATAGAACCCACAATCTTCTCAGGGTCGTAGCCCTTCTCCTTGAAATAGTCAACGAGAATCTGTGCCAGTTCCACGCTGTGACGCTTGCAGGTAGAGAAATTTACCTCGACGATGTCGCAATAGATGCCGTTGAGCAACTGCTCAACAAACTGCTTGCTGACATTCTTTCCTGCGATGCGGAAAGAGAGAGAGTCGATGCCCTTGTTGAGAATGTCGAGTGCCTTAGCGTTGGCAGCCTTGGCATCGTCGGCAGTGATTTCCTGACGGATGTACCATGTGTTGTCGTCCTTCTTGTTGCCACGAACAAAAGGGAACTCGCCTGGCAGAGCGTTAGGAGTGTCAAGTTTATCGACATCCTCCTTACGGTAGAAAGGCTGCACGTTGAAGCCCTCTGGCGTACGCCATACCAAGCGTTTCTGAAAGTCAGCACCCTTCAGGTCAACCTCGATCTTGTCGAGCCATTCCTGAGTGGTGGGCGCCTGAAACTCGGTGAAGAGTTTCTCCTTGGTGTTACTCATAATTTTTTGTATTTTCCTTTGATAAAATAATTAGTCCTAATTTTTACAACGCACAAAGTTAATAAAAAAGGGGAAGACGGCAAACGAATTTAAGATATTTTCATATACCTTATTAAAATAAAAAGAAGAAAGGGTTGGTGAATGAAAAAAATTTTGTAACTTTGCGCTTCGAAATAAAAATGCTCACTCAAAAAAATGGATTGGCTTATTAACCTTTTTGTGGATAACGAGAGTATGGCTCACATTGCCATGCTGTATGCTGTAGTGATAGCCACAGGCGTGTATCTGGGCAAGCTGAAGGTGGGTGGAATATCGCTTGGAGTGACCTTCGTATTGTTTGCAGGCATTCTGGCTGGACACCTTGGATTTACCGCACCTCTGTCAACGCTGTCATTCGTGCAGGATTTCGGACTGATACTATTTGTCTTTATGATAGGCTTACAGGTGGGACCAGGCTTCTTCTCGTCGTTTAAGGAGGGTGGACTGAAGCTGAATATGCTTGCCGTGTCGCTGATACTGCTTAACATCTTGGTGATGTTTGGATGTTACTATGCCTTCTTTGATACCACTAATCCAGAGAACCTGCCTATGATGATAGGTACACTGTATGGTGCAGTTACCAACACCCCCGGACTGGGTGCAGCACAAGAGGCTCTGATGTCAATCATGGGCAGTAGTACTCCAGCCATAGCTAACGGTTATGCCTGTGCCTATCCACTCGGCGTGGTGGGTATAATAGTGGCAACGATAGCCGTGAGGTATATTTGTGGAGTGAAGATAAGCGAGGAAGAGAAAGAGCTGGAGAGCCATGACAACGATCTTACACAGGTGCCTTATTTGATGCACCTGATAGTGCAAAACCAGTTTGTTGCAGGACACACCATACTGGAGTTGCACGACTTTATGAGAAGAGACTATGTATGTTCGCGAATATTGCGTAACGGAGAACTGATATTCCCTAAGAGCTCAACCACACTGGAACTGGGCGATAAGGTGTTTATAGTATGTTCAGAAGCAGATAAGGATGCTGTGCAGGCGTTCATAGGCAAGGAAACGATAGTACCTGAGTTTGCTGAGCAAGAGAAACAGAAACAACTTGTGAGCCGCAGAATAGTAATTACCAAACCAGAGATAAACGGCAAGACACCAGCCAAACTGCATTTCGCCAGCGTTTATGGTGTGAACCTCACACGTGTAACCCGTCAGGGAATGGAGATATTTGCCCGTCAGGACCTGCCTCTGCAGGTGGGCGACAGAGTGATGGTGGTAGGCGACCAAGTGTCGGTCAACCGTGTATCGTCTGTGTTGGGCAATGCAGTGAAGCGACTCGATAATCCTAACATAGCCACCATATTCGTGGGCATAATCTTAGGTTTGATACTGGGTAGCATACCATTCACTTTCCCAGAGATACCAGTGCCGCTGAAACTCGGTTTGGCAGGCGGTCCGCTGATAGTGGCAATACTGATAGGCAGATACGGATATAAGATACACCTGGTGACATACACCACCACCTCAGCCAACCTGATGCTGAGAGAGATAGGACTGGTACTGTTCCTTGCCAGCGTGGGAGTGAAGGCAGGAGCCAACTTCGTGGATACGGTGGTGAACGGCGATGGTCTGCTATATGTGTTGACAGGATTTATGATAACCGTGTTGCCTATACTTATAGTAGGTATAGTGGCAAGAAAAAAATACCACTTCAATTATTTCACCATCATGGGACTGCTGGCAGGTGCTACTACAGATCCCCCAGCACTTGCCTTCGCTAATGCCAGTTGCTCGAAGGATGCTCCGTCGATAGGCTATTCTACGGTATATCCGCTGAGCATGTTCCTGAGAATCTTTACGGCACAGCTGATAGTGTTGCTGTTCTGTTCATAAAAAATACGACGATATAGACAAAACCAAAATAAATGAAAACAAAGAGAATCATATTACTAATGACGACCCTGATGACTGTGGCTACCATAGCCATAGCACAGGAGGAGACAGCAGCCTCAGAGCGACTGAAAGAGGTGGACCCTCACGGTTTCGGACTGACGGCGCTGTGCATGGGTATCGTGTTTCTGTGTCTGGCACTACTGTATGTGTTCTTCCTCGTCTTCGGATGGGTGGCTGACCGCAGAAGTCGCATAGTCACAACAACACCAGTGAAACCAGTTGTTAAGACAGCCAAGAAGCTGAACAAGGTGCGCCACATGACATCAAACATCTTGCAGGAGGGCGTAGAGCTCAAGGGTATAGACAAAGAGGTGTATGTAGCAGTGATAGCAATGGCGCTGAAGCAGTATCTGGAGGATGTGCACGATGTGGAGAGCGGAGTGCTGACTATCAAGCCGCGAACCTCAGCGTGGGGAGCGCATAACACCTTCAATAATGACATGAACGCAAGATTTTCACATAAATAATTAACAAAACAAGAGAAATGGAAAAGTTCCAATATACAATACAGGGTGTGGACTACGACGTAGAGATAGAAGAGGTAGAAGGCACCCAGGCAAAAGTGACAGTTAACGGAATAAAGTTTGACGTAGAACTGAAGACCCCTATATCAATGGGTAAGCAGGTGCCCAAACCAGTAGTTAAGAAACCTGTAGCAGCGCCAGTGACAGGCGAAGCACCAGCTAAGCAGCCTGCACCAGCAGCCGTGAAGGCAGGCGATGGCACTAAGGTGCTCGCACCACTGCCAGGTAGCATAACAGCCATACCAGTGAAGGTGGGCGACGCCGTAGCAGCAGGCGACACCGTAGTGGTGCTCGAGGCTATGAAGATGCAGAACAACATCGAGGCTGAAAACTCAGGTACCGTTACCAGTGTGATGGTTAATGTGGGCGACACCGTGATGGAAGGCAGCGTGCTCGTTACCATAGCATAACACGAGAGAGTAGGGAAGATACAAAAATAGAAAAGGAGAATACTAATGGGAATTGGTGAATTTATAACACACAACTTCAACGAGTTCGTAACATATACGGGCTTTGCCAACACCGAACTGGGCAATATCCTTATGATATGTGTGGGAGCTCTGTTTATCTGGCTCGCCATAAAGAAGGATTTCGAACCCCTCTTGCTCGTGCCGATAGGCTTAGGCATCATTGTGGGCAATATACCATTTAAGATGGATGCAGGACTGGAAATAGGACTGTATGAGGAAAACTCCGTGCTCAACATATTCTATCAGGGAGTGAAGCAGGGATGGTATCCATCTTTGGTGTTTCTGGGCATTGGTGCTATGACAGACTTCTCAGCCCTAATAGCTAACCCCAAGCTGATACTCATAGGAGCAGCAGCACAGTTTGGCATCTTCGGAGCCTACATGTTTTCGCTGGCTCTGGGCTTCGTGCCAAGTCAGGCAGCAAGTATCGCCATCATAGGTGGCGCTGACGGTCCGACAGCAATATTCCTGTCAAGCAAACTGGCTCCAAACCTCATGGGTGCGGTGGCTGTGTGTGCTTACTCGTATATGGCATTGGTGCCAGTGATACAGCCATTCATCATGCGACTGCTGACCACCAAGAAGGAGCGTCTTATCAAGATGAAGCCAGGCAGAAAGGTGTCTAAAACTGAGAAGATACTCTTCCCAATCATCGGACTGCTGATGACCACCTTCATCGTGCCTTCTGGCCTGCCTTTGCTGGGCATGCTGTTCTTCGGCAACCTGCTCAAGGAGAGTGGTAAGACAGACCGCCTTGCCAAGACAGCCTCTTCATCACTCAACGATATCGTAGTGATGCTGCTGGGTCTGACCGTAGGTTGCTCTACTCAGGCAAGCGAGTTCCTCACCATCAACACCATCAAGATATTCGCCATCGGAGCCTTCGCCTTCGTTATTGCGACAGCCAGCGGTGTGCTCTTCGTAAAGGTGATGAACCTCTTCCTCTCTAAGGATAACAAGATAAATCCGCTCATAGGTAATGCAGGCGTGAGTGCCGTACCTATGGCAGCTCGTATATCTAACAACCTGGGTCTGGAATATGACCGTCATAACTTCCTGCTCATGCACGCTATGGGACCAAACGTGGCAGGCGTGATAGGTAGTGCTGTGGCAGCAGGTACTTTGTTAGGATTTCTGGCAAACTAAAGATAACTATAATTCTAACTAAACTATAAAATAAATCATGAAGATTTCACGTATTGACCACCTTGGAATAGGTGTGGAGAGCATCGAGGCAGTGCTCCCTTATTTTGAAAATGTATTAGGACTTAAATGCTATGCTGTAGAAGAGGTTGCCGACCAGAAGGTGAAGACCGCCTTCCTTAAGTGTGGCGAGGTAAAGATAGAACTCCTTGAACCAACATCACCTGAGTCAGCCGTTGCAAAATGGCTCGAGAAGGGTGGCAAGGGTGTTCACCATGTAGCTTTCGCCGTAGAAGACGGTGTGGCTGAGGCACTCGCTGAGTGTGAGGGCAAGGAGATTCGTCTCATCGACAAAGCTCCACGCCTGGGTGCAGAGAACATGATGATAGGTTTCCTTCACCCAAAGTGCACCGCAGGCATCCTCACCGAACTCTGCGAGCCAAAGAAATAAAAAGTTCGAGCGTAGCTTGATATAATTTTCAATTATCAATTTTCAATTATCAATTAGAAATGTCAATTCAGTCAGAAAAAATCAAGAAACTGATAGAAAAGCGCGAGCAGGCTCGTCTGGGTGGTGGTGAGAAAGCCATCGAGAAGCAGCACGACCGCGGTAAATATACAGCTCGTGAGCGCATCAATATGTTGCTCGACGAAGGCTCTTTCGAGGAGTTTGATATGTTTAAGCTCCACCGTTGCACCAATTTCGGTATGGAGAAGAAACAGTACCTTGGCGATGGTGTGGTAGTAGGTTCTGGTACTATCGACGGTCGTCTGGTATATGTCTTCGCTCAGGACTTCACCGTCAATGGTGGTTCACTCTCTAAGACCATGTCCGAGAAAATCTGTAAGGTGATGGATATGGCTATGCAGATGGGTGCTCCATGTATCGGCATCAACGACTCAGGTGGTGCACGTATTCAGGAGGGCATCGACGCCCTTGCTGGTTATGGTGAGATATTCGAGCGCAACATCCTTGCCTCTGGTGTCATACCACAGATATCTATGATTTACGGTCCTTGTGCTGGTGGTGCGGTATATTCGCCAGCCCTCACCGATTTCACCCTTATGATGGAAGGCACCTCATACATGTTCCTCACTGGTCCTGCTGTGGTCAAGACCGTAACGGGCGAGGATGTTGATGCAGAACATCTGGGCGGAGCCAGCGTTCATGGCTCTAAGTCGGGTGTTACCCACTTCACTGCTAAGACTGAAGAAGAGGGCATACAGATGATTAAGACCCTCATCTCCTACATCCCTTCCAATAATATGGAGGAGGCTCCACGCAAGGAGTGTACTGACCCTATTGACCGTCTTGACGATTCCCTCAACGAGATTATACCTGAAGACCCTAACCAGGCTTACGATATGTATAAGGTCATCCTTGCCGTTGTGGACGATGGCGAGTTCTTCGAGGTTCAGCCTAAGTTTGCCAAGAACATCATCGTGGGCTTCGCTCGTTTCAATGGTCAGAGTGTTGGTATCGTTGCCAACCAGCCATCAGCCTATGCTGGCGTGCTCGATGTTAATGCCTCACGTAAGGGTGCCCGCTTCGTGCGTTTCTGCGATGCCTTCAATATTCCTATCGTCAGCCTTGTTGATGTGCCAGGTTTCCTGCCAGGCACTGGTCAGGAGTACAATGCCGTAATCCTGCATGGTGCCAAGCTGCTCTATGCTTATGGTGAGGCTACTGTGCCTAAGGTAACTGTTACCCTGCGTAAGTCATACGGTGGTTCACACATCGTAATGGGTTGTAAGCAGCTCCGTGCCGACCTCAACTACGCTTGGCCTTCTGCTGAAATAGCTGTTATGGGTGCAGCAGGTGCCGTTGCCGTTCTTCAGGCTAAGGGCGCTAAGCAGGTAAAGGAAGAGGGAGGCGACGTTAAGGCGTTCCTCGCTGAGAAAGAGGCTGAGTACTCTGAACTCTTCGCTAACCCTTACCAGGCTGCTAAGTATGGCTATATCGATGATGTCATAGAGCCACGCAACACCCGTTTCCGCATCATCCGCGCTCTGGCTCAGTTGGCTAACAAACGTCAGTCTCTGCCAGCTAAGAAGCATGGTTGCATACCTATGTAAGGTAAGAATTACCCCAAAAATAGTTAACAATCCGTAAACTATCAGCGCTATTGTCTGTAGTTTGCGGATTTTTTTGTAACTTTGCATAGTTAAACTATGCCCTCCCAGCAACGGGGCATGCACACTCCACATAAAGCAAAATGAAGAAAATACTCTTTGTCAATCAAGACACCACTCCTTACGTAGAAGAAAACGTACTCGCGAATCTTGGAATGATGATCCCTAACAAACTGCAGGAAGCAGGCAACGAACTGCGCATCATTATGCCTCTCTATGGAGTTATCAACGAGCGTCGCGGACAGTTGCACGAGGTTATTCGCCTCTCTGGTCTTAATATCAACATCAACGAGATAGACCATCCAGTAATCATCAAGGTTGCAAGCATTCCTCAGACCAAGCTTCAGGCTTACTTCATAGATAATGAGGAGTTCTTCTCTCGCAAGGCTAAGACTACAGATGCTGATGGCAAACCCTTTGCTGACAATGGCGAGCGTGCTGTGTTCTTTGCTCGTGGCGTGATTGAGACTATCAAGAAGCAGCGTTGGACTCCTGACGTGGTGGTGTGCAACGGTTGGATGGCAGCTCTCTTGCCTCTTTATGTTAAGGAGGCTTACAAGGACGAACCAGCCATAGCCAATGCTAAGATTGTTACTGCTGTATATGGTGAGGCACCTGAACAGACTATCATAGATACAGCAAAGAATACCCTTTATTTCAAAAGCGTTTCAGAGGAGTTCCTCGGCTCTTTTGGCGACACCCTCAGCGGTATGGACCTTGCTAAGATGGCTATCGACAATTCTGATGGCGTGATAGCTGCTGTGCCTGACAGCAACGAGACAGTGATGGAGTATGCACGCCAGTCAGGCAAGAAGGTGTTGGAATGCCCTGGCGACGACTATGTTGCTGCATACACCAAGTTCTTCGATACACTATAGTTTTTCATTTCTCTCCAGTTATATGAAAAGACTCTTATTCTTCACATTTGTAATAGCATCATTGCTCATTTCCTGTGATGATACCACCGATGGACTCGGCGGCTCGGTGACTGATATTTCTGACAATCTGGAATTCTTCACTCGAGAGTCGTATGTTACCACCGAAACCGTCAACGGAATTGACTACGACGATATTTCGGCGCGTTCCAGTTTTACCTATCTTGGCAGAATGTTTGACAGGGAGACTAAATCCTATGTCACAGCCGACTTTATGACGCAGGTGATACCTATGAACAATGCCTACCTGAAGTCTTACAGTTCTGTGCGCTTGTTCCCTGGCCTTGACTCCATCGTGGTTTATAACGACAAGGGTGAGAGATTACCTAACGGCAAGGATTTGCCTGAAGAGGTTCTGGAGGAGAAGATGAAGTATCTCAAGGCAGACTCTTGTGTGCTCACCTTCTATGTTAACGAGTTTGAGGGTGACTCTACAGCTCAGATGTCGCTCAATGTCAAGGAACTAGCCAAACCCTATGTCGAGTCAGACGAATACGCTATAACCTTCGATCCCGAGAAGGAGGGCTATGTGCGCACTGAAGAGGGTGCCATCAACGTTATTCGCACCTATGCCATAAAGAATATGGTGGCTGAGGGCAGAAAGAATACGGGCAAGCACTATATCTCTATTCCTCTCAACAAGACGTATAAGGGTCGCGATGGCGAGGAATATTCTAACATCGGCACCTATCTCATGAAGCAGTATCTGGATGATGATGCTGAATACCACGATGGCTACAACAGTCAGGTTGCCTTCCTCAACAAGGTGCTCCCTGGTCTCTATCTCAAGCATATAGCAGGCGAGGGTGCTATGGCTAAGATTACAGCCTCTTCGCTCATCGTCTATTACCGCATGTGGTCGTCAGCCACTGAGTCTGAGTATGGTGTCTCGGCTGTGCTCAGCGGTACTGAGGAGAGCATACAGCATTCGCTCCTTTCTGATACTAAGAATGAGGAATTGGTCAAGCAGGCTAACGAGTCCGACTACACCTTCCTGCGCAGTCCTAACGGCATATATACCCAGCTCACCTTTAATATTAAGGAGATAATGGAGAATCACGAGAACGACTCAGTGAGCACCGTTCGCGTGTTCCTGCCTTCTCGTAATGACAAGACTGAGAGTGAATATAACTTTGAAGTACCTGGAACGCTCCTTCTCTTGCGTTCCGACTCTATATACGACTTCTTCGGCGAAAAGAAGGTGGCTAACGCTAAGTCGTCATTCCTTACCACGTTCTCTGCCAGCACCAATGGCTATACCTTCTCTAACATCTCTCCTATAATAGTCAAGATGTTCAAGGAGTGGAAGGCATCAGGCAAGTCATACGATGAGTATTGCAGCGACCCCGAGACTGCCAACTGGAACAAGGTGCTCATAGTGCCAGTCGAGACCAGTTATTCCACCCTTTCCTCTACCACCCAGCTCACTAAGGTCAGCCATTCTATGGATTACTCCAGCACACGCATGAGGCGAGGCGTAAAGAAGAGCGACGACGACGATGAGGAAGAGATAAATGGCATCAAGGCAAGCATCATCTATTCACGATATAAGACTCGCTAACCCCACTCATGGCAGACAACTATCTCGAAAACCACTACGAGGAATACCTCAAGCGCAAGGCTGAGTGGGAGAAGAAATCTCAGCGCAAGCGCAGAAAGTAAAAAGGAATAAGTAAAAATAATCTTCAATATTCAATTGTCAATTGTCAATTATCAATTATCAATTAACCAAATGATCAAAATAACCTTCCCCGACGGTTCGGTTCGCGAGTACGAAAGCGGAGTAACCGGACTTCAAATAGCTGAGAGCATTTCTCCAGCATTAGCACGCAACTGCGTAGCATGTGGCGTAAACGGTGAGACAACAGAGCTCAACCGTCCTATCACTGAGGACGCTACCATCGCCCTCTATCGTTTTGAGGATGAAGAAGGCAAGCACGCCTTCTGGCATACCTCAGCCCACCTCCTTGCTGAGGCTCTGCAGGAGCTCTATCCTGGCATACAGTTCGGTTTCGGACCTGCTACCGAGAATGGTTTCTTCTATGACGTTCAGCTGCCTAACGGCGAGATGATTAAGGAGGGCGACTTCAAGCAGATAGAGGATAAGATGCTCGAACTGGCTCGCAAGGACGAGGCTGTGGTTCGTAAGGAGGTTGCCAAGGCTGATGCTATAGCACAGTTCAAGGCTCAGGGTCAGGAGTATAAGGTGGAACACATCGACCAAGACCTTGAGGATGGTACCATCACCACCTACACCCAGGGCAACTTCACCGACCTCTGCCGTGGTCCGCACCTCGTTTCCACAGGCATCATCAAGGCCATCAAGCTCACCTCTATAGCAGGTGCTTTCTGGCGTGGCGATGCCAGCAAGGCTCAGCTGCAGCGACTCTACGGCATCACCTTCCCTAAGAAGAAGATGCTCGACGAGTACCTCGTAATGCTCGAAGAGGCTAAGAAGCGCGACCACCGCAAGATAGGCAAGGAGATGGAACTCTTCATGTTCTCTGAGCGTGTGGGCAAGGGCTTGCCTATATGGTTGCCAAAGGGCACCGACCTCCGTCTGCGTCTTCAGGAGATGCTCCGCACCATCCAGAAGCGTTTCGGCTATCAGGAGGTAATCACTCCGCATATTGGTTCTAAGAACCTCTACGTCACCTCAGGCCACTGGGCTCACTACGGCAAGGACTCTTTCCAGCCTATCCACACCCCTGAGGAGGATGAGGAATATATGCTCAAACCTATGAACTGCCCTCACCACTGCGAAATCTTCGCTTCTAAGCCACGTTCTTATCGTGAGCTCCCATTCCGCTGTGCTGAGTTCGGCACCGTTTATCGCTATGAGCAGTCAGGCGAGCTCCACGGACTCACCCGTGTGCGCTCCTTCACTCAGGACGATGCCCACATCTTCTGTCGTCAGGACCAGGTGAAGTCTGAGTTCCTCCGCGTGCTCGACATCATCCAGGCAGTGTTTGCCATCTTTGGCTTCAAGGACGATCAGGTAGAATTCCAGATATCTCTCCGCGACCCTAACGATAAGGAGAAGTATATCGGCACCGACGAGCAGTGGCAGTCAGCCGAGCAGGCTATCATCGATGCCTGTGCCGAGCGCGGACTCAATGCCCGTACCGAGACAGGTGAGGCAGCCTTCTATGGTCCTAAACTCGACTGTATGGTAAAGGATGCCATCGGACGCCGTTGGCAGCTTGGCACCATCCAGGTTGACTACCAGTTGCCTAACCGTTTCGAACTCGAATACACCGCTGAAGACAACACCAAGAAGCGTCCTGTCATGATTCACCGTGCACCATTCGGTTCTATGGAGCGCTTCACCGCTGTGCTCATCGAGCATACCGCAGGTCATTTCCCACTCTGGCTCACCCCTGAGCAGGTTGCCATCCTGCCTATCTCTGAGAAGTACAATGACTATGCCGAGCAGGTACAGGACTACCTCTCTACCGTAGGCGTTCGTGCTACTGTCGATAGCCGTAACGAGAAGATTGGCCGTAAGGTTCGCGACAACGAGATCAAGCGCATCCCTTACATGGTCATCGTGGGCGAGAAGGAACAGGCAGACGGCACCGTGGCAATGCGTCAGCAGGGTGGTGGCGAGCAGGCTGTCATGACCATGCAGGAGTTCGGCTCACGCATCAATGCCGAGGTAGCCGACCAGCTTCAGCACATGAACATACGTCCAAGGGACTAAAAATAACGCTAACGTTAACGTTAACGCTAACTAAAAAGCATCTCAGCCAAACCAGCCGAGATGCTTTTTTTATACCACCCATTCCCATTCTTGTTCCCGTTCCCGTTAACGTTCCCGTAGCGAAGCTTCAGCTAAATGCTGAAGCTAACAGCGGTATCGTGACCATCGAGATGATGGTAGTCGTAAACGTCAGCTCAGTCATCAGTGTGGTGTCTCTGTTGTTTATCAGGCATAGAATGGTGCCGTAGGTAGCCACAGGCATCGCTATAATCACCGTGTTGATATTCACCACGTAAGGGTCGTAGCCCATCCATGTAAACAGCCAGTAGAACGCCAGAGGAATCAGCACCAGCCTGAACAGCGAGGTAGCATACACCGTCACGTTGCCCAGCATAGCCCTGCCCGACAGCTGCGCCATCGTCGAACCTATAATCATCAGCGCCCCAGGCACCGTGATGTTGCCAATCATCGTCAGCGGCTTGCTTATCGCCTCAGGAATATTGTCAATGCCCAGAGCCACTATCACCATAGACAGATAAGCCGACAGCATCGGCGTGCTGTATAGCACCTTCTTCTCGAACTTCCTTTTCAGGCGAAGCTTCAAGTCTTCCTTTTCATTGTTGTCCTGATTTAGTTCTGGTGTCTTATGTTGTACGTTGTTGTCCTTGTTGTCTTCTTTATTATAGTTCCCGTTCTCGTTCCCGTCTTCGTTTTCGTTATCGTAGTGAGCTTGCTCACGTATCGTAGGCGCTTGCGCCGTATCGTAGCGCAGCGTATCGTTCCCGTTCGCCACCAATAGGTTGCCAATAGTAAACACAAAAAACGTGTTCGCCACATTCAGTATCGCAGCATAGAATATCGCTGTCTGTCCGAAGATGCTCGCCACTATGGGGTAGCCTATGAAGCCCACGTTGCCAAACATCAGGGCGAAGCCCACTATGCCCTCATCCTCCTTCCTTCGCGTCAGCAGTCGGGGTAGGGTGAAGCTCACTCCCGTCAGCAGTATGTAGGTCAGGAAACTGATGCCCAGCAGCGGCAGTATCATCTCGCGGTCGGGTAGGGTCTCGCCCATCGTAGACGACAGAATCAGCGCAGGACACGTGATATTCACTATCAGAGCCGACAGTTTCTTGTCAAACTCCTCATTCATATACCCTATCTTTCCAGCTATAAATCCGATGACCACTATTATCACCAGTGCCGTCATCACCGTTATATTCTCCATTATCCTAAATCTTTTTTTCGCCTGCAAAATTACTCAAAATAATGCACATACACAAATTCGTGCATTATTTTTGTTGAAAGACCTTAGTTCCTTGTCACTTGTCCTTAGTCACCTTGTCCTTAGTCACCTTGTCCCCCATCTCCCCTCCTTTCGGAGGGGCTGGGGGAGGCTTTACATGTGACTAACGCAACTGGAGGTAGTCAAGATAGTACAGATAGCTGTAAGGATTGCGTTGATGATAACGCTCCAATTCTTCTTTGCTTGTTCAGACATAACTTTTGATTTTAGTAGTTAGAAATTCTTCATTATCTTTTTTTGTTTAACAAAAACATTAAAAACCCCTGTCAAGGTCATAAGTCTTTCAGACTCTCGCAGTCCTTCAAGTGATATGTTCTTTATGTGCAAGCACCTAAGCC
>DEJW01000029.1:38967-71852 GCA_002353585.1 Prevotellaceae bacterium UBA2738 | reverse complement strand
TACCCCTTTAATATAAAAAATATAATAGAATTATATTTTTTATATAGTTCCCCCTCTTTCCTTATAGAACCATTCTGCTTATCAGTTCTTCCCCCTCTTTCTCTTCAGCCATCCTCAAAAACTCATGCGCAACATTCGCAACATTCGCAACATTTTCTGCATGAGCAACTTTCGCAACTTTCGCAACCTTTTTCTAATACCACTGCACCAAATCAGTGCACTGTTTGACTATGCACCCTCCCAATTTGGGATACTGCCCAAGGCACCGTCGCGAAACGCGACACCCCTTGCAGGGGAGTAACGAAACGTGACACCCTTTTAGGTGTGTCACTATTAATGACACCCCTCAATTTGAAAATGTTGCGAATGTTGCGAATGTTGCCATGTTGTTTTTCTTTGTTCTTTGTACTTTGTCACCTTGTCCTTTGTACTTATCCGAGGTCAACGACGGTGATGCCTGAGCCTCCGAACTGGATGTGCTCATCGCGACAGCCGATGACATTGGGGAGGGCATTGAGGTAGTTGCGGATGAGTTCGCGGAGGATGCCGTTGCCCTTGCCGTGCAGGATGCGCACAGTGTGGGAACCTATGAGGATGGCATCGTCGATGAAGTGCTGAACCTCAAGCAGTGCCTCGTCGCCTCGCAAACCGCGAACGTCTATCTCCTGACGGAAATTCTGCTTGTGGGCATCGATGACCTGGCGGGTAAGGTTTGAGGCCAGAGGTTGGAGGTCGGAGCTCTGAGGTTTGTTGAGCCTGCTGTCTTCCTTGATTTCGCCTCCTCCCTGCCAGTGGTCGAGCAGGGCTGCAAGCTTGGGGGAGAGTTTAGACTCACCCCCAGCCCCTCTCTTGGAGAGAGGGGAGGAATTACTATCAGACTTAGCAGGGGCATTTTGTTCCCCTCTATTCAAGAGAGGGGTTAGGGGTGAGTCTTTTTTCTCCGCCTTTCGCTTAGCCTGTCGTTCTTTGCGTGCGATGATTTGCTGCATCTTCTTTTCGATGGCAGCATCGGTCTGGGTGCTGTCGATGGTCTGCACCTCAGACTTGAAGTCGTTGAGGTCTTCACGCAGACGACGGGTTGCCTCGCGCTCAGCTTCAGCCTCGCGTATCTTGCGGATGGTGTGTTCTATTCTACGGTTTGCCTCGCGAAGCAGTTCCTCAGCCTGCTCCTTGGCTCTGCGAAGGATAGCCTTGCGCTCTTTCTCTATCTCCTCAACTGACGACTCATAGCGCGTGATGGTCTTCTCGATGTCCTTCTCGCGCTGGTGAACGGTCTCACGTTTGCGCTCCCAGTAACGCTTGTCGCGCACTATGTCCTGCAGGTATTTATCAGACTGTATGTAGTCTTGTCCCACGATGTCGGAGGCATCCTTGATAACCTCCTCAGGCAGTCCCGTCTTGCGTGCTATCTCGATGGCGAAGGAAGAGCCTGGACGACCTGTCTGCAACTGGAAGAGTGCCTTCATCTCATGACGGTCGTAGAGCATGGCACCGTTGAGGACTTTGGAAACGGGAACGTTAACGGGTTCCGAGCTCTGCTCGCCTGAGCCTTGGCGAAGAACGGGAACTTCTTCCTGTCTCGTGGCATAGTCCTTGAGATTCTGGTAGTGGGTGGTGATGATGCCCCAGGCGCTATGGGCGCAGAACTGACGGAGGACGGCTTCGGCTATGGCTCCACCTATCTGGGGTTCGGTGCCTGTGCCAAACTCGTCGATGAGCAGCAGGGTGTGTTCGTTGGCATGGCGAATCATCGTCTTCATGTTGAGAAGGTGGGACGAGTAGGTGGAGAGGTCGTCTTCGATGCTCTGCTGGTCGCCGATGTCTATCATTATGTTACGGAAGGTGCCACAGGTGCTACGGTCGCCCACTGGGATGGAGAGTCCACACTGCAACATATACTGCAGCAAGCCGACGGTCTTCAAGCAGACGGATTTGCCCCCTGCATTAGGACCAGAGATGATGAGGATAACAGACCTGGACTCACCCCCAGCCCATCTCTTTAAGAGAGGGGAGGAATTACCATTGCTACTATTATTAACAGTAGAAGATGCATTTTGTCCCCCTCTCTCCAAGAGTTTCTGCCCCTCGGGAAACGAGGGGATTAGAGGGGAGTTGGTTAGGGGTGAGTCTGATTTCAGCTCTATATCAAGCGGCACTACGCTCTTGCCCTGACGCTGAAGGGATTCCTGCAGCAGGGGGTGGATGGCGCGAATCCAGTCGATGTGGGGATAGGGGAGCACCTCGGGTTCGAAGGCATCGAACTGCTCGGCAAGTTGTGCCTTAGCCTGAATGAAGTCTATCTGGGCAAGGAACTTCACAGACTCTAAGATGCCATCAGCATCAGGGCGCAGTTTGTCGCTCATCTCAGTGAGGATGCGGATTATCTCTCGTTTCTCTTCAGCCTCCAGTTCACGAATACGGTTGTTTGCCTCCACCACAGCGGTGGGTTCGAGGAAGAGAGTTTTGCCAGTGGCTGACTCATCGTGCACTATGCCCTGGATCTTGCGTTTCATGGCTGGCTGGATGGGGATGACAAGTCTTCCGTCGCGCATGGTGGGTGTGACATCCTTATCGACATGACCCTCAGCCTGAGCCGAACGCAGTATGGCATTGAGAGTGCGAGAGACATTGCCCTCCATCTTTTTCTGTTCCAGACGGATGTGGAAGAGGGTGGAGGATGCCTGGTCCTTGATATGTCCGAACTTGTCGAGTATAGCCTGTATGCTCCTTATATCGTCGCGGAAGGTGCGAACATCCTCAGACAGGGCATGAAGGTGTGGGTAGGAGGGAGCATCGCCCTCATCCTTGGGGGCAAGGAACTGCTTT
Organism: Prevotellaceae bacterium UBA2738; assembly: GCA_002353585.1. Classification (GTDB taxonomy): domain Bacteria; phylum Bacteroidota; class Bacteroidia; order Bacteroidales; family Bacteroidaceae; genus Prevotella. Next base: position 69,026 of record DEJW01000029.1, on the reverse strand, counting down.
ATCTCGGCAATGGTGATAAGGCATCGCATGAGGTCGAAGAGTTCCTGTTCCTCCATGTGGGTACCCTTTAACTTGAGACGGGCAACGCTCTGCCTGACATCAAAGAAGAAGTTGAGGGGAAAGTCGTCTTCCTCCTCGCGTATTCTGCGAAACTCGCGAATCTCTGCCAAGCGGGTGTTGATGAGCTCAGAGTCGTCCATAAACGCCATATCGCCCACACACTCCCATCCGAGGGTGCACAGGCAGTTGCCTCGCAGCATCTTGCGGATTTCAGAGAATCCTATCTTCTTTTCAAAGTTATCGGGGTAAATCAAGTTGAGAGTTGAGAGTTGAAAGTTGAGAGTTGAGAGTTGAAAGTTGAGAGTTAGTCTTCCATTAGCTTACGGTATCGTGGTCGCTTTATCTCGTCAGTGCCCAAGCGGCGAGCCTTGTTGATCTCATAGTCAGAGTATGAGCCCTCGAAGAAGAATATGTTGCCATCGCCTTCGTAGGCAAGGATGTGGGTACAGATACGGTCGAGGAACCAACGGTCGTGGGAGATGACCACAGCACAGCCAGCGAAATTCTCGAGACCTTCCTCAAGAGCACGGAGGGTGTTGACATCAATATCGTTGGTGGGCTCGTCGAGCAGGAGCACATTGCCCTCCTGCTTCAGGGCGAGAGCCAGTTGCAGACGGTTACGCTCACCACCAGAGAGCACACCACAGAGTTTGCCCTGGTCGTTGCCAGAGAAATTGAAGCGTGAGAGGTAGGCACGAGCGTTGACATCGCGACCTCCCATGCGGAATGTCTCAACACCCTGAGAGATAACGTCATAGACAGACTTCTTAGGGTCGATGTCGATATGCTGCTGGTCAACATAGGCAAGCTTGACAGTCTCGCCAACCTCGAAGGTACCTGAGTCAGGTGTCTCCAGTCCCATGATAAGACGGAAGAGGGTGGTCTTGCCTGCACCGTTAGGACCTATCACGCCCACGATGCCGTTAGGAGGAAGCATGAAGTTGAGGTTCTTCATCAGCACCTTCTCAGTGCCGTCAGCCTGAGGGAATGACTTGCAGACATCCTTAGCCTCTATAACCTTGTTGCCAAGACGAGGACCGTTAGGAATGAATATCTCAAGGCGTTCTTCACGCTCTTTGGTCTCCTCATTGAGCATAGCATCATAAGAGTTAAGACGTGCCTTACCCTTAGCCTGACGTGCCTTGGGTGCCATGCGAATCCACTCCAACTCACGCTGCAGAGCCTTTTGGCGCTTAGAGGCTGTCTTCTCCTCCTGAGCCATGCGCTTGGTCTTCTGGTCGAGCCAAGAAGAGTAATTGCCCTTCCAAGGAATGCCCTCGCCACGATCGAGCTCGAGAATCCACTCAGACACATCGTCAAGGAAATAACGGTCGTGGGTAACAGCAATGACGGTGCCCTCATACTGCTGCAGGTGTTGCTCGAGCCAGTCGATGGACTCAGCATCGAGGTGGTTGGTAGGCTCGTCGAGCAGGAGTACGTCAGGCTTCTGCAGAAGGAGTTTGCACAAAGCCACACGACGACGCTCGCCGCCAGAAAGGTTCTTTACCGAACTGTCGCCCTGAGGACAGTTGAGAGCAGCCATGGCGCGCTCCAGTTTGGAGTCCATATTCCAGGCATCGGTGGAGTCGATGATGTCCTGCACCTCAGCCTGACGCTGCATGAGCTTGTCCATCTTGTCAGGGTCGCCGTAATACTCCTCCTGACCAAACTTCTCGTTTATCTCGTCATACTCCTTGAGGGCATCATAGACATGCTTCACGCCCTCGCGTACATTTTCTAATACTGTCTTTGACTCATCGAGCGGAGGGTCCTGAGGCAGGTAGCCCACGGAATAGCCCGGGCTCCATACCACCTCGCCCTGAAACTTATCGTCAAGTCCAGCGATAATCTTCATAAGCGTAGATTTACCTGCGCCGTTAAGACCTACGATACCAATCTTTGCTCCGTAGAAGAAAGAGAGGTAGATGTTCTTTAATACCTGCTTCTGATTCTGTGGGATTATCTTAGATACTCCCACCATCGAGAAGATTATTTTCTTGTCGTCAACTGTTGCCACGAGTTAATTAGAAATTAGAAATTATGAATTAGAAATTATTATCTCTCCATTTCGAGAGCAGCCCAGATGAACGGACCTACGCCCTTAGGGTCGTTGTCGCGTATCGGTTCAGACATGTAATACTCGAAAGTGCCGTCGCGCTTTGGATTGCTGTCAGGACCAAGACCAGAGACAGCACAGCAGTCGGTGAGCGAGATGGTCTGGTCAGGGTTCACCTTAATCATGCGCTCGAGGATAGCGTTGTAGCCCCTCACGCCAGCAGCCTTAAACTCTGGTTCAGGCAGATAGCCCAGACGAGAGCCCTTGAGCAGAACATAGGTGAACATAGCTGATGCAGTGGACTCGAGATAGTTCTTGTCAGAGGTTACATCCATCACGTCATACCACAGTCCGCTTTCCTTGTCCTGATACTTCACAGCTGCCGTCATAGCTTGGTGGAGGATGTTGATTACCTCGCCACGACGAGCATAGTCCTGAGGCAGAGCGTCGAGTATCTCAGTCATAGCCATAACAAACCAACCCATAGCCCTTGCCCAGGTGTGCTTAGAGAGTCCTGTCTGCTTGTCTGCCCAGAACATAGAGTGGGTCTCGTCCCAAGCATGCTTCCAAAGACCAGTCTTGGCATCATAGGTGCGACGGAAGGTCTTGGTTACCTGGTCAACAGCATCGTCATAGTACTTCTTTGCCTGCTTCTTGCCCTTGAGTTCCTGAGCAGAGAGTGTGTAGAAAGGCAAACCCATATAGATGCCGTCGAGCCATACCTGATTAGCGTAAATCTTCTTGTGCCACCAAACGCCCTCCTTGGTGCGAGGGTGGTTCTCAAGCTGCTTGAAGAAGACAGGCAGAGCCTTGCTCACCTTGTCCTGAGGGAAGAGACGGTTATACTGCAACAGGAGACGTGCAGGACGGATGTTGTCGAGGTTGAACTCGTCATAGTCGTAGCCCTCTACCGAACTGTCTTCATGCACCATGAGACCAGGGTATTTTGCCACATAATTAGAGAAGATGGTGTCGCCATAGGCTTTGTAGCAGTCGAAGATAGCCTCTAACTCCAGACCTATGCCATAATTCCACCTGCCCTTAGGACGCTTCTGGGCGTTGTTGAAATCGAGGTGTATGGGGTTAGGTACTCTCTGCATCTCGCTCCATGCCATCCACTCTGAATAGCGCTTGAAAGGAGGCTGCTCCAGCACTTTCTCGCCATTGATGACGAGATTGTTGAAATGTATGTCGTGAGAACGTCCAGAGTAGATGATAGGCTTATCGGTAACACCCTCAAAGTCGCAGTCGGTGATGTTGATATTATAAATCTGTGACTGGTCCTCGAGTCCGTCGATGCGCACACCATAGCGAGATTTCTGGCTGGTCACATTGCTCATATACACATTACGCACTACAGGAATAAAGCCGCGTGGTGAAGCCTCGCGAGGCTCGTAGTTGAGGTTGATGCGCATAACGGCTTCCTTGCATTGTCCAACGGTTACGTTGCGCATGTAGATATTCTCAGTCACACCACCTCGGCAAGAGTTGGTCTTGATGCGCAACACCCTGTCGAGATTAGGGGAGTCCATCTTGCAGTTTTCGGCAAAGACATTCTTCACGCCTGCTGATGTTTCACTGCCAAGGACCACACCGCCATGGCCGTCTTCCATAGAACAGCCTCTGACGATGATATTCTGTGATGGGATAGGGGTGCGATGACCGTCGGCATTGCGTCCAGACTTGATGGCGATGCAGTCGTCGCCAGTGTGGAAGATACAATCCTCAATCAGCACATCCTCACAAGACTCAGGGTCGCAACCGTCGCCGTTAGGACCTTCATTGATAACGGTCACCCTGCGTATGGTGATATTCTTAGAGAACAGAGGGTGCATCACCCAGAAAGGTGAGTTGACCATCTTGACACCCTCGATGAGGATGTTTTCACAATTTACGAAATTCACGAGCTGAGGACGCAAGCCGTGACTCATGCCAAACACGCGCTGGTCGGTAGGCACACCGTCGTCCATCATCTTCTGCAGAGCCTGACGGTTAGAGAGCGCCTTGCCCTCAGCGTTCTTCTCATATTTCTCTATACCTTTATATGGTATGTGGTTCTGGCATTCTACGGTCTTGCCCTCCTCATATCCGTACTTCTTGGCACCACACCATTGCCACCAGGTGTCGTTGCTGCCATTGCCGTCGATAGTGCCTTCACCCGTTACGGCTATGTTTTGTGCCTTGTAGGCATAGATGCAGGGAGAGTAGTTGATGCAGTCCAGTCCCTCCCAACGTGTTACGACGTTAGGATAGAGCTCTGGCTGGAAGGCAAAGATTATCTTTGCTCCCTTCTGCAACTCAAGGTTGACGTTGCTCTCCAGACGAATGGCGCCAGTGAGGTATTCGCCAGCAGGTATAACGACCTTTCCGCCTCCAGCCTTTGAACATTTCTCGATAGCCTTGTTGATGGCTTTCTGGTTTTTCTCTGCTGTAGCCTTTGGTGAAGCACCATATTTTGTTACCTTATATTCCTTTGCCTTGAATGTTGGGGCAACAATGCGTGACTCAATCTGCTTATAAAGAGCGTCGTTCCAGTTGTCGGCTTTGGCAAACAGTGATATTGCAGACAAAAGGATAAGGGAAAGTAATTGTCTCATAAGTGTTTAGGTGTGGTTTTGGTTGTAAGGTGGATAAATAAGAAAAGAAAATAGCACCAGAAAGGCCTGTTCTAAAGCCTGACTGATGCTATATAATAAGGTGGGGGTTATTCCTCTTCTGGTTTCATGTTGGTATATACCGTCTGCACGTCGTCAAACTCCTCGAGTTTCTCAACCATCTTGTCGATGGTGGCACGCTGCTCGGCATCTACGTCTTTGAGGTCGTTAGGGATATAGGTAAACTCACCACCGATATCCTCAAAGCCCTTCTCCTCAAGGAACTTCTGAATCTGGGCATACGACTTAGGGTCGCCATACACTGAGATTGTGGTCTCGTCCTTCTCCTCGTCGTAGTTCTCATCAAACTCGTCGTCAACATTGAAGTCGATGAGCTCGAGAATCAGGTCGTCCATATCGATGCTGTCATTCTTCTTGAATGTGAACACACACTTGTGGTCGAAGAGGAAAGACAGTGAACCTGTGGTTCCGAGGTTGCCGTTAAACTTATTGAATACTGAACGAACGTCAGCAACGGTACGGGTGGTGTTGTCTGTAAGGGTATCAACGAATACGGCAATTCCGTGAGGACCGTATCCTTCGTATGTTACCTCCTTGTAATCAGACTGGTCCTTACCCAAAGCGTTCTTGATGGCACGCTCTATGTTGTCCTTAGGCATGTTCTCACGCTTACAGGTAGCGATGATAGAACGCAGAGTAGGGTTAGTGTCTGGATCAGGACCGCCAGCCTTCACAGCTATAGCAATCTGCTTGCCCAGACGGGTGAATGTTTTTGCCATGTGGCCCCAACGCTTCAGTTTGGTTGCCTTACGATATTCAAATGCTCTTCCCATTGTTTCTGATTGAAAATTGAAAGTTGAAAATTGAAAGTTGTATGATATTTCTGAGTATTCTCTGATTGTTATCTCAGTTCGCAGTTGAGCTGCTTCTTGAGGTTGGCTATAAGCTTCTGCATGATAGCGTCAATCTGCTTGTCGCCCATAGTCTTCTCTGGGTCTTGCAGCACGAAGTTTACAGCGTACGACTTCTTGCCCTCAGGCAGTTTGTCGCCCTCGTAAACGTCGAACAGCTCTACCTTCTTCAGCAGTTTCTTCTCTGTCTGCTTAGCTATTTTCTCCACCTCGGCAAACTCAATGTTCTTGTCGAGCAGCAGAGCGAGGTCACGTGAAACGGCAGGATACTTAGGTATCTCAGTAAAGTGTACCTCAGCCTTCTTCACAGCATTGGTGATGGCTGTCCAGTTTATCTCAGCATAATAAACGCTGTTGCTTATCTCAGCCTGCTTGAGAATCTTCTTGCTCACCACACCTATTTCAATCATCACCTTGCCTCCACGGTTCTTGATACAGAAACCGTCAGAGAAGATGTCGTTGTCGGTGTGCTCTGTAACAAGCATTCCCTCAGGCATACCTATGCGACGCAGTATGTTGTCAACGTGTGCCTTGAGCTCGTAGAATGTTGAGTCCTCATCAGCATGTATCCATGAACCCTCCACACGCTTGCCTGTAATCCACAAGCCCAGATGACTCTCCTCAGCGTAAGCCTTCATAGGATTCTCGTCGTCAGCCTTCTCGTTGAAGTGCTGGTAGCAGTTGCCAAACTCAAAGAAGCGAAGGTTAGGCATTCTGCGGTTAGCATTGCGCATGATGCTCTCCAGACCTCCAAATAGAAGAGTCTGACGCATCACGTTAAGGTCGCTTGACAGTGGGTTGACTATATTCACCAACTTGTCCTCAGGATAACTCTTGAGGTCGGCATAGTAAGCCTTTTTGGTCAGCGAGTTGTTGAGTATCTCATTGAATCCAGCGCCTACCAGTTGCTCAGCCACGAGGTTCATCAGCTTATGACGCTGGTCCTCGAAATCCTTGACGGTGAGGGTAGATTTCAGCTGTGTAGGAATCTCCACATTATTATAGCCATATATGCGAAGAATATCCTCCACTACGTCACAAGGACGCTGAACATCCACTCTGTATGCTGGTACGCTGATGTCGAGACCGTCGTTGTCTTCCTTGTTTATCTTTATCTCAAGGCTCTCGATGATAGACTTAATCTTGTCATTGCCTATCTTCTTGCCTATGAGGTTGTCCACATAAGCATAGTCCAAACGCATCTCTGGGTCGGCTATTGGATTAGGATAAACATCCTTTATCTCCATGCTCACCTTACCGCCAGCCAGTTCCTTACACAATATAGCTGCCTGCTTCATGGCATAGATAGCAATGTTAGGGTCTATACCACGCTCAAAACGGAATGAGGCATCTGTAGAGAGTCCGTGACGACGTGCTGACTTTCGAATCCATGTTGGGTGGAAATAAGCTGCCTCGAGCACCACGTTCTTGGTTGTTTCGTATGTGCCAGAGCCCTTGCCGCCAAATACGCCAGCAATACACATTGGCTCTTCGGCATTACAGATAGCGAGGTCGTGCTCGCCAAGTATATGCTCCTCACCATCGAGGGTGATGAACTTCTTGCCAGCATTCTGGTCTTTCACTACAATCTTGTTGCCCTTAACCATATCAGCATCAAAACAGTGCATTGGCTGACCGTAAGCCATCATTATGTAGTTGGTAATGTCAACGATGTTGTTAATAGGGCGCAGACCTATGATGTTGAGTTTGTTTTTGAGCCATTCAGGTGACTCCTTCACCTCGCAGTCGGTAATGCTCAGACAAACGTAGCGACGGCAAGCCTCTGGGTTCTGTATTTCAACGTCGATAGGCAAGTTGTCGTTATCTACGCTGAATGCCTCGCAGCCAGGCTTGTGCAGAGAGGTCTGCTTGCCGTTAGCCTTCAGCCAAGCGTAGAGGTCGCGTGCCACACCATAGTGGGAGAGGGCATCGGCACGGTTGGCTGTGATGTCTATCTCTATGAGCCAGTCGCTCTCCAGATTATAGTATTCTGCAGCAGGGGTGCCCACCTTAGCGTCTTCAGGCAGTACGATGATACCTGAATGGTCGTTGCCCACACCTATCTCGTCCTCAGCACATATCATGCCGTTTGACTCCACGCCTCTGAGTTTAGACTTCTTAATCTTAAACTCCTTGTCGCCGTCGTAGAGCACACAGCCCAGGTCGGCTACTATCACCTTCTGACCTGCAGCCACGTTAGGTGCTCCGCAAACTATCTGGCTTGCTTCCTCACGTCCAAGATCGACTGTGCAAACGTGCATGTGGTCGCTGTCAGGGTGAGGCTCGCATGTCAGCACCTTTCCCACATACAGACCTTTCAGTCCGCCCTTTATTGTCTGAACTTCCTCAAGGGCATCAACCTCCAGTCCTGTGCTGGTGAGTGCTGCACAAACCTCTTCGGGTGTGAGGTCGAAATCAACGTATTCCTTGAGCCATTTGTAAGATATATTCATCGTCGTTTATATGGTTATATGAGTGTTATTTCGAAAAAACAGCACAAAGGTAGTGCTTTTTTTTGAACTGACCAAATTTATGGTATATCAAAAACTACTTTTTATATTTATAAAGGTTAAAGGTTGAGTTCGTAAAGTATCGTTTTGGGGTCTTTTTCTGAACGGCAGATATAGCGAAAACGATAGCCTGATTCAATGTAAGTCTTCATTGAAGTGGAGTTTTTAATAGAAGATTGTAACACTCTGGTTATCTTATCTTTATTAAGCGCTATAACTTCGGGATTATCGAGTAGGTCGCAAAAGGAACAGTGGTATGTGAACGAGTGGCTTTTTACGTCAAAAGTTATGCTGTCGGTACGTATGTAGTTCACAGCTGGAGTAGGACAGTAGCGACGGTTATATTCCTTTACATCGTACATGGCCTTTTCATCGAGCGACTGACGCTCTTTGCAACCAGTAAATGCAAGGGCTGTGGCTATGAAAAAAAACATCAGAGTGCGAGTCATTTTATTTTCTATTCTTCGTTATTCATATTGTTTCGTGCAAAATTACGAAAAAAAAATGACTTGATATTTGTCATTTTGAAAAAAAAATGATAAATTTGCAACTTGAATATGGAAAATATTAGGAACTTCTGCATCATAGCCCACATAGATCATGGTAAAAGTACCATTGCTGACCGTCTGTTGGAATACACCAATACCATACAGATAACAGAGGGTCAGATGCTTGACGATATGGACCTCGAGAAGGAGCGAGGCATCACCATCAAGAGCCATGCCATACAGATGGAGTATGAGCAGGATGGTGAGAAATATATGCTCAACCTCATCGACACCCCAGGACACGTGGATTTCTCCTATGAGGTGAGTCGCAGTATAGCAGCATGTGAGGGCGCTCTGCTGGTGGTTGACGCCACTCAGGGTGTACAGGCACAGACGATCTCTAATCTTTATATGGCTATTGATCACGACCTTGAGATTATACCTGTCATCAACAAGATAGATATGCCTGCAGCGATGCCTGACGAGGTGGAGGACGAGATAATCGACCTCATAGGCTGTGACAGAGAAGATATAATCCGTGCAAGCGGTAGGACAGGCGAGGGTATTCCAGAGATACTCAAAGCGGTGGTAGAACGCATCCCAGCCCCTAAAGGCAATCCTGATGCACCATTGCAGGCACTGATATTCGACTCTGTGTTCAACTCCTTCCGAGGTATCATAGCCTACTTCAAGATTGAGAACGGTTCTATACGCAAGGGCGACAAAGTGAAGTTCTTCAATACGGGCATGGAGTATGTGGCTGACGAAGTGGGAGTGCTGAAGATGGATATGGTGCCTCGTCAGGAAATGAGGACAGGTGAGGTGGGCTACATCATCTCAGGCATTAAGGATGCCAAGGAGGTGAAAGTAGGTGACACCATAACCCACATAGCCAATCCTTGTGACAAGGCAATAGCAGGATTCCAGGAGGTAAAGCCTATGGTCTTTGCTGGTGTGTATCCTATAGACCCTGCAGACTACGAGAACCTGCGTGCCTCACTCGAGAAACTGCAACTCAATGATGCATCTCTCTCCTTCATGCCCGAATCCTCTGTGGCACTCGGCTTCGGCTTTCGTTGCGGATTCCTCGGATTGCTCCACATGGAGATTATTCAGGAGCGCCTTGACCGTGAGTTTAATATGGATGTCATAACCACCGTGCCTAACGTGTCATATATGGTGTATGACAAACAGGGACACAGCAAGGAGGTGCACAACCCCTCAGGACTGCCTGACCAGACCATGATAGACCATATCGAGGAACCTTATATCAAGGCTACCATCATTACTGATGCCAACTATATCGGTCCGATAATGAAACTCTGTCTGGACAAGCGTGGCGAACTGATAAAGCAGGAGTATGTCAGCGGCAACCGTGTGGAACTGCATTTCTATATTCCGCTGGGCGAGATAGTCATCGACTTCTATGATAAGCTCAAGAGCATCTCAAAGGGCTATGCATCTTTCGACTATCACATCGACTCCTTCCGTCCGTCCAAACTTGCCAAGCTCGACATACTGCTCAATGGCGAACCAGTTGACGCCCTGTCAACGCTCACTCACAACGATAATGCCGTAGCGTTTGGCCGTCGTATGTGTGAGAAACTCAAGGAGCTTATTCCCCGCCAGCAGTTTGACATAGCCATTCAGGCTGCCATAGGCGCTAAGATTATAGCTCGCGAAACCATCAAGTGCGTGCGTAAAGACGTTACAGCCAAGTGTTATGGTGGTGATGTGAGTCGTAAGCGCAAACTGCTCGAGAAGCAGAAGAAAGGCAAGAAGCGCATGAAGCAGATAGGCAATGTAGAGGTACCACAGAAGGCGTTCCTCGCGGTTTTGAAACTTGATTAACAAGATTACGATATAACCCACTTTGAAAACTATTACATCATAACCCACTTTAAAAAATATGAAAGAACCAGTAGTACCAGTTAGAGACATCGCACGCGAATTGTCACGTCGATTCAGCACGATGACGCACGAGGAGATTGACATCCTCGAGAATCTTCTTATTCCCATGAAGTTTAAGAAGGGCGTTGAAATTCTGTCACAAGGCCAGGTGGCAGAGTACATCTACTACCTTCACACAGGACTCATACGTCAGTATTATTTCAAGAACGGAAAAGAGATGACCAGCAATCTGGCTGTTGACGGCTCCATCTTCATGTCTATAGAGAGTCTATTCCGCGAAACGCCCTCCAGCGAGGTTATCGAGGCACTCGAGACCTGCTACATCTACGCCATCCCTAAGCGTCGTCTTGAGAATGTGGCTCTCCACAACCAGAATATCCAGATTCTATATCGTAAGATACTGGAGGAGGCACTCATAGAGTGCCAGATACATGAAGACCTCGTACGCTTTGAGACGGCACAAGACCGCTATCGCCGCATCTGTAAGCAGATGCCTAAGGTGGTGCTCCGTGCTCCGCTGGTGTTCATAGCATCGTTCCTCGAGATGACACCTGAAACCCTATCTCGCGTGCGTTCCTCAACACTCGTTGACTAACGATATTTAATTAGTGGAAATATTTCTCATCATAGCAATAGTCCTCATTCTGGTCATTATTCTGTATATGGTAAGGCAGACTTACGAGAAACAGATTACTGATCTGAAGGGCTCCTATGAGAATCAGTTAGCCGAGGTGAAATCTTCCTACGAGCGACAGATAGCTTCGCTGAAGGAAAACTCTGCTGCCCAGCTGCAGAACCTGCGCGAGATGAACAAGGAGCAGATTGACTCTCAGCTCAACCTCATTCGCGAACAGATGAAGACCACCTCTGAGGCAGTGCTCAAGGAACGTCAGAAGGAACTCGGCGAGCGCAACAGCGAGCAGGTGTCTAAAATCATCACTCCGCTCACTCAGAGCCTTAACGAGATGAAGCAGGCTCTCAACCTGTCTAAGGAACAGCAGCGCGAGGCTCTCACACGTCTCGATGCCACCATACGCCTCAATATGGAGCAAAGTGCATCATTGGGCGAAACGGCTGACCGCCTCACACGTGCCTTGACAGGCGAGGTGAAGGTGCAAGGTAATTTTGGCGAACTGAAACTAAAGCAATTACTTGAAGACCTCGAACTCAAAGAGGGAGAACAGTTTGATACTCAGGCAACCCTACGCGATAAGAATGGTAAACTGGCTAAGGGTGATGACGGCAAGGGGTTGATACCTGATTTCATATTGCATTTTCCTGACAACCGTCATGTGGTGGTCGATTCCAAGATGTCACTCACTGACTACGAGCGATATATGAATGCCGAGGATGGCAGTCAGGAGAAGAGCGACTACCTCAAGGCACACATCGATAGCGTCAAGGCACAGGTGAAGCGACTTGCTAAGAAGGAATATACCAAATATCTTCCTGATGGCTACAACCGTCTCTCCTTCGCCATCATGTATATACCCATCGAGGGCGCGCTCAATCTTGCCCTGCTTAATGACACCACTCTATGGCGCGAGGCATATAACCAAGGAGTGCTCATACTTGGACCTCAGACCATGTATATGAATCTGCGGGTGCTTGAAATGATGTGGACACAGGTGCGCCAGCTCAAGAACCAGCAGACCATGGTCAAGGCAGCCAACACCATAATAGACAGGGTACAGGATTTCACCAAGCGTTTTCAGGATGTGGAAAGCAGCGTGAAATCGACATTAGACAAGATAGACACACTAAAAATAACCACTGCCGACAGTGGTAAAAGCATCATAACAGCAGCCCGTCAGCTTATCAAGGCAGGGGCACAGGAAAACAAAACGAAACAATCTCTTAACGACATTGATGACCAACAGTCTTTAGAGAGTGATGAAACAATACATAGCAATTGACCTCAAGTCTTTTTATGCCTCAGTGGAATGTGTGGACAGGGGATTAGACCCTCTGTTCGCCAACCTCGTTGTGGCTGATGCCAGTCGCACCGACAAGACTATCTGTCTGGCTGTGTCGCCATCGCTCAAGGCTTACGGCATAGGGGGTAGGGCGCGTCTCTTCGAGGTGGTGCAGAGAGTGCGCGAGGTTAATCAGCAGCATCCCGACCTCAATTTAGACTATATCGTAGCTCCGCCACGCATGTCGCGATATATAGAGGTGAGTCGTGACATTTATCATATATATCTCAAATACATAGCCCCAGAAGATATTCACGTGTATAGCGTCGATGAGGTGTTTATTGATGTCACCAGTTATCTTAAAACATATAAGATGACAGCTCCTCAGCTTGCTATGAAGATGATAAAAGATGTGCTCCGCAATACAGGTATCATTGCCACGGCAGGCATAGGCACCAACCTCTATCTTGCCAAGGTGGCAATGGATATTATGGCAAAGAAGATGACAGCCGACGAGAATGGGGTACGCATAGCCAGCCTCGACGAGATGTCCTATCGGCAACAGTTGTGGAACCACCGTCCGCTCAAAGACTTCTGGCGCGTCAGTCGAGGCACTATTGAACGCCTTGCGCCCTATGGTATAGACACCATGGGCAAGATAGCACGCTTGTCAGAGCAGAATGAGGAACTGCTCTACCGTCTCTTTGGTATCAATGCCGAATTGCTCATTGACCACGCTTGGGGGTGGGAGCCATGCACCATCAGCGATATCAAGAACTACCATCCTGAGCGCCACTCCTATAGTCAGGGACAGGTGCTCACACGTCCGTTTACCTCCAAGCAGGCACGCGTGGTGGTGCGAGAGATGGCTGAGGCAATGGCACTCAATCTCTTTGCCAAGCATAAGGTGGCAAACCAGGTGGTTCTCACCATAGGCTACGACCGAGAGAGCCTCACCAATCTCTCTGTAGCCCAGTATTATCAGGGCGAAATAGTAAAAGATCATTATGGCAGACTGGTGCCCAAGCAAGCCCATAAGTCGCTCAAATTGGAGCAGCACACCTCCTCGTCATCACAACTCATTGACGCAGTGAGTCAGTTGTTCGACAGCATAATCAACCCCCACCTTCTAATTCGCCGGCTCAACGTCACCGTGAATAACGTAGTGGGAGAGGAGAGCCTCAAAACCAATATCCCTCAGCAACTCGATCTGTTTGTGGATTATGAAAAAGCAGAGCGACAGAAGAAGCTCAAACAGCAGCAGTTCGACAAAGAGCAGAGAATACAAAAAGCGCAGCTTATGATTAAGCAGCGCTATGGTAAGAATGCAATACTTCGAGGCTTAAACTTCGCCGACGGTGCCACAGCCATAGAGCGCAACACCCAAATCGGAGGTCACAAAGCTTAGTAAACCCCAAAGATATAGAACATATATGGAACACCACGACGCAGAACCATTTGACTACGCAGACATAATCAACCATCCGCACCATGTGTCATCCAGACATCAGCCCATGTCCATGCACGACCGTGCGGCTCAGTTTGCACCCTTCGATGCACTCTCAGGCATCAGCTCAGTCGTGTCATCACAAAACTCTTAGTAGTAATGCTCCTGATAAAGACCGATCTTAGTTACGCCGTCCTCATTAGTAAAACTGATTTTATTCTCACGAGCCAGCCATCCGATAGCCGCAAAAGTCTCAGGCAAATCCATACCAGTCTCGTTCTGTAACTGTTCAAGATTCATTTTACCGCCACTCTCTAACTTGCGCCAAAGAATACCTGCGAATTCTCCAATTTGTGATGCTTGCATAATTAATAGATTTGATTAAAAGTTAAACATATATTTCTTCTCAACTAACTCTAATTTTTTTGCAAATGTAAGGAAAAAAAATAATACTTGCAAGAAAAAACCTCAAAAAAAATTACTTACGCTTCCAAGTCTGTGTTTCGTAGAGGAAACCGATGTAGCCTCTTACCTTGAGGTTGTTGCCAGCGAGCCAAATAGAGCACTTGTAGTTCTTACCGTTCTTGGGGTTGTAGATTCTTCCACCTTCCCACTTGTCTTTCTTCTTGGTGAGACCGCTGAGGATATGTACTCCCATTAGTTTGCGGCTACGGAGTTTCTCATCAGAATTGTGAGTGTCCTTGGTATCAGGACCTTTGGCGAGCCACACAATCTTGCCATTGACTACGTTGCCGCTCTGGTAGATTTCTACCTTTGCATCACCTGCCTCTGTTAACCATGTACCAAAGATGTCTTGTGCAAATCCGTTTGCTGCTATCAGCATCAGGACCATGCTAAATAAAATCTTTTTCATTTTTACTTTTTATTATTATTACCTTGTACTTTGTCCCTTGTGACCTTGTCACCTTAAATCATCTCTTCGATGTCCTTCTCAAAGTCTTTCGGATCTGTGGTAGGAGCATAGCGTTTGATGGTCTCACCATCTTTGGAGATAAGGAATTTGGTGAAGTTCCACAAGATGTCGCTGTCCTTCTCTACACTCTTGCTCAGTGTCTTCAATAATGTGTGGGTGGCCTTAGCTTTCAGACCCTTATACTCCTCGGTGGGTGCCTGAGCCTTCAGATATTCGAAGATAGGCTCAGCAGCTGGACCGTTTACGTCTGTCTTCTTCATAATCTGGAATGTCACACCATAGTTCAACTGGCAGAATTCCTCAATCTGGGCATCGCTGCCTGGGTCTTGCTCCTTGAACTGATTGCAGGGGAAGCCGATGATTACCAGTCCCTTGTCCTTGTATTTTTGGTTCAGTTCCTCCAGTCCTGCAAATTGGGGTGTGAATCCACACTTGCTGGCTGTGTTGACTATCAGCAGCACCTTTCCCTCAAACTCAGAGAAATCAATCTCTTTACCTTTGCTCGAGAGAGCCTTAAAATCATAAATCTTTTTCATAATTCGTTTGGTTTGTAATTGTTAATTATATTATTTGCCTCATTTATGGGTACAAAGTTAAAAAAAATATCCATAAGTAAGCGCAAAAAGTTGCAGAAATAAAAAAAAATATTAGTACCTTTGTCGCATAAATGGAGGTATTATGAAAAGATTTACACAGATTATAGCATTACTTTTTGCTGTCCTCAGTCTCCAGGCGCAGAAGATTGACACAAGGCTCACCAGCCTGTTGCCAACGGACAACATGCCTATGAGCATAGGCGGAGCATCTGCAAGTGAAGAAATAGATACAGCAGCCGTGAAGAGCGACATCAACGTGCGTTTTAATCCCGACTGCACGGTTCGCAGCTTCAGCACCATTGCCATGCTTAAGCAGGGTAGTGCCTGCCCCATTGCCCGTCTGCAGGCACTGGGCATTGAGATAAGGTTGCAGGTGGGCAGAATGCTAATACTCACCGTTCCTGCTGAGAGTCTGATGGCGCTTGACGATATTGACGAGATAGAGAGCGTCAGTGCCGACCAGATGAACCAGCTGATGAACAATGTGGCTCGCGAGAAGAGCCATGTGAATGAGGTAGCCACCACTGCCGAGGCCGTATCCCACAACCTGCCACAGGCATATACTGGCAAGGGTGTGCTGGTGGGCATCATTGACACGGGCATAGACTTCAACCATGCTGCCTTTCGCAATGCCGACGGCACTACCCGCATAAAACTTGCCATGACGATAGCCTCTGGTGAATTGGTGGAACACACCACACCTGAAGACATCGCCGCCCTGACGAGTGACAATAGTTCAGAGTCGCATGGCACCCACGTTGCGGCAACAGCAGTAGGAAGCATAGTGGAGGGGCTGGACAAGCAGGGCATGGCACCTGAGGCTGACCTCATGCTGTGCGGCCTGGGAGGCTACCTCTACGAATCATCCATCATCAGCGCCATAACCAAGATGTTCGACTTTGCCAATGCTCAGGGACAGCCTTGCGTGATAAGCATAAGCATAGGATCAGTGTGTAATTTTCACGACGGCACATCTTCTGAAGTAGTACAGTTTATAAAAGAGTACTATAAGACAGAGGAAGACAAGCAGGGCCGTATTATAGTATTCTCCATCAGCAATTCAGCTGATTACCATGCTGCCATATACACCGTTCTGCCTGAGGCTGACAGCGACGGCTACAACCTCAAGACCGTGTTGGGCGAGAATAGCAAATACACCTATAACGGCGTGAAGGTGGCTCGCTATCTTAACTTCCAAAACTTCTTCTACGCCCTCGACGGAAGCGACTTCGATGTGGAGTTGAAAGCCATTGACATACTGACAGAAAAGGTTTATTCCCTTCAAGAGAAACCTCTATACACCACTTTTGGTAATGAGTCTTATGTCAATAAGATAAAAGAAGTCTCAACCCTTAACAACAAGCATTACATAAAGTTCTCCAGGGTTGCCACTGCGTTGGTGTTTCATGAGCCAGACCTCAGGCTGGCATACTTTGTGAAAGGCACACCAGGCAAAATATTCAGGGCAATAGACAACCGAACCACAAGCTCCTCAGGCTATCGCTCCTTCTTCATCCCAGGCTTCACTGACGGAAAAGACAACGGAGCCTTCAACATACACACCTGTTGCGAAGAAACCATCGGGGTGGGGTGCTACTACACCACCACATCATATACCGATATCACAGGCGCCCAACAGCAGTATGTCGACGATTCCTACCTCGACAATGTAGTGGAATTCTCGGCATGGGGCATAGACGATAACGGTGTCAACCACCCCGATGTCATAGCTCCAGGCTCCGTAATATGCTCAGCCTATAACATATATGATAAGTATTACTTCGACTCAGAAGGCGGTTACCTTCCAGAATACCAGACAGACCTGACAGAATCCACTACTCTCTTTGGTCGCAACCATTATTACGGCATTCTGGAAGGCACCTCAATGTCTGCTCCACATGTAGCAGGCATCATTGCCCTCTGGTTGCAGGCTAAGCCCGATATGACCTATGCCGATGTGCGCACGCTCATTCAGCAAACCAGCCACAACGACGACTATACCACCAACCCCGAGCTCATTCCATCAGGCAACGTCATTCAGGCTGGAGCAGGCAAGATAGATGCCCTTGCAGGACTGCAAGAGCTTACTGGCTCTACAGCCATTCTCGCTGTTGGTGCTGACGGCTACCGTAGGGCAACCCCAGCTACCATATCCGCATTACATGACAATTTCTACAATACCCTCGGTCAGCGTGTGAGCAAGCATGCCAAAGGTATCATTATCCACCAGGGCAGGTTGTATGTGAATCCATAATAATGTGACTTTCTCTTTTGCAGGACAAAAGGGTTATTAGCTAATCGACTTATACTCGCCAGGGGACATGCCTGTGAGGCGACGGAAATATTTAGAGAAGAACGAGGGATTGGCAAAGTGCATCTCCTCGGCTATCTGCGCAGCAGACTTGTCTGTGTGGCGCAGTTCTATTTTTATACGGGTGATGAGGGCACGGTCTATCCAGTCCTTGGCTGTGGTGCCGCTGGTCTGACGGATGACAGTACTCAGGTAGCGCTCGGTGAGACACATGCGCTCGGCGTAATAGCCTATCTGATGATGCTCGGTGCAATGCTGGGTGACCAGTTGAAGGAAGCGGTTGAAGGTGGTCTGCTCGCGTGAACTGTTGTTTGCCAGCTGGTCGGAATGCTGACGGAACAGCTGGTCGTAGTGGTGCATCTGTGCAGCCACGAGGGCTGTGACGGTGGGACGATGATAGTCTGCGGTGGCATGAACCACCTGCCAGATGGCGTCGAGAATATGTTGGGCTGTAGAGAGTGCCTCCTCGCTGACGGGTAACTGGAAGTCGCGTACCTGACCATTGAAGGCTGACGGCATCTGCCCATGCGCAAAGGGCATGGGGAAATTGGAGAAGAGTGCCATGCCATAGATGCGGAAGTCGGGCGACAGGTGTTTGATGTGGATGATGGTGCCAGGACTGATATAGATGAGGGTGCCACGCTTGAGGTGACGGTCTTGCAGGTTGATATTGAACTCTGCCTCGCCGCTCATGATGATACCGAAGCGGTGGTCGTTGATGGTGAAGGGAGGCTTTTGCTGTTTCAGCATACCGAACAGCTGGCGGTCGGCACGTATTATTCCCAATTCACTATTGAGAAAGATATTCTCGCTTAACTGTGAGAGGCGGGATGTGAAGATGTCACGCATTCGTGTGACATCCATCAGTTGTGGTTGTCTGTTCATAATCAGTCCCTTTTTGTTGGCAAAGATAACTATTTTTTGCAAAATAATGCTCTATTTGGGCATAAATCGAACAAAAAGAACATATTTCAAGCTGTATAGATAATGCGTGTATGAAAATAACATCGTACTTTTACACCCAGAATTCAATTACAAAAAGGGCTATGAAAAAGTTAGTATTATTTTTGGCGATGCTGCCGATGCTGGCGTTAGGACAGACATTGGAGGAATGTCAGCAGGCAGCAGAGAACAATTATCCGCTGATCAGGCAGTACGGACTCATCGAGAAGACCACTCAGTTGACGGTATCCAACATCCAAAAGGGATGGCTACCGCAAGTATCGGCATCAGCACAGGCAACGTATCAGAGCGATGTGATGGCATGGCCTGATGGTATGAAATCGATGTTAAGTGGTATGGGCGTCGATGTTAAGGGACTGAAGAAAGACCAGTACCGTGTGGGTATCGATTTACAGCAGACCATCTATGATGGTGGTGTTATAGGCAGTCAGAAACGCATTGCTCGTGAACAGGGCAAGGTGCAGACAGCACAGAACGAAGTGAATATATATAATGTTCGCAAGCGTGTCAACGAGATGTATTTCGGACTGTTACTGCTTGAAGAACAGATAAAGTTGAACAACGACTTGCAGAATTTGCTGGCTGGCAACGAGAGCAAACTGGAGTCGATGGCTAAGAATGGCACAGCAGCCGAGAGCGACCTGCAGAATGTGAAGGCTGAGCGACTCAACGCGATACAGAAAACCACCGAACTGGCATCGCAGAAGCAGATGCTGCAAAGGATGCTGGGCACATTCTGTGGTATAGAGATAAAGAATGTGCAAAAGCCACAGGTGAAGGCTGAGGGCGAAACACTGGCGACAGTAACCGGACGCGAAGCTACGCTTGCAAGGCAAGAAAATCGCAGACCAGAGCTGAGGGCACTGGATGCACAGATAGGTGTGCTCAACGCTCAGGAGAAGGCACTTAATGCTGCCCTGATGCCTAAGGTGGGTGTGTTTGCACAAGGCTATTATGGTTATCCAGGCTTGAATATGTTTGAGGGCATGACGAGCCACAAATGGAGTTGGTATGGCACCATTGGTGCACGCATTACGTGGAACATCGGCGCCCTTTATACTCGCAAGAACGATAAGGTTAAGTTGCAGTTGCAGCGCGATATGACTGAGAATAAGCGCGAGGAGTTCCTCTTCAATAACAATCTGGAGCAGATTCAGCAGAACGAGAATATAGAGCGTTACCAGAAGCTGATGGCTCAGGACGGAGATATTATCTCGTTGCGACAGTCTGTGAGAAAAGCAGCAGAGTCAAAGTTGACACATGGTGTCATCGACGTGAACGACCTGGTGCGCGAAATCAATCAGGAGCATGCTGCTTGCGTGCAACAGTCTGTACATGAGATTGAAATGCTGAAAGAGATATATGATAATAAATACACGACTAATAATTAAGACTATGCAAAAGATATATGTATTGGCAGGTTTGGCACTGATGATGGCATCCTGCGGAGGAAATGAGAAAGACTACGATGCAACAGGTACGTTTGAGGCTACCGAAACAACCGTGTTTGCTGAACAGAGTGGGGCATTGCTGTCATTCGATTTGGAAGAGGGCGACAATATGGAGGCTAATCGCCAGGTGGGACTTATTGATACCACACAGATTTGGCTCAAGATTAAGCAGACTGATGCTACCAAGGCTGTGTATCAGAGTCAGAAACCTGATATGGAGCGCCAGATTGCAGCCACTCGCCAGCAGTTGGCTAAGGCTCAGCAAGATGAGGAGCGCTACAGAGAACTCGTTGCTGATGGAGCTGCTCCATCAAAGATGTTTGATGATGCCACGAGTAAGGTGAAGGTGCTTCAGAAGCAGTTGGATGCTCAGGTATCATCATTGAGCACCAGCATCCAGTCTCTCAACAAGCAGACAGCAGCTGCTGATGTGCAGAAAGCACAGTTGCTGGATATGTTGCGCAAGTGTCACATCATGACACCTACCAAGGGAACCATACTTGATAAGTATGTGGAGCAGGGTGAGTTTGTGAGTGTTGGCAAACCTCTGTTTAAGATTGCCAATACTGAGCAGATGAAACTGCGTGCTTATGTCACCTCAGCCCAGTTGCAGAATATCAAGATAGGACAGAAGGTTAAGGTGTTTGCCGACTATGGCGATGGCAAGCGCAAGGAGTATGCTGGCACCATCAGTTGGATATCATCTCGTTCTGAGTTTACGCCTAAGACCATCCTCACCGATGACGAGCGTGCCGACCTGGTATATGCCGTTAAGGTGGCTATCAAGAATGATGGCTTCGTAAAGATTGGTATGTACGGCGAAGTGAAACTTTAGTTTACAGTTTACAGTTGATAGTTGATAATGGATGCAATAGTAGTTAATAATGTGTCGAAGTCATACGGACAGGTGCAGGCACTCAGCGATGTGTCGTTCTCTGTCGGCAAGGGCGAGGTCTTCGGACTTATTGGCCCTGATGGTGCAGGTAAGACGTCGATGTTTCGCATCCTCTGTTCGCTGTTGCTGCCTGATAAGGGTAGTGCAACGGTAGATGGCTTTGATGTGGTGAAGCAGATGCACGATGTGCGTAGCAGGGTGGGCTATATGCCTGGCAAATTCTCGCTCTATCAGGATCTCACCATCGAGGAAAACCTGAAATTCTTTGCCACCCTTTTTGGCACCACCGTTGATGAAGGCTACGACTGCATCAAGGCTATCTATTCGCAAATAGAGCGTTTCAAAGACCGTAAGGCTGGTGCCCTCTCAGGAGGTATGAAACAGAAACTGGCGCTCTCATGTGCCCTGGTTCATCAGCCCAGTGTCCTCTTCCTCGACGAGCCTACCACAGGTGTCGATCCTGTGAGTCGTAAGGAGTTGTGGGAGATGTTGCTCACGTTGAAGGATAAAGGCATAACTATCTTGGCTTCAACACCTTATCTCGACGAAGTACGTTGTTGTGAGCGAGTGGCTTTCCTTGACCAGGGCAAGGTGCGAGGTATAGGCACTCCTGACGATATCCTCACCCAGTTTGCCAGCATCTTCAATCCTCCAGGCATAGAGCATGAGAAAGGCACAGAGGTAAAAGACGAATACGTTATCGAGGTGGAACATCTGGTGAAAGCCTTTGGTAGTTTCCATGCCGTTGACGATATCTCGTTCAGCGTTAAGAAGGGTGAGATATTCGGCTTCCTTGGTGCCAATGGTGCAGGCAAGACTACAGCTATGCACATGCTTACAGGTCTTAACCAGCCCACCAGCGGAACGGGTAAGGTAGTGGGCTACGACATTCGCACAGAGTATGAACAGATAAAGCACCACATAGGTTATATGTCGCAACGCTTCTCGCTCTATGAAGACCTCACCGTAGCTGAGAATATCCGTCTTTTTGCAGGCATTTATGGTATGCAACCTGATGAGGTGGAGCGCAAGATGGATGAGGTATTGCGACAGTTGAAGTTCGAGGAGCATCGCAACGACTTAGTGGGCTCTTTGCCATTAGGTTGGAAACAGAAACTCGCCTTCTCCGTCTCCATATTCCATGACCCAGGTGTGGTGTTCCTCGACGAACCCACAGGTGGTGTCGATCCTGCTACTCGTCACCAGTTCTGGGAACTCATTTACGAAGCTGCTGGTCGTGGCATCACCGTTTTTGTCACCACCCACTATATGGACGAGGCTGAGTATTGTGACCGTATCTCAATCATGGTCGATGGTAAAATCAGTGCCCTTGGCACTCCTGATGAGCTGAAACAGCGCTTCAACCAGCCCGATATGGACCATGTGTTTACTTATTTGGCACGTCAAGCCACACGTGGTGACAGTTAAGTGTTTAGAGAAATGAAACAGTTTATAGCATTTGTCATAAAGGAAGCCAAGCACATTCTTCGCGACAAGCGTACCATGCTGATACTCTTTGGTATGCCTGTGGTCATGATGTTGCTCTTCGGCTTTGCCATCTCTACCGATGTTAAGAATGTGCGCACTGTAGTGGTCACATCTCAGATGTCGCCTCGCATTCAGCAGGCAGTAGAGCGACTGGCTCACTCAGAATATTTTATCATCACCCAGACGGTAAATACCCCACAGCAGGCTGAACAGCTCATGCGAAGCCAGCAGGTTGATATGGCTTTGGTGTTTGATAAGGACCAGGGTTTGCAGTTTATGGTTGATGGTAGCGACCCCAACATGGCTCAGCAGTGGACCACCTATGCCCAGCAGACCTTAGCGTCAGAAACCCCTAAACTCTCAACTCTCAACTCTCAACTACTATACAATCCTCAGATGAGGTCGGCATATAATTTTGTGCCAGCCATCATGGGTATGTTGCTGATACTCATTTGTGCCATGATGACCTCCATCTCTATAGTTCGTGAGAAAGAGAAAGGCACCATGGAGGTACTGTTGGTATCGCCCGTCCGTCCCCTCATGGTTATCGTAGCCAAGGCTGTGCCTTATCTGGTACTCGCCTTTGGCATCCTCATCACCATCCTCTTTATGTCGCGTTACGTGCTTGGAGTGCCCATAGCAGGCTCGCTCCTCAGCATACTTGCCGTGAGCACCCTCTATATCCTGTTGGCACTCTCGTTAGGACTGCTCATCTCCAATGTGGCACAAACTCAGCTCGTAGCCCTGCTCATGTCGGCTATGGTATTGCTGATGCCAGTGGTAATGCTCTCAGGCATGATATTCCCAGTCGAGTCTATGCCACAAGTGTTGCAGTGGCTGGCAGCATTGGTGCCCCCCCGTTATTACATCGAAGCCATGCGCAAACTAATGATTATGGGTGTAGGTCTCGATGCCGTAGCTCGTGAGGTAGCTGTCATGGCTGTCATGACGGTAGTATTGCTCACCGTTGCCCTCTTGAAGTTTAAGCAGCGCTTGGAATAAAAAGTTTAATTGTCAACTCTCAATTAACAATTATCAATTATCAATTGTCAACTATGCTTAAGTATCTCATACAGAAAGAGTTCCTGCAGATACGTCGCAATTCGTTTCTGCCCAAACTCATCATCATGTTCCCCATCGTCATCATGTGCGTGATGCCATGGGTTATGCAGATGGAAGTTAAGAATGTCGTGGTAGATGTTGTTGACATAGACCATACCATGGAGTCGCAGCGCTTGGTACAGCAGGTTGCCGCTTCCAACTATTTCATCTTTGGTGGACAAAAAGCCACCTATGCCGAGGCGATGAAAGACATAGAGAAGGGTGATGCCGATATAATACTCGAGATTCGTGATGGCAAGTACCTCATAGCCGCCAATGCCGTCAATGGCACCAAGGGAGGCATGGGCTCATCTTATCTTAGTCAGATAGTCAACTCTCACAATCAAAATGCCAAAACACAATTTTCAACTCTGAAATTATACAACAAGGGTCAGGACTACAAACTCTTCATGATTCCTGCGCTCTTTGCCATAGTTATGATGCTCATGACAGGATTCTTGCCCACACTCAATATCGTAGGCGAGAAAGAGGCTGGCACCATTGAGCAAATCAATGTGACACCAGTTTCCAAGTGGTCGTTCATCCTTGCCAAACTCATTCCTTACTGGCTCATAGCGCTCTTCGTCATCACCGTCTGTTTGCTCTTGGCATGGATAGTCTATGGCATCACGCCCGTTGGTCCCGTATGGCTCGTCTATGTGCTCGCCATGCTGCTGGCACTCTTCTTCTCGTCATTCGGACTCATCGTGTCCAACTATTCCGACACCATGCAGCAAGCCATGTTCGTCATGTGGTTCTTCGTGGTCAGCATCATGTTGCTCTCAGGACTGTTCACCCCAACGCGCTCCATGCCAGAGTGGGCATACCTCACCACCTACATCAACCCCATGCGCTATTTCATCGATGCCACTCGCACCGTCTTCATCCGCGGTGGTGGCTTATACGAAACAGGCCACCAAGTCTTAGCCCTTGCCGCCATCGGCACCCTCATGGGCTGCTGGGCAGTACAGAGCTATAAGAAGAACAGTTAAAATTATACCCACTCAAAGTTGACTTTTCCGACTCCAATCTCAAAGTGGTATTTGGCAATACCTAAATCCATCTTTGTATAGCCAATCATGGAAAATCCCTTCTTGGCTCTTATCAGATGACACTTGTTCTTCACTCCAACGTATTCAAACGAAAACTTCTGCTGATTTACGGCTGTAGGTGCAAGCAAGGCTGCTTCAACACCTTTCTTGAACCATGATGGAGTGTTGTCACTGACATTGCTCACTTGCTCAACGGACTTGATTTTATGGCTGACACCTTGTGTCTCGCCATAGCCGATGGCAATGTAACAAGCAATTTTCTCGTCTTTGTCCAACTCATACGTTCCTGGCACCTTAGAGTATGAGAGACCCGCCCAGCAGGTGTTTAATCCAAGAGTCTGAGCCAACAACACCAAATGCTCACCATAATAGCCTATGCGCTCATCATGGTCTTCTGCTTTTTTTCCTGCCATCACAATATAGTTGTTGGCATTACGGAACTTTCCATATTTAGCCAAAGTCCCTTGGAATGCCTTTGGCTCGTTAAGAATCAGTTGCATGTGCAAGTTGCCTTCACGATTCAGAATAGCAATCTGCTCTTCCATCGCCTTGACAACATCCTCCGCCAAAGGCTCATTCCTGTATGCCCTTACACTATGCCTGGCTTCAATAGCTTCTTGTAATGTCATTTGTTTTTCCTTTGTTTTATTTTCCCACGCAGAAGTGGGAGAAGATGTTGTTTAGAGTTTCTTGAGGGGTGATTTGCCCTCCTGTGATGTCAGCGAGGTGGGAGAGGGTGAGACGGAGGTCTTCAGCAAGGAGGTCGCTGGGGACTTGTTGTTTCATGCCGTTGATGACGCGGGAGAGGCTTTCGTTAGCCTTGATGAGGGCGTCGTAGTGACGGGCGTTGGTGATTATGATGTCATTCTCGGAAATGTCGGGGATGTTGGCTGAAGCGTAGATTGCCTCTTCGAGTGGGGAGAGGTCGGTATCGTACTTAGCGGAAATCGCTATAAATGAAGAATGAGGAATGAAGAATGAAGAATCGTTCTTTACAGTTAAGCCTTTATCTGATTTCGTGATGACGATGATTAATTCCTTTCCTTCGCAGCGTGTCTGCATTTCTTGCTGTTCGGTGACTGTGGGAGCTTCGTCAAGTAGCCAGAGGATGATGCGCGCTTTTTCGATGGTTTGATAGGTGCGCTCTATGCCGATAAGTTCTACAGTGTCAGAGGTTTGGCGAATGCCTGCGGTGTCGATAAAACGGAAGGTGACGCCATGCAGGTCGATGGTGTCTTCTATGGTGTCACGAGTGGTGCCGTGGATGTTGCTAACTATGGCGCGCTCGTCTTTCAAGAGCCTGTTGAGCAGGGTGCTCTTGCCTACGTTTGTCTTGCCCACGATAGCAACGGGAATGCCTTGTTTAAGGGCTTGACCTGTTTCAAATGATTTAGCAAGAGAGGTTATGTGGTTTTCTATCTTGGTGGCAAGTGTGAGAAGTTCTGTTCTGTCTGCAAACTCCAGTTCTTCGTGGTCGGAGAAGTCGAGCTCGAGTTCAAGCAACGAGGTGAGTTTCAGGAGCTTCTCGCGCAGATGGGATAGCTCGGACGAGAATTGTCCTCGCAACTGACTGAGGGCGAGATGGTGGGTAGCCTGGTTGGTTGAGGCTATAAGGTCAGCTACAGCTTCGGCTTGTGATAGGTCCATCTTGCCGTTGAGGTAGGCTCGCTGGGTGAATTCGCCTGGGTTAGCCATTCTGCAACCCTCTTGTATGAGGCGTTCCAACACCTTATTTATAATATAGCGCGAGCCGTGACAAGAAATTTCTGCGCTATCCTCGCCAGTATAGGAGTGGGGGGCGCGGAAAACGGTGACGAGAACTTCATCAATTAGGTTTGAGGTTTGAGGTTTGAGCTTTGAGCTTTTATCTACGATATGACCGTAGTGAACGGTATAACCCTTTGCATCAACAAGATTCTTGCTGAATATTTTGGATAATATCTGCAGGCTCTGGTTGCCTGATATCCTGATTATGCCGAGCGCTCCACCTGTAGCGGTTGCAAGGGCGCAAATGGTCGTTTCTTGGGTCAAGGGGGGCAAAGGGGTCAAGAGTTCAAAAGTTCAAGAGTTCAAAAGTTCAAGGGTTATTCGCTTTACTTCATGAATACGAAATAGACTGCGGCGACGAGGCAGAGGAATGCTGCTGCGTGATTCCAATGCAGGCTTTCGTTTTGGAACATTATGTTGGCAAGGAAGGTGAAGACTATGAGTGAGACACACTCCTGTATCACCTTGAGCTGCACGAGGGAGAAGGGACCTCCGTTGCCAGCGAAACCGATACGGTTGGCAGGCACCTGGCAGCAGTATTCAAAGAAGGCAATGAGCCACGAGAATGCTATTACGAGAATCAGCGGCCAGTGGGTTGATGTGCCGTTCTGTTGCAGTTTCAGGTGACCGTACCAAGCGAAAGTCATGAAGACGTTGCTCAGTATGAGAAGCAGTATGGTGTATAAAGCGTTCAAATTAGTTGAGAGTTGAGAGTTGAGAGTTAGATTCTGTCTAAGACGAGTTTTATGAGGTTGTTGATGTTGGCTTTATATTCAGTATTCATGTCTTTGCCATATCTGTCGGCTATCACCATGCAGCAGGTCATAGCGCGATGGCCGAGTAGGGCAGCGAGACCAGCCACAGCCGATGATTCCATCTCGAAGTTGCAGATTTTCAGGTCCTCATCAAACTTTTCGTCATGATAAACGAATGAGTCCACCTTCACATCCACGTAAGGGTCTTGTGGTATGAGTCTCACGCAGCGTCCCTGTGGTCCGTAGAATCCTCCGCAGGCAATGGTTATGCCCTTTATCATATCCTTTTGGGCAATCTGCTCTATGAGTGTAGGGTCAGCAACAGCCACGTATGGCGAACCCTTCTTTGACGACCAGTTCATGTGCTTCTTAAACTTCTCCTCCATATCGAGGTCACACACCAGGTCTCTGTCCAGATAATAGTTCAACAGACCGTCGAAGCCGATAGACTTGACGCTTGCTACGAATGAACCCAGATGGGTGAAAGGTTGCAGTCCTCCGCAGGTGCCTACTCGCACGAGGGTGAGTTGCTTCTTCTCCTTCTTTATCTCGCGCTTCTCGAGGTCGATATTGACCAAAGCGTCCAACTCAGTCATTACGATATCGACATTATCGCATCCTATGCCAGTAGAAACGCACGATATGCGCTTACCCTTGTAAGAGCCTGTAATGGTATGAAACTCACGCGCTTGCACTTCGCACTCTATCTTGTCAAAGAAAGCTGCAACGGTTGCTACTCTGCCTTGGTCACCAACCAGAATTATGCGATCAGCCAGTTGTTCAGGGCGCAGATGCAGATGGAATACGCTACCATCAGCATTGATAGGAAGTTCTGAAGGAGGAATCATATTCTTTTCGTTTTTAGGTTTTTAGTTCAAAATGCCCATAACAGGCTTTTTTCCTGCTACGGGCATTTAGGGTTATAATAATGTATTATTTAGAGAGAGCCTCATGCATGTTGGCAGCAGCACGACGGCCGTCACCCATAGCGAGGATAACGGTAGCACCGCCACGAACGATGTCGCCACCAGCGAAGAGCATAGGACGTGATGACTGCATGTCGTCGCCAACGGCTATGGTGTTCTTTCTGCCCAGTTCCAAACCCTTGATAGATGTAGGAACGAGTGGGTTTGGTGATACACCGACAGCCACAACAACCTGGTCAACGTCTATGGTAATCTTCTCGCCAGTTGGTTCTGGAGAGCGACGACCAGAAGCATCAGGTTCGCCAAGTTTCATAACCTCGAGAACAGCCTTGCTTACAGCACCCTTCTCATCGCCTATGTACTCAGCTGGGTTGTGCAGAGTGAGGAAGTTGATACCCTCCTCCTTAGCGTGCTTCACCTCCTCAAGACGAGCAGGCATCTCAGCCTCAGAACGACGGTAAACGAGTGTTACGTTAGCACCCAGACGCTTAGCCGTACGGCAAGAGTCCATAGCTGTGTTGCCACCACCCACAACGAGCACGTTCTTGCCCAGATTCATTGGGGTATCAGTCTTTGGGTTGGCAGCATCCATGAGGTTCACACGAGTGAGGTACTCGTTTGACGACATGATGTTGATAAGGTTCTCGCCAGGAATGTTCATGAAGTTTGGCAATCCAGCGCCAGAACCTACGAAGATGCCCTTGAAGCCAGACTTCTCCAGTTCGTCAACAGAGATTGTCTTGCCCACGATAACGTCAGTCTGGAAGTGAACACCCATCTTGCGGAGGTTCTCTATCTCCACGTCAACAATAGCGTTAGGCAGACGGAACTCAGGAATACCATATTTGAGCACACCGCCAATCTCGTGCAGAGCCTCGAATACGTAAACGTCGTAGCCCTTTTTCACCATATCGCCAGCGAAAGAAAGTCCTGCAGGACCAGAACCCACCACAGCAATCTTGATGCCGTTAGATGGTGCTATCTCAGGCAGAGACATCTGACCAGACTGGCGCTCGTAGTCAGCTGCGAAGCGCTCCAGATAGCCTATAGCCACAGCAGGCTCGTTCATCTTCAGGTGGATACACTTGCTCTCGCACTGCTTCTCCTGAGGACAAACACGACCACAGACAGCAGGCAGGGCAGAAGTGTTCTTCAGCACCTTGGCAGCAGCCAGGAACTGTCCGCGCTCTATATTCTTGATGAATGAAGGAATGTTGATATTAACAGGACAGCCCTCTACACATGATGGGTTAGCGCAGTCCAGACAACGCTTAGCCTCAGTGAGAGCCATCTCCTTGGTCAGTCCGATGTTTACCTCCTCAGTACGGGTGGTAGCACGATACACTGGGTCGAGCTCAGGCATCTTCACGCGCTCTATGGCTGTGCGCTCCTTTGGCTTCATGCTCTTGCGCAGCTCCTCACGCCAAGGTGCCTTGCGATCGAGCAATACCTCCATTGGGTCGTCCACAGGCTCAGCATCCATCTTCACGTCAGTCTTCTCAGCCTTGCCGCTGTTAGCGTCGCTATAAACGTGCTCAGCATAGTGCTCCATCTCCTCAAGCTCAGCCTTCTTGAAGGTTCCCATACGCTTGAACATCTCGTCCCAGTCAACGAGGGCACCGTCAAACTCAGGTCCGTCGATGCAGACAAACTTGGTTTTGCCTCCGATGGTCAGACGGCAAGCGCCACACATACCAGTTCCGTCAACCATGATGGTGTTGAGCGAAACGTCAGTAGATATGCCGTACTTCTGGGTTGTGAGGCAAGAGAACTTCATCATTATTGGAGGTCCGATAGCGAAAGCCTTGTCGATATGCTCCTGCTCGGCAAACTTCTCGATACCTACAGTCACTACACCCTTCTCGCCCTTTGAGCCGTCATCGGTCATGATGATGAGCTCGTCAGA
>DEJW01000029.1:0-38918 GCA_002353585.1 Prevotellaceae bacterium UBA2738 | reverse complement strand
CTGTTGCCAGCAGCCTTCAGTCCGCGAACTATAGGCAGCATAGGAGCTGCACCCACACCACCACAGGCGCAGATAACGGTTCCGAATTTCTCGATGTGTGTTGGGTTGCCGAGTGGTCCTACTACGTCAGCTACTTCATCGCCCACATTTAGGTTACACAACTTAGTTGATGACAATCCCACTTCCTGAATTACCAATGTGATAGTGCCACGCTCTATGTCAGCATCTGCAATGGTCAGCGGCATGCGCTCGCTGTGCTTGTCCACACGCACAATGACAAAGTTGCCAGGCTTACGGCTCTTAGCTATCAGCGGAGCCTCAATCTCGAAAAGGAACACCTTTTCAGAGAATTGTTTCTTGGTTACAATCTTGAACATAATGTTTTTGTGTTATATCTTTATTTAATGATTTCGCATCCCATGTAAGGAACCAGAACGCTTGGCACCTTGATGCCGTCCTCGGTCTGGTTGTTCTCGAGTATGGCAGCCACGATGCGAGGCAGAGCCAGAGCCGAACCGTTAAGGGTATGGCAAAGCTCAGTCTTCTTGGTCTGGCTGTTACGATAGCGGCACTTCAAGCGGTTAGCCTGATAGGTATCGAAGTTAGAAACTGATGAAACCTCCAGCCAACGCTTCTGAGCCTCAGAATAAACCTCGAAGTCGTAGCATATAGAAGAGGTGAACGACTGGTCGCCGCCACAGAGCAGCAGAATGCGGTAAGGCAGCTCCAGCTTCTTCAGCAGTCCCTCCACATGTGCCAGCATCTCCTTGTGGCTCTCCTTAGAGTGCTCAGGCTTGTCTATGCGCACAATCTCAATCTTTGAGAACTCATGCAGACGGTTCAGTCCTCTTACGTCCTTGCCGTATGAGCCAGCCTCTCTGCGGAAGCACTGGGTGTAAGCGCAGTTCTTGATAGGCAACTCGCTCTCGTCGAGTATCACATCACGATAGATATTCGTCACAGGCACCTCAGCCGTTGGAATGAGGTAGAGGTCGTCTATCTCGCAATGGTACATCTGTCCCTCCTTGTCAGGCAACTGACCAGTGCCGTAACCAGAAGCCTGGTTCACCACCGTTGGAGGCATAATCTCTGTGTAGCCAGAAGCCCTTGCCTCGTCGAGGAAGAAGTTGATGAGAGCCCTCTGCAAACGTGCGCCCAAGCCCACATAGACAGGGAAACCAGCACCAGAAATCTTCACACCCAGGTCAAAGTCTATGAGGTTATACTTCTTGGCAAGCTCCCAGTGAGGCAGTTTGGCAGTCTCCACCACAGGGTTAGCCGTCCAGTTGCCCACGGTATCAGTTCCGTCGCACTCCTTCAGGTTCGACTTCACCACCTTGTTGTCCTCAGCCGTAGCACCCTCAGGCACCTCGTCGTATGGTATGTTAGGAATCTGGCAGAGTAGGGTAGTCAGCTCCTGCTGAGCCTGTCCCATCACGCTCTCCAGCTCCTTCGACTTATCCTTCAGCTGAGCCACCTTAGCCTTAGCCTCCTCAGCAGCCTCCTTGTTGCCCTGCTTCATCAGCATGCCTATCTGTGCAGCTGCCTTCTTCTGCTCGCTAAGGTTAGCATCCAGTTCCTGCTGAGTCTCGCGACGCTTCTTGTCCACAGCCATCACCTCGTTGATAGCCTCCTCAGCATTAGCAAAATGCTTTTTCTCGAGACCCTTAATTACTCGTTCTCTCTCTTCTGTGATAAGTTTAAGTGTAAGCATATATAAATGTAATTTGTTGTCCTATTAGTCTGCAAAGGTACAAAAAAAACTACATTCAGCCTAACTTTTTCCTTATAAAAATAATAATGAACGCATAAATTATTTGAAATCCTTGCCATTATATTAACAAAACGTAAGCAAAAACCTCCATTTTGTGACACTCTGCTCATTCAAAAATCTTCGTTTCAAAATCAAATTTAGAGCATTCCAGCCCCCTTTTTTAACCAAAAATCGAGACTTTCTTAATTTTTACCTATAAAAGCATTACTTTTAGAGATAGAAGCATTACTTCTGCATGCAAAAGCATTGCTTCTGCAACCAAAAATCCGACCCTTATTCGCAGATTATTATACCAATATCACAGCATAAAATTTGCTCCATTTTTCAACCCTCTGACATCCAATTTCTTACAAAATTCGCGAGATTCCAGAATTTGAAGCCAACTTCCCACTCGCCTCCAAATTCTTCACTCTCACGGCTTCCCAAAAACTCACTTTGTCAGTGAAATCGCCGTTTTCATGACAAAGTGAAAAAGTGGTGGGCACTTCAGAGGTATAAAGTGACCTCTAAGTGAGGTATAGCCAAACATAGGTCACTATCCTCATCCCAGTATCCATGCGCTTTGAGAGCCCCTAAGTGAGTATGTGAGGTTAAAATGAAAAATTCTTTCTTTTCTCTACTTTTTCTCTCCATTGTTTGGAGAAACAAAAATAATTATTTAATTTTGCAGATTGAAAATCGGAGGAGAAATTACGAATATCAAATATAGCATTGACTATTATGTGATTTCTTCTTTTCTTTTTGCAACTTTCAAAATAAAGCCTTAACTTTGTGGTCAAAAGATAACAAGAAAAGCTGCTAAGAAGAACATTATGACAGAAGAGCATTGGCAATGGCAGGAGCCAGGAACGGCATGGAGGGGCATAGGTATTTATCATATCACGCTGATAGTGCCGTCGCGCCAGCCTTTATTGGGCAAGTTGGTGATACCTGATAATGACCCTTCCCAGGCGCGAGTGGAGCGCACAACGTTGGGCAATGCTGTTATTGATGAGCTGTATGTGATGTGCAAGCACTATCCAGCCATCCGTATTTTCCAGTTTTGCCTGATGCCTGATCATCTGCATGCCGTCATTCAGGTGACGAGGGTTATGGACACAAGCATTCGCAGCGTGATTCGCGGCTATTGGCAGGGCGTGAAGAAGCTGGGGAGGGCATATACTTTGGCGGTTTCTTCCGAATTAAATTCGGAGGCAACGAACAAAGGAGAAATAGCAAACGAAGGGACAAGAGACAAAGAGGCAACGAACCAAGGAACAACAGACCAAGGAAGCGATAGCTGGGCTTTCCCTATTTTTACGGAACGACCTTTTATTCGTCCTTTGTCACGCAAGGGTCAGCTGAGAGCGATGATGCACTATGTGCAGATGAACCCTCAGCGTTTGGCTACGAAGCGAATGATGCCTGGCTTCTTCAGGGTGCAGAAAGGCATTGAGATAGCTGGCCGTAGTTTTGATGGTGTGGGAAATGTTGCCCTGCTACATGCCAGGCAGTATGATGTGGTGCATGTGCGTAGCATCTGGGTGAAGGCAGCAGAACGAGGAGACAGTCAGCAGTTGAGAGACTATATGAACAGCTGTGTGCTTAAGGCTCGCAAGGGTGTGGTGATGGTATCGCCATTCATCTCTCCTGACGAGAAACGTGTGCAGAATGTTCTTTTGGAAGAGAAGCTTTCCTTTATTCTTTTGGCTGATAATGGCTTTCGCGATTATTACAAGCCGACAGATGCTCTCTTTGAAGCCTGTGCTGAAGGAAGAGTGCTGATATTAAGTCCTTGGCAGTATGATGCAGACAAGCGCCATATTACGCGTAACGATTGCGTAGCCCTGAACGAGATGGCTGAAAGTTTTTTACAGTATTAGGCATTCTCTATGCGGAGCATAGCGTTATGGGCTGAGTGTCGCAGACCTATGGGGAGAGTGGTGTCGTTAATGGTGTTGTTGGCTTGGAGGATTATTTGTTGCTTCTCTTCAGGAGAGAGATTGCTAAGTGAGCCAAGGATGCAATAGCCATAGAGTTGGGGCATCATGTCTGCTGAGGTGATGAGGTGCAAAGCGAGGGACTTGGCATAGGGTACTTGGCTGAACAGCTGTTTGGAGGCTATCTCGGCTATTTCCTGGGTGGGTGTTTCGCTAATCCATTTCATGGCGAGGTCTTCAGAGAATTCGCCTACTGGCATGAGGATAGTGGCGAGTATCTTGCATTCCCTGATATTATCTGTCCACAAGAGGGTGGCGAGTTCGAGCGAAGGCTCATATTGGCTCGCCATTTCCCTTAGGTGCAGGAGGTTGGCTCCCCAGTTGAGGTGATAGTCCATACCCTTATCGCGAAGCGACTGGGCTGCCACTCCGTTCATCAGCAATCGCAGGGACTGCTTGATGTCTTTATGAAGACTGGAAGGATTCAAGAGCTCAAAAATTAAAAGACAACTTGGACAACCAAGACAACATTATATAATCCAATCTTCTACTGAGTAATCTTTTGAATAGCGAAGCATCTGCTCAGTGTAGGATTCGGAGAAGTCGAGCAGAACGTCAGTTATCTCGCCATCAGAGCCATAGACAGGAGTCATCTTAGGGTTGAGGAATCCCTTGTATGGGGCAATATTGAGCTTCTCATAACGAGAGAGCACTTCCTTGTGCAGGTCTGGATTTATCTTTACTGCATAGGTCTCCACCAAGTGCTGGGCAGCTTCGTAGTCGCCCTCGCTCTTTATGCGCTGAATCTCAGCCAGCAGACGGGCAAAGAGTTGGCGAAGGGCTGGGTAGTCATTTATCTTGATATAGCGCTTGCCATCTCGCTCCACCACCTCGATGACACCATCAGAATGCTCATAACTCCAGTTGGCTATCAGGGCACGATTTCGCATGTGTGCCTCCTCGATGTTGTCGCCTAACTTAATGCGAACATTCTGGGTCATCATACCATTCATGATGTAGGTGTAGTAATTAGACTTATAAGCCTCCTCATCAGGCGTCAAGCCCAGTTCCACGAGTTTTTTGTCAGCTATATAATACAGACCAAACAAATCGGCACGAGCCTCCTCGATGGTGTTGCCATAAGCCTTGAGGGCATCAGGGCTGACACCAGGCAGGAGCTGACCTGAGCCGTGTCCGAGGCATTCGTGCAGGTCAGTATGAAGGTCGTCACAAGTGTCACCATATTTTCTTATCATATTGACTGTTGCCTCATCAATAGCAAACTCTTCAAGAAAACCGCTGCCCTTAGCAGCCTTGTTGTATGCAGAGGTAAAATTGGTTATGGTGACAGACTTAGAACCATGCTGAGCCCTTATCCAGTCGGCATTAGGCAGGTTGATGCCTATAGCTGTGGAAGGATACTCGTCGCCACCAAGCATAGCACCACAGATGGCATTAGCCACAACCCCCTTAACGTGTGGTTTGCGGAAACGAGGGTCAACAGGCGAGTGATCCTCAAACCACTGGGCATTCTGGCTTATGGTCTGGGTTCGCTTGCAAGCCTCGAGGTCCTTGTATTCCACTATGCCTTCCCAAGAGCCCTTGAAGCCCAGAGGGTCGCCATAAACCTCAATGAAGCCGTTGATGAAATCTATGCGTCCGTCGAGTTCCTTCAGCCACTCTATAGAATACTCGTCAAAGGTCTTGAGATTGCCTGTGGTGTAGTAGTCTATAAGCAGGCGGATGACTTTCTTTTGTTGCTCATTTTCTGCATAATCGCAGGCTTTGTTCAAGAAGAAGATAATCTTCTCGATAGTCTTGCCATACTTGCCGTTAAGAGCCCATGTTTCTTCCTTCAACTCGCCATTTTCCTTTATAAGAGTGGAGTTGAGACCATAGGAAGGAGGAGTAGGGTCATTGCCTTTCTTAGCTGCATAGAAATCTTCTACCTCCTGTTGGGTAACACCCTGATAGAAGTTGCAGGCTGAAGTCTGAATCAAATCTACACCCTTAGCCTTGTTTACTCGCTTGGGGAGTATGGTATCGTCGAATATCACAGGACAGAGGACGGTAAGCAGTTTCTCAGCCTCCATAGGCAGAGCCTCAGCAGGAGTATCCTTGACTAATTGTTCAAAGAAAGCCTGGCTGAAGGCAGGCTTGAACTTACTGCAGCCATAGTGGTGGTGAATGCCGTTAGAGAACCACACTCGCTTCAGGTATTCGATGAAAGCCTTATCGTCGTTGGTGAGTTGGTCCTTTATCTGCTCAAGATGTTTTTCGTCCCTATACCTTTTTATATATATAGCCTCGAGGGTCTTTCTTATTAACAGGTTGTATCGTCCCCACTGGTCGTAGATGATGTCTCGTCCCCAGAGGGTAGCCTCGGCAAGGTAATAGATGTATGTCTTCTGTTTGGGGGTAAGTGCCTCGAAGCCAGGAAGCTGATACCTGAGCATCTGCAGGTCGGCAAAGCGTTCTCCTGAATACTGAAAATCTTCTTGTCTCATTTATTTGTTGTTTTTAATGTTCGCTAATGGTGTTGTGCCATAAACCTTCTTATGTTGTCTGTAGAAGGTAGATGGGCAGGAAAAACCTGCAAGGAGCGAGATCTGCTCAATGGAGAGTTCTTCACTATTGTTTTTAATTACGTCGAGCGCAAAGTTGAGTCTTAATCCGTTTACGTAGTCGAGAAACGACATTCCCAACTCCTTATTTAATATAGTAGAGAGAGTGGAGCGTGAAATGCCTACCTCTTTTGCTATCTGTGTAAGACTGAGTCTGTTATCCCTATACATCTTTCTCTTTTCCACCAATTCCCTTACTTGGGCTATCACTTCTGCGTTGTCAATAGGCTGGTATCTCATAATGAAAGCGTCTTTTGACCTGTTGGTGAAATGATGATGTTAATCATGTAGTTGGTGTTAGAGTCGGGGATGGTGAGTATGGCAACAAAAGTAACTCCATCCTTGCTGGCTCCTTTTATGGTAATATCTGAAAGGATAGCCTGCTCCAGATAGTTGTCAGGCACCAAGCCCTTAAAGTCTGCCTTAGTGATATTCTGTCCGAAAATTCTCTTGTGACCAGCATAGAGGGCTATATGCACGATATTGTCATAATATATCTGCTCTACACTCAGTCCGTCAACATTCTTAGACTGTATGTAAACCTTGAATGAGGTAGGGTTTACCTTCTTGTAGGCATGATAGCGCTTGTCGCCAAAGGTCAGTACGGTATCCTTCTTAATCACCTTGCCCTGATTAGGGGCCTCAGCCTCTTCAGTGGTAGGAGCGATGCTGCCTGCAGGGGTGTTGTTCTTGATAAGCTCGATCTCGTCGCCTGTTTCGTCGATAAACACGAGAGATTCTTCAGTGAGTTCCTTAATAGGATACTTCACCATATTGTGATACTTAATAAATAAGGTGTCCTTGTAGATATAGAAGAATGCTGGTTCGCTTAGCGTATCATTATGATATATGGTGTCATTCTTCACAGAAAAGATGATATTGCCCTCCAATTCGTCTGTCCATACGCCTTGCATGGTCTTCTTGGCTGCTTTATCCTCGTTGAGAGTAGGGGTGTGGTTTTTCTTGCCACATGCTGACAGCGACAACGTAACTATCAGTATTTCAAGTATTAGAAGTATATTGTTCTTGTATTTGATAAATATTCTCATCGTTTTAAAAGCTTTGTAAGGACAAATTTACAACATTTTTTTTAATGAACAAAGCATTGAGATTTTTTTTTACATTTATATCGCATAATGTTTGTGAGAAATGTATTTTTTTATTAACTTTGCAAGCAATTCATACAAGAAATACTAACTTAAATGATAGAATTAACTCGACATATCGAAATCCTTCTGCTTGATAATGACTGCGTTATCGTTCCAGACTTTGGTGGATTCATGGCTCATTATGTGCATGCAGAATATTCTGAAGAGGAGGGAATGTTTTATCAGCCTCAGCGCACAATAGGTTTCAACCCCCAGCTGAGGTTGAATGATTCTCTGCTTGCGCAGTCTTATGTTGAGGCTTATGACGTCAGCTATCCTGAGGCAATACGCATGATAGCCTCTGACGTTGAAGAGGTAAGGCAGACGCTTGCTATCGAGGGTAAGTATGAATTTTACGGTATAGGAACACTCAGATACACATCAGATGAGAAGTATGACTTTGAGCCTTGCATGGCAGGTTTGCTTACTCCTTATTTATATGCGCTGAGTTCATACAGCATGGATCGTATCAGCAGAAAGCCTGAAACCATAGCTATTCCTATAAGCGGTGGATATGCTGAGACTAAATTTGCAGAGCCAGAGCTTGATTTGGCTAAGGCAGAGACAGTCATAGACCACGATTCACGTAAGATAAGCATTAGTGTCAATGCTGTGCGCAACGTGCTGGTTGCTGCCATGATGCTGTTGCTGTTTGTATTCTCAAGCATTCCGCTCGGCATAGGCAGTAGCGACGTTCAGCAATGCTCTGTGGTTGATGCGGGAATAGTTTCGACCCTTGTAAAACAAAATAAGACAGCATGTACGCAAGTAAATAATGTATGTACAGTTCCTGTGGCAGCTGAGACTGCGAAGGCTAAAACAAATGCTGTGGCTAAGCAGGCTGAGCCAGTAAAGACAAATTTCTTCACTATTGTGCTTGCCAGCAAGGTGGGCAAAAAAGGTGCTGAGGACTTTGTGAATAAGCTCAAGGCTGCAGGCTACATCAAGGCTGAGGTGCTTGAGAAGGGTTCGCAGAGAAAGGTTGTCTTTGGACATTACGATACAGAAGTTTCTGCCAATGCGGCTTTACATAAGTTGAGAAATGCCGATCGTCAGTTTTGTGAGGCATGGATTGCTAAGATATGAAAAGAGTACGTTGCCCTAAATGTGACAACTTCATCACCTTTGATGAAACAAGGTATCACGCAGGACAGTCACTTGTTTTCCAGTGTCCTGACTGTGGTAAGGAGTTTGGAATACGCATAGGCGTTTCCAAACTACGCAACCAGCAGAAGGACGAAAATCCGACAACGGAAGAGGCTGATCAGGGTGTAGGCACCATAGTGGTGATAGAGAATGTGTTTCACTACAAACAGGTGTTGCCACTCAAGATGGGCGATAACATAATTGGCAGATACATGAAGGGTTCGAAGTGTAATACACCAATCGAGACCAACGACCCGTCGATAGATATGAACCATTGTGTAATCAACGTGTCAAGAGACAAGCAGGGCAAACTGAAATATGTGCTCAGAGACGGTCCCAGTTATACTGGCACATTCGTTGATAATCAGATACTTGGCGACAGAGAGAAGCGTGTAATATATAATGACACACTCTTCACCATTGGCGCCACATCAATAATACTCAAAACACCAGCGCAAGACTCATAACTATGAATTCAATTGACTCCATTCTTTCAGCTATAAGTGATTTCCTGTGGGGCTATCCTATGATAATACTGTTGGTTGGTACGCATATTTTGCTTACCATCCGACTGAAGTTCCCACAACGTAAAATCTTTACAGCCATAAAACTCTCTCTTGCTAAGGATAAAGACGGCAAGGGTGATGTGAGCCAGTTTGGTGCTCTGGCAACAGCTCTCGCGGCTACCATTGGTACTGGTAACATCATAGGTGTGGGAACAGCCATAGCGCTGGGCGGTCCAGGTGCCGTGTTGTGGTGCTGGCTCACTGGTGTCTTCGGTATTGCTACGAAATATGGCGAGGGATTGCTTGCCGTGAAATATCGTAAGACATCCAAGAAAGGATATATGATAGGCGGTCCGATGTATGCCCTTGAATATGGTTTGCATGCTAAGTGGGCAGGTGTGCTCTTCGCCTTGTTTACGGCTATTGCTGCATTTGGCATAGGCAGCACCGTTCAGGCTAATGCCATCTCTCACCTCGCCAACGAGGTGATGGGCATTGATACATGGATTACAGGTATTGTGGTAACGGTACTTGTGGCACTTGTTATAATAGGTGGTATAAAGAGTATAGCTAAGGTGTGTACAGCCTTGGTGCCTTTCATGGCTGTAATGTATGTTATAGGCTGTATTGTACTGCTGTGCATGAATGCCGACCATGTTATTCCTGCCATAAAACTTATCTGTCTCTCAGCATTTGACCCAGATGCCGTAGGTGGAGGAGTAGCAGGCGGAGGAGTGATGATAGCAGCCCACTATGGTATTGCTCGAGGACTGTTCTCTAATGAGTCAGGTCTGGGTTCGGCACCCCTCGTAGCTGCTGCTGCGAAGACTAAGAATCCTGTGCGTCAGGCGCTTGTCAGTGCAAGTGGCACATTCTGGGATACTGTTGTGATATGTGCTATGACGGGTCTCGTGATTGTTAGTAGCGTACTGAGTTTCGCTGATGTGGAGGTATTCCATACCCATACGCTTGGCAAGGTGTTTGCGCATGTTCTTGAACTGAAATCACAAAACATGAATGGTGGTACGCTTACAAAACTGGCATTCTCACTTATTCCGTCAATAGGCGAACCGCTCTTGATGTTCGGACTTTTTACTTTTGCCTTTACCACCATTCTCGGATGGAGCATCTATGCCCAGAGAGCTGTGGAGTATCTGTTTGGTACAAAGGCTGTTAAGGCTTATATGTGGATGTTTCTCTGTGCCGTGCTTGTGGGGTCGGTAGTCAACCTCAACACCGTTTGGACAATGGCTGACATCTTTAATGCCCTCATGGCTATTCCTAACCTCATGGCTCTTATTCTGCTTAGCAACGTGATAGTTAAGGATACGAACAAATATCTGTGGGGGGGCGACTGGACGAAGAAGAAAAGATCTAAATCTGTGACTGCATAAAAAAGCAGAAAAAAAACTTTCATATTCAAATATTTTTTATTAACTTTGCACCAATTTACTGCCATCCAGCCAGTAGGTTGGTGCAAATTGCATTATATAACGATTATTTTTCTTTTTTTCCGCAGATATGAATATAGGTATTACGCTGATGATTGTAGGAATGGTAACAGTATTCGCCGTATTGGTTATCATTATCCAGTTAAGCAATTTGCTTATTAAGATTGTAAACAAGGTTGCTCCAGAGGAGGATGTGAAGCCAGCTAAGACAGCGGCAAGGGTAATGCCGATTGCTCCTGACGTGGTAGAGGCTATCAATCAGGCTGTTGCCAAGATTACTGGCGGCAAGGGCACCGTGGCTGAGATAAAGAGCCTCTAGAGTTGTATGAGGCAGGCATAGACTAAGGTAGAAAGTTAAAAAAACAGAATAAAGATAAATGGCAAAAGAAATTAAGTTCAGTCTGGTCTTTCGTGATATGTGGCAGAGTGCTGGTAAGTATCAGCCACGTGTGGACCAGCTTGTAAAGGTTGCTCCTGCGATTATAAAGATGGGATGCTTTGACCGCGTGGAGACTAACGGTGGTGGTTTTGAACAGGTAAACCTGCTTTATGGTGAAAATCCTAACAAGGCAGTTCGCGAGTGGACGAAGCCTTTCCACGAGGCTGGCATTCAGACACACATGCTGGACCGTGCGCTGAACGGACTGCGCATGAGCCCTTGTCCTAAGGACCTGCGTAAACTCTTCTACAAGGTAAAGAAGGCTCAGGGTACTGACATCACCCGTATATTCTGCGGACTGAACGACCCACGCAACGTGATTCCTTCCATACAGTATGCGAAGGAGGCTGGCATGATAGCTCAGGCTGCGCTTTGTATTACTCATTCGCCAATACATACAGTAGAATACTACATAAACCTTGCCAAGACATTCATCGAAGCTGGTGCTGACGAGATATGTCTGAAGGATATGGCAGGCATAGGTCGTCCCGAGTCTTTGGGCAAGATTGTGGCTGGCATCAAG
The DNA here is from genome assembly GCA_002353585.1 of Prevotellaceae bacterium UBA2738. Taxonomy (GTDB): domain Bacteria; phylum Bacteroidota; class Bacteroidia; order Bacteroidales; family Bacteroidaceae; genus Prevotella. The sequence goes on along the minus strand of DEJW01000029.1, from coordinate 27,388 downwards.
GCTTACAAGAAGGACATCATAATACAGTATCACTCTCATGCCGGTCCTGGCTTCAACATGGCATCAATACTCGAGGTGGCTCGTGGTGGTTGTGATTATATTGATACAGCTGTATCACCTTTGTCATGGGGTACTGGTCACGCAGATATTATCGCCGTACAGGAGATGCTGAAGGATGCTGGATTCAAGGTTAAAGAGATAAATATGGCTGCATACATGGAGGTACGCACCCAGATTCAGGAAATGATGGATGACTTCCTTGGCTACTATATCCCAAAACTCAATCACCTCAATAACTCACTCCTCATTAAGCCAGGACTGCCAGGAGGCATGATGGGTTCGCTGATGACCGACCTTGAGGACAACCTGCGCTCACTGAACAAGTGGAAGGTGAAGAACAACCAGCCAGAGCTTACCACTGACGAACTGCTGATAAAGCTCTTCGACGAGGTGGCTTACGTATGGCCAAAGGTGGGCTACCCATGTCTCGTCACTCCGTTCTCTCAGTATGTGAAGAACCTCGCGCTGATGAACGTGATACAGATGGAGAAGGGCAAGGAGCGCTGGTCTATGATAGCCGAGAATATATGGGATATGATACTGGGCAAGAGCGGCAAGTTGCCTGGAGAGGTTGACCAGCTGTTTAAGGATATGGCGAAGAAAGAGGGACGTAAGTTCCTTACTACAGACCCACAGGATAACTATCCAGATGAGCTTGAGACATATCGCTTGAAGATGAAACAGGCAGGTTGGGAGCTTGGCGAGGATGACGAGGAACTCTTCGAGTATGCTATGCACCCGCAACAGTATGAGGCTTACAAGAGCGGGGCTGCTAAGGCGGCATTCGAGAAGGACCTCGCAGAGCGTAAGGAGAAGAAGCAGGTTCATGCTCACGGCGCAGAAAACGTGAAGAAGCAGTTGCCTAAACAGGTTACGGTAAACGTAAATGGCAAGAACTACCTCGTAAATATCAGCTATGACGGCACGATGCCAGCGTCAGCAGCTACTCCAGGACTGACACAACAGGCTGCTCCTGCAGAGCCAGCAGCACCTGTCAAGGGTGAGGGTATAGAGATACTTGCACCACTGGAGGGTAAGGCTTACCTCGTACAGTCGTCATCAGAAACACCAAAGAAGGTAGGTGATCACGTGGAGGAAGGTGAGGTTATCTGCTACATAGAGGCTATGAAGGTGTTTAACCGCATAAAGGCTGAGAAGAGTGGCACCATAACTTCAATCGCTTTCACATCTGGCGATTCTGTAGAAGAGGACGATGTGCTGATGACGATAGCTTAAGTATTAAAGTTCAAGAGATTAAAAGTACAAAAGTAGATTAATGGAAATCCTACAAAAAATATGGGAAATGACGTCATTCGCTCAGACGGGTGGTGACTGGTCGTTTCTTATCATGTTAGTAATAGCATGCATACTGCTCTACCTCGGCATAGTAAAGAAGTATGAGCCACTGTTGCTCGTACCTATAGGTATGGGCGTGCTTCTGGCAAACTTCCCTGGTGGCGGAATGGGCGTGACCACAGTTACGTCAGAGGGTTACATACCGCTTTCCGACGGCTCCTTCCTCTTGGATGCTGATGGCAACAAGGAAGTGATATGGAATATGCCTCTGCACAAGATAGCTCACGACCTCGGATTGATGAATTTCATATACTATATGTGCATCAAGACAGGTTTCATTCCACCTATTATATTTATGGGCGTGGGTGCGCTGACCGATTTTGGTCCTATGTTGCGTAACCTCAGACTTTCAATATTTGGTGCTGGAGCCCAGTTTGGTATCTTTGCCGTACTGCTTTGTGCCCTTGCTATGGGCTTTACACCTCAGCAGGCTGCTTCACTCGGCATCATTGGTGGTGCTGATGGCCCTACGGCTATATTTACGACTATCAAACTTGCTCCCGAACTGCTTGGTCCTATCGCCATAGCGGCATATAGCTACATGGCGTTGGTGCCTGTTATCATACCACTCGTGGTAAAGTGCCTGTGCACAAAGAAGGAACTGATGATAAATATGAAGGAGCAGGATAAGAAGTATCCTAATAAGACAGAGATAAAGAATCTGCGTGTGCTCAAGATTCTGTTCCCTATAACGGTTACGATAATTGTGGCTCTGCTCGTGCCTACGGCTGTCAGCCTTGTTGGTATGCTGATGTTTGGTAACCTGCTAAAGGAATTAGGCTCAATGACAAGCCGCCTGTTTGACACAGCATCAAATGCTATCATGAATACAGCAACGATATTCCTCGGACTATCAGTTGGTGCAACAATGACGGCTGATGCCTTCCTCAACCTTCAGACCATAGGTATTGTAGTAGGTGGCTTCCTCGCTTTTGCCTTGTCTATCTCTGCTGGCATCTGTATGGTGAAGATATTTAACCTCTTTACCAAGAAGAAGGTTAATCCGCTGATTGGAGCAACAGGCCTCTCAGCAGTGCCGATGGCTTCGCGTGTTGCCAACGAAATAGCAACCAAGTACGACCCTAAGAACCACGTGCTCAACTATTGCATGGCATCTAACATCTCAGGTGTGATAGGTTCGGCTGTTGCTGCAGGTGTATTGATCTCATTCCTTCAGTAAAATAAACGGATAAGAATATAAATAGACTCCCTTGTACTACATGAGTGCAAGGGAGTTTTATTTTGTTTTGGCTGTAAGAACTAATTCTATACTTTATGATTTCTTTTCCATCCAACGGAATACTGCTGGCTGAACTACATAAGAGAGAACAACAGCGGAAACCATACCGACAAGTGTGGCGAAACCAACAGACTTGATGGCAGGATGGTTAGCAAACAGCATTGATGCTACCGTTACGATAAGGATGAATGCTGAGAAGAAAATAGCCGTCTTATGGTAAGCAAGCACATGGTTGTTGGTATTTCCTGCTATGAGACCGTTCATGATGAATATAGAATAGTCAACACCTATACCGAATATAAAGGTAGATATTATTATATTGATAAGGTTGAAGCGTACACCAAACATAGCCATAGCTCCAAGCACTATAAGCCATGAGAGAAGTATTGGCGCGAAGCCCAGGATGGTGTGCTTGAGGTTGAAATGGAAAGAGAATAGCAGAACAACGAATACGAATGCCATACTTACCCACTGAAGGATGTTGAAGTCATGGTTGAGGTCGTTCAGTCCATCGGTGGTGTAGTAATAGGTGTCAAGCACCATCATATTTGGTTCGTTGGCTATTGCATCACAGATACGGTTATAGTCGGTATTCTTTCCTCTGATGGAATCGTTTGCACATCGTACGGAAGTGAAACAGAGATAGTCACCTGCGGCAGTCTGTTCCATGAGGGTTGACTGATAGCCTGCTGGAATGATGTCTGCCTCATAAAGCGGAGTGGGGGTGTAGTCGGCTTCAACCAGATCGAAGAATGGTTGGAAACCGTCTGCCGTAAATCCAGCATTTGGTGCTGTAGTTGCAATAAGTGACTTCACTTTGGCGAGTTTCTCAGGTGTCCAGTAAGCTTTCCATGCGTCTATACGCTCTTGTTGTACTTTAAGTGGTACAAAGATTACGTTTGTGTGAGTGTAGTCTTTTACCAATCCTATCTTTTGCAGTGAATCAAGTTTGGCAGAAAGAAGAGAGAAATTGTTGAGTGCCTCTTCCATCGTCTTTCCCTGAGTTGCAAAATATTTTGACTTATCTGCTGTATATGTCTTGTCACGCAGAAGTGCCTCAGAGTATTCGGTGTTATCAGAGAGGTAGCCGAGATTACCCATGTCTGCATCAAAGTCTGTGCCCTTTGCTATGTAGAATATTAGGCATATTACGGTTATTGCTCCTATAACAGCCAAAAGTGGCTTTTTACGTTCAAAAGGATAGTTGTTGATTTTGTCAATGATGGCAAATGCTTTTGTGTTCACCTTGTTCTTCTCCATTGTCATAAGATGAGGGAGATATACCAATGCAAACAGCGTAGTGCCTACAATGGCAAAGGCGGCAAAGAGTCCGAAGTCTTGCAGAAGGTCGGTCTTGATAAAGATGAGCCCCATGAAAGAGCCGATAGTGGTGAGACAGCCAAGGAGTACAGGCTTGGTTTCATCACGTAGTACAGTTTCCGGGTCGTCAACATATTTATAATGTGTAAGAATATGAAGCACATAACTCATGGCGACACCAAGTACGATGGCACCTATTCCGAGCGCAAGTAGAGAGAACTGTCCTTTGATGAAATACATCATGGAGAGTCCGAACAAAGCACCAAAGGCAACTGGGAGTATGAGCAACGGAATAGTGTTCCAGTTGCGCATACATATAAACAGCACTACAAGAACTATTACGAGTGACCATGCTATAGTGGAGGTAAGGTCGCCTTTGATGGTAGATGAGTTATAATAGCCACTTGCGGGAGTACCGTGATAACTTATCTTTACCTCGGGATGAGTCTTTTGAAACTTCTCAATAAGGTTGTTGAGGTTTATGAACAGTTGTGAGCCCTGACCTGTGTTGGTAGCTGAGAAGGAAGGGGAGATAAAGGCAACACATACGGTTGAGTCGCGTACAAAAAAGTGGTCGTTGATGGTTTTGTAACTGCCGCCAGTAGCCTGCATCATTGATTCCATCTGCTTCATCAGTACACTACGCATACCTATAGGGTCTGATTGTATAAGTTCAGGGAACATCTCGCCAAACTCGCCCTTCAGGTCTTCTGCATTTTGTGTCATCTGCTTCTTCATGTGCTGAACAGTAAGCAGAGTGTCAAAAGCAGAATAAGCAGAAGTGTCAATATAAGACGGAACATTCTCTTGCATGAAACTTATTCCATCAAGCATGATGTCTTCTGGGATGGAATAGAAGATGTCGCCGATTATTCTATTTGCTGTGTCAGTATCAGTAGCGAGTAGAGAATCAACAAAAGCATCACATACAGTGGTGAGATTGTTGACCACATCGTCATTCATGTCCTTCGGATTAATGGCATCGCCACTCTTTGTTCTTGCTTCAAACAAAAGGAAGGTCTTATCCTTGATACGAAGGTCTGCGAATGCCATCTTAGTAGTACCATCGGGATTCTTTGATGAAGGCATGAGTTTATTAAGGTCTTCCTCAAGGTGAATTTGACTTGAAAAGAAACCTACTATAACAAATAGCAAAACCATCGAGAGCCACATGAGCGCACGATGGTATTTGAAATAGTGATATATTTTTATGAATAATTCTGTCATAATTGTTTTTACGCAAGTGTTCCTTTGAATTCCATATAGCTTTGCTTGTCATCAGCGATTGTTGCCACTACTATATAAGAATCGTCTTTTGGGGTGGCATTAACTGAAATGGTTACTTCAGGACAAACCTTTGGAGTCGCAATAGCGGTAAGGCGACATTGCTTGATGGATTGGATTCGAAGATCGTGTCCTATGAGTTTTATGGCACATTCCTTGATGGTTTCTATATTGCATACGCCTGGGCATACGGGGTCACCAGGAAAATGTCCGTCATAGACATTACATTCAGGAAGGATGGCAACCTTATAGGTTCCAGACATATCCTGTTTTTCTTCGCTTAATATCTTGTAAAAGTTGTTTTCTAAAAACATAATGCGTTATTGCTACAAGAGTTGTTTCTTCTTATGGCTTAACGAAAATCTTCATCTGTGTGTCAGCTATAGTGTCATCGCCACACTTTGTTTCGCCACGAATGATGGTAATGCCCTCTACCTCTGGTCCCATAGTAATGGTTGTGGTGAGAATATCACCTACATTAGGACGCTTATAGAGATGAAAGTTTTTTACTTCGCCAATGTATCCTACAGGAGGCTCAGTAGCTCCTGCCTCAAAAGCCCTATATCCAGCAAAAGCACTTGCAGATTGGGCTATGTGCTCAATAAGACCAGGTTCAGCCATAAGACCGTCTTCGTCAATAAAGAAATTGTCTTGACGAATTGTAAGCTGACAGGTAGCCTCGTCTCCATTAACACACAACAGCTCGTCGACCATCATGATCGGCGAGCGTTGTGGTATAAGTTTTTTTATATCCATGATTAGAGGTGTGACTCAATATAGTCGTACAAATCCTTAAAGGTCTGGATTTTAGGAAGATCCTCTGCAGGAATCTTAATCTTGTAGGTGTACTGGATAAGTGCTACAAGATCAACGAGTGAAAGACTGTCGAGGGCAAGTGTGTTCTTAACATTAGCCTCAGGAGTGATGGCACTTTCTTCAACTTCAAACTCTTCAGCGAGTACAGAGTTGACTTTTGCAATAATTTCTTCGCGTGTCATAAAAATCTTTTTTAATTATTAATTCTGTTTTTGTTTATTCTATAAATTGTATTTATCCCTTAAAATCTTTGATAATAAGCGTAGAGTTAGTTCCACCAAAGCCGAATGAGTTACTAAGGAACATGTCAAAATTAGCAGAGATAGTTTCTGGAATGACATTAATGCATGAAGTCTCTTCATCAGGCTCAGTGAAATTGATATTTCCAGCAATGAAGTTGTTTTTCATCATGAGCATAGAATAAATTGTCTCAGCAGCACCGGCAGCCCACATCTCATGACCAGTTTGTGATTTTGTGGAGGTAACAGGCACTTTATAATCACCAAAGACCTGTGCAATAGCCATTGCTTCGCGACCGTCACCAGCGTGGGTAGATGTAGCGTGAGCATTAATGTAGCCAATCTGCTTAGGATCGATGCCACCATTCTTAAGAGCAAGTTCAAGAGAACGTGCAGGACCTGCGACATTTGGTGTAGAGATATGGTCACCATTACCTGAGAATCCCCAACCTACAACTTCAGCAAGGATTGGTGCACCACGCTTGATAGCATGCTCGTAACTTTCAAGTATAACTGTAGCAGCACCACCACCAGGAACAAGTCCATCGCGTCCCTTGTCAAAAGGTCTTGATGCTTTGGTTGGTTCATCTTCACGTGTAGAGAATGCCTGTATACCATCAAATGATGCGACACAATACATATTTGCTTCTTGTGCTCCACCTGCAATAATGCAATCAGAGAGTCCATTCTTGATAAGAAGATATGCATTACCTATTGCCAAAGAACTTGAAGCGCATGCAGCACTTGATGTGAGGTTGATACCACGCAGTTTGAAAAGACAGGCAAGATTCATAGTCACAGTAGAGTTCATAGACTGGAATATAGCACCAGAACCGCAAGCTGCTGTATCGCCAAACTCACGGAACTTGTCAAGTGCTCTCATTGTTGCCTCTGCTACAGAATCGTTACCATATATGATACCGACTTCATTCTTGTCAAGGTAATCCTGGTCTATTTTAGCTGCTTCCAAAGCATCTTTGGTTGCCATATAAGCGTATTGAGCCTCCTCAGGCATGAATTGGCGCATATTGCGTGGAACAAAAGGCTTGAGGTCTGGTTGCGGAACATCTGCACAAAGGGCTGAGCGGAAACCTGCATCTTTGCGTTCCTGTGAGAAGATTATACCACTCTTGCCTTCATACAAAGCCTGACGTACATCATCAAGAGTCTGTCCGAGACAAGACCAGATACCCATACCTGTAATTACAACTCTATTCATGTTCAATATATTTTTAGTATATTAATTATGTCCGTTTAAAATAATGTTCGCTAGTTTAAATGTCCTTTTGCCAACACCTGCGACGTTTTACCGTCTTGGGGTTCAGTGGCTTCCACTGAGAAAGTTCTCTTACGTTGGTGTCCAACTGTGGATTGGTCTCGCACCATTTTATTCCGAGTTTATGATATACTGGTATAAGATGGGCAAATATTGTGGCGTTAACACCCATGCCCTGCATGTCAGGTCTTATGCCTATAATCATCAGTTGCGCTTTGTCTTGTTTGCCAAGTTTTATGGCTTTAAGCAAATGTAACCATCCAAAGGGTAGGAGTTTACCATGTGTTTTTTTTATTCCATCTGAGAAATCTCGACATGTAACGGCTATTCCTACCAGTTCACCTTTGTTATCTTCAACGATAGGTACCATATCCATATCTAAGAAAGGAAGAAAGCGTGCCAATACTTCTTCAGCCTGTTCTTCAGAGAATGGTGCAAAACCGTATAGTTGAGCAAAAGATTCGTTCAGTAGTTTGAATATCTTATGCGAATAACCCTGTGTGATTTCCTTTTTGGTCTTGCGCACTACATGCACGCCAAATTCCTGCTTAGAATAGTCTGCCACTCGTTGGAAGCGAGGAGGTATCTGCTCAGGAACCTCAAAACGTATCTGTAGCCAGTCTGCACCTTTCTTGAATCCGAGCTGCTCCATGTGACTCTTATAGTATGGGGGATTCCAAAACTCCATAAAGCATCCTGGCAAATCAAAGTCCTCAATGAGCATACCTTCTTTGTCAAAGTCTATAATGCCCATCGGTCCTTGAATTTCATTCATTCCGAATGATTTTCCCCATTCTGCTACTGTATCAAGTAGTGCTTTAGACACATCCAGGTCATCTATAAATTCAATATATGTAAACCTGACAATACGCTTATTCCAAGTGGAATTTGACTTGTGGCTTACTACGCCAGCTATTCTTCCCACGACCTCACCATCACGCATTGCAAGGAATGGTTGAACGTCAGCGTAAGCCAAGTTGCGATTCTTTTTAGGATTAAAGAAGTCTTCAACGTCAGAGTCTAAATCTGGCACATAATTGTCATATTTTTGATATAAAGTGTGCGGGAACGAGATAAACATCTTCATCTCTTTCTTGCTTTGTACCTTTATGACTTTGATGCTGTTCATCGATTAATGCTCAAATTTTCTGCAAAGTTACTATATTTTTTTAACATACACAACTTTTGAATATAAAAACCTAAAAAACAGATACAAAAAAAATTGATTGTCTCACGACAACCAATCTTCGTTAACCTTAATAATCTAATACCATGAAAAACACGATGCAAATTTACTGTTTTTTTTCCTTTATGCAAGAGTTTTTGAAGGAAAAGAATATTTTAAACGAAGTTTTTTACATTAATTAAATGCTTTACCATTCCATTTTACATTTCTTTGCAATATGATGGCATCAAACTTTTTCTTTTCTTCCGTAGTCACTAAAGGGGTATTTAACTTTATAATAAGCTCGTCAGGAATGGTTGCTATTGATGCACTAATAAGGGAAAACTCTAGTAGTTGCATCATTTCTTTTTGTTCCAGTTCAGGTATGGAATCGGATTCCTGTATGAAATTAATATCGGAAAAATCCACCATTTTAATTTTTCTCCATTTATTGTCGATTATACAACATAGACTTTCTTGTAAAGGAGCTCCATAAGTTTTTATAAAGACAAACTTGTTGTCTTCAAGTTTTCCAAGCTCGATTGTATTACATTCTGATAACTGCAAAGTGAGAATAGAATCAGAGAGTCTTGTCAGTTTGATTTTACCTAAGTTGTTGCCGATTGTTGCCGTACTATCAGGTTCCATATGCTTAAGTTCTACAAGTTCCTTGCGTTGTTTACTATCTATATAAGGTATAATACTATCAGGCATGTCTATAAACATGTCTGTTACTGTCTGTGCCTCTGCTTTTATAACAAAAAGGCTGAAAACTGCAAAGAATAAAAGCCTATACATCTTTATATTATATAATGGTATGCTTATTTTTTTAGTAAACTATATGCTCCATATAATCCCAATTCACCAGACTTAGAGAAATCCCGTTTTGCTTCTATGCTATTCCCTTTTTTCATGTATGAGAGTCCTCTGTTGTAGTAGGCGTACGGCATTCTCGGAGATAATTGTATTACTTTATTGAATATTTCAATAGCCTTATCATAATCTCCCTTCCTTGCATTATATGTGCCATAACAATAGAGCACCATAGGATTATTGGGGGATATTTCAAGCAATTTAGTGAAATCATTTACCACGCCGAGATGTCGCATTTCTGCCTCTCGTGGGGTAGTGCTCTTTTCAAATTCCACCATCATTGCCTCACATATTGTTCTCTGCCACAATGCAATGAATTTGTCGGGTTGTGTTTCAAACACCTTGTTTATATCATTAATGGCGTCTTGAAAATTGAGTGCAGAAGAATATGCTACAGCTCTCATTAATGTGTAGTTAAGTGCATCCTCAATATTTTTTGCATGGTTAATCATAGAGGTTAGCGAGTCTATAGCAGCAAATGTTTCGGTGCCATTTGCCTCACTTACGTTACCAAGTCTGATGTGTAGCAGGTCATTGTGTTTTGTAACGTGATATATTTTTTCGAAGAAATGAGTTGCATGTTCCTCGTATGGCACGTATGAAGACACATTGTCTGTCTGCTTGTGAGACATGGTGAGTGCTATGTATGGTTGGAAAATGTCGGAAGAATTTCTATTCTGCACCTTTCCTCTATATGCACTTGCATATTCGTGCTGGTTCTTTTCTTCGTCATCTACGACTATCTGGTTATATTTCTCAGGGTCTATGTCGCTCAGTTTTCGCATAGCATTAAGTTTTGCCTTGCTCCAACGGTTTTGTATGCCCATATGCTTATTCATTTGGGCTTTTATTATGCGAAACTCATCCTGCTCAGCCTTCGCATTCATGCCAAGTTTTCTGTAACATGCAGCACGATAGTGCAAACCTGTCCAGAAATTCGGGAATTGTCTGATTACTATACTATAGTCTCTGATTGCTCCCCTTAAGTCTCCGGTTCGGTCGAGTAGGGTGGCACGATTGAAAAGTGCGAGAATGTTTCCTGGCTCTAATGACAGAACGTAGTTAAAATCCTCTATAGCTCTGTTGTCATCTCCAACCTGCTGTCTGAGTATGCCACGATTGTAGTGAGCAAGGAAGTTGTTCGGATCATGCTCTAATGCCGTGTCGTAGTCGGACATAGCTCCTCGTAAATTGTATAATTTCAGTCTTGCTAAAGCTCTGTTAATATAGCATGCTACGTTTTTGGGTTTATAGTGTAGGGCTCTTGACAAACATGAGTCAGCCACTTGCCACTGACTGTGTTGTAGTGCTAAGTATCCCTTCATTCTCCATGCTTCAGCGTTGTATGATTCTACATTGAGAGTCTTGTCAATCCATATCGAAGCCTGTGCAGTGTCTTTCTGTAAAAGGTACGCTTCTGCTTTCATGAGGTATGGCGTAGCATATTTCTTCCATTTGTCGATAATAATGTCGAGTTGCACCTGAGCTGTATCGTAGCTGCCCTTTTCAAGATAGCATGCGGCTCTGTTACACCAATATCCCTTATTGGTAGCATCAAGAGTTATAGCACTTGTATAGTCTTTTATTGCTGCGTCATATTCCTTTTGTCTAATGTAGGTAATACCACGCAAATCATACAGATTGGTGATATAGGGGTTAAGTCTTATAGCTTGCGAAGCATCTTCGGCTGCTCCCTGCCAATCGTCAAGATAGTATTTCGCTATTGCTCGTAATTCCCATGGTTCCCATAAATATGGTTTTTGGTTTATTGCCTGATTGAAATACTGTATAGACAATACGTAGTCTTCATAATGAAGAGCGATTCGTCCGCTTGTAAGCAGACGATTCACGTTGTATTGTGCGAGAATGTTCAGACAGCAACACAACGAAAACAATATGGTGGCAATTCTTTTGATGTAATTATTACTTACGTGGCGGTTTTACCTTATATGAAGTGCGAAAACGTCCCTGTAACAAAGAACGCAGTTTAGACTTTATGAGTTGTTTCCTAAGTGGCGACAGTCTGTCAATAAACATAGTCCCGTCGAGATGGTCGAACTCATGCTGCATTACTCGTGCCAGATAGCCCTCTATCCATTCGTCATACTCATTAAAATCCTTGTCCTGATACTTTACTCTAATACGTGTTGGACGAACTACGTTCTCGCGTATGGCAGGAAGTGAAAGGCAACCCTCTTGAGAGGAATCTGTCTTGTTTTTGTCATACTCTACGATATGAGGATTTATAAATACCTTCTTAAAACCTTCATATTCTGGTAAATCATCCTTGAGAAGATCGAGGTCTATAACCACAAGTCTTATGGCCAAGCCTATCTGTGGTGCAGCCAGCCCGATGCCTTCGCTTGATGCCAGCGTTTCCCACATATCACTAATCAAGTTATCAAGATTAGGGTAATCTTTGTCTATGTCTTCAGCTATTTTCCTGAGTACAGGTTGTCCGTATGTATAAATAGGTAAAATCATTATCAAATTCTCTTTGACGACAGGTAGCTTTGTAGTATTATAGTAGCAGAAATACGATCCACTAAAGCCTTGTCCTGTCGTGCCTTTTTATGCAATCCAGCATTAAGCATTGTTTGGTGAGCCATTACTGATGTGAACCTCTCGTCATATCCTTCTATCGGAATCTCAGGGTGAGCTTTAGCCCATTGGGCCTTAAATTGCAATATCCTCCCCATATTTTCAGATGGTTGACCATTGCTTTGTAGTGGTTCTCCAATAATAATTCTCTCCACTTGTTCCTTATTAATATAGTTATTAAGGAACTCCATCAGTTTTTTTGTTTCTATAGTATCAAGCGCACCAGGCACAATCTGCAACGTGTCAGTTACAGCGAGCCCGGTACGCTTTTTTCCATAGTCTATAGCTAGTATCCTTGCCATTTATTACTGCTGCAAGAGCAACCATGCATCAGGATAGGTGTTCAGCAGAGTCTGCTTGCACTGAACAGCACTCTCGCGTGTGTCGAATGTAGCAACAATCACACGATACATGTTGCGCTCTTGGTTGTATGCAACCTGTGCGTCATAGCCTGCATTCTTCAGCGTGTTCTGAAGTCCTTCAGCATTTGCGCGAACACCGAATGAACCTACTACAACAGAGTAAGCCTTGAGTCCGGAACCATTGATTATGCTAACTCTCTCAGAACGTACAGCTACATTGTTGTTGGTTACAACAGTCTGCTGCTGTGCTGGTGCCTCAACCAAAGGAGTTACTACAGGAGCCTGCTGAACTGGCTGTGCCTGCTGAACAGGAGCCTGAGCGTATGGCTGAACTGGCTGTGTAGCCTGCTGAGCCTGCTCTTGTGCCTTAGCTTTTTCGTAAGCTTTACGGTATGCACTTTCCTTTGAAGAACTACAACTTGCAAATACAAGACCTGCACAAACAGTCGCTACAATAATAAGATGTTTTTTCATTGTTTTTTATTGGTTTAGTAAAAATGTTATGTTGTGTCATTTTTTATTTGCTACAAAGTTAATAAAAAAAATGTGTAATTTTCGCCTGTTTGCCTTTTTTAACATAAAAAATTATTCTTTTTACCGATAATTTTATTACATTTGCAAATAGTTACATAACACAATACTAATTTTCACTTATTATTAACCAAAACTAAAACTTTAAATTATGAAAACATTAGGTTATTTCGCAGCTATCGTTGGTGGCGCAGTAGCTGGAGCTACAGCAGCACTTCTTCTTGCACCAGAAAAGGGTGAGGACACAAGAGCAAAACTTCAGAGTTCTGTTAAGGACCTCTTAGATAAGTATAAGGTGCAGGAGACCATCAAGGAATTCTGTGACAAGCATAATATTTGCCTGAGCAAGAAGCAGGTAGAGGAACTTGTTGAAGAAGTTGTAGAGGATTAAAAATCAACTTTCATATCGTGTTTTCCAACGACCAAAATATAGAGTATATTGCCCAGTTTGTGGAAGAGGTTAAGCGATGGTTTGACCTAAGGACAAAGTACACTCGTCTGACCGTTGTCGATAAGATTGTCCGTATCATTACGAGTCTTATTCTCATAATGGTCATATCTGTGATACTTGTTTTGTTCTTGTTCTTCATATCGTATGCAGCTGCCAATTTCTTGGGCAAAGTGTTTGAAAGTGTTCCTTTGGGCTTCTTATTCGTAGGATGCGTTTACCTGCTGATGCTCATTATTGTATATAATGCGCGTCATGCGCTTATCGAAAGACCTTTGGTACGTTTTTTGATGAACATCCTTGCAGAAGACCTGGTGGAAGATGAAACTCCTGAAACAAATACTAAAAAATGATTGACTCTCTGAAAACATTACAGACTAAAAGAACGGCTTTGAAGCGCGAGATCAATGGCAAGGAGGCTGATCTTCATAAAATATGGGACGATTTGTTTCATAAGAAAGAGGAAAATCTAATGTCATCTTTGTCTCCCACAAAGCGTATAATGTCTTTTATTTCTTCTTCAACAGTCGTTATTGACGGTATGTTGCTTGGATGGAAACTCTATAACCGTTTCGGAAGAAAACGCAGATAGAAACAAGTTCTAAATACGAATAGACTATGCCACACTCTAATCTTAGGGTGTGGCTTTTATTTTTGTGTCTTTGTCTCGTATAGTGGATATTTACTAAGTAAATATTTGTGAATATCGGATTTTTTATGTACCTTTGCGACAAATTTTTTAATAGAATACTCTAAGAATTATGTACAACAACAATCATATCATCAGCGAGACTGTTGATAATTTGGCTTCAGAGGAAAGTTTGGAGAAACTTTTCCATAAGGTGCGTGACAATGTGCCTCTGCCGTCAAATGATGCACTCAATCAGATTATAACCCTTGCTCGTGAGATACTCTTTCCTGGCTATTTTGGTCAGTCAAAGGTGAGTGTTGACAGCCTGAAGTATCACATGGGAGTCAATCTGGAAAAGTTTTTCCGTCTGCTGAAGAAGCAGGTTATGGCAGGCTTGTGTTTCGCCATAGACCCTAATGATGACTGCTTCTGCGTAGATGAGACACGTAAGAAGGCGATTGAGATTACCAATGAGGTTATAAAGAAACTGCCTGAAATACGCAATGTGCTCGCAACAGACGTGGAGGCAGCATTTAATGGCGACCCCGCAGCAACCAGTTTTGGTGAGATTATTTCATGCTATCCCGTCATTCGCACTTTATCGAATTATCGTCTGGCTCATGAACTCCATCTGCTTGGTGTTCCCCTTATTCCGCGTATGATAACCGAGCTTGCTCATTCTGAGACAGGCATAGATATTCACCCAGCTGCCCAGATAGGTCATCACTTTACAATTGACCACGGCACAGGTGTGGTGATAGGTGCTACATGTATCATAGGCAATAATGTCAAGCTGTATCAGGGAGTAACGCTTGGTGCACTCAGTTTCCCATTGGATCAGGACGGCAATCCTATCAAAGGAATAGCCCGTCATCCTATCCTGGAGGACGATGTGATAATATATAGTAATGCCACCATTCTTGGTCGTATCACCATAGGTAAGGGTAGTGTGATAGGCGCCAACAAGTGGGTAACAGACAACGTGGCAAGCAACAGTAAGATTTATAAGAACGTAAAAATACATCATGGATTTGAGAACGGATACGGAATTTGAGATGGTAGCCAAGACCTTCATGGGTCTTGAAGATATACTGGTACAGGAACTTACAGAACTCGGGGCGCATAATATAGAGAAAGGTTGCAGAGTAGTAACCTTTACGGGCGATAAGGCTCTTATGTATCGTGCCAACTTTGCTTTGCGCACCGCAATACGCATTCTGAAACCTCTTTCTCACTTCACGGCTAAGTCTGCTGACGAGGTGTATGACCATATCAAGCAGATAGACTGGAGCGAATATATAGGTGAGGGCAAGACTTTTACGGTAGATTCTGTTGTCTATAGCGATACATTTTCTAACTCACGTTTCGTGACCTACAAGGTGAAAGACGCCATAGTAGACCAGTTCCGTGAGAAGACAGGTTCGCGTCCGAATATCTCAGTAGCTGACCCAGATGTTCGTCTTAACGTGCACATCAATGGCGAGGAGGCAACCCTGAGTCTTGACTCAAGTGGCGAATCACTCCACCGTCGCGGCTATCGTCAGGAAACTGTTGAGGCACCCCTGAATGAGGTACTTGCTGCAGGTATGATAATGATGACAGGTTGGAAGGGCGAGACAGACTTTATCGACCCTATGTGCGGCTCAGGCACTCTGCCTATTGAGGCTGCACTCATAGCAAGAAATATTGCTCCAGGTGTATTCCGCAAGAAATATGCCTTTGAGAAATGGGCTGATTTTGATGCCGACCTCTTTGATGAGATATATAATGACGATTCTAAGGAGCGTGATTTCCAGCACCATATCTATGGCTATGATATAGACTTCAAGGCTGTTAATATGGCTACTACCAATGTCAAGGCTGCAGGTTTGACTGCTGATATAACCATAGCCCAACAGGATTTCAAGGACTTTACTGGTAATGCTAATCCTGCAATAATAGTTACCAATCCTCCTTACGGTGAACGCATCTCTACGCCAAATCTGCTTGAGACATACAGGATGATAGGCGAGCGCCTGAAGCATGCTTTCAAGGAGGGAGAAGCATGGATACTTTCTTATCGTGAGGACTGTTTCCAACAGATAGGTTTGAAGGCAAGTCTGAAGGTTCCTTTGTATAATGGTTCTCTTGAGTGTGAATTCCGTAAGTATCAGTTGTTTAGCGGCAAGCTGAAGGAATTCCGCGAAGAGGGTGGCATAGTGAAGACCGAGGAGGAAAAGCGTAAGATGGCCGAGAAGCGTCGCTCTTGGCAAAAGCGTGAATATGAGAAGAAGCAGGAGGAAATTATAGACAACGAGTCTGCCGATATTCTCAGTTTCAACTTCACTTCTTTGGAGAAAGAACGCGCTAAGCGTAAGGCACAGATGGCTAAGCGTGACAGGTCTGACAGGAAAGATAAGTTCGAAAGGAAAGACTGGTCTGACAGGAAAGACTCCCGTAAGCCGTTTGGAAAACATTTCGATGGCGATGATAATGGTGCCCGCAAGTTCAAGAAGTTTGATTCTCGTGCCGAGCGCCAGAAAGACCGTAAGAAGTTCTTCGGCAAGGGAGAAGAATAAATGTGCTAATGAAGAAGTATTGTCTATTCATACTCTTAACGATATTGTGTTTGACGATGACAGCCCAGCAGATTACTGACCATAATCAGTCTCTCAAGCAGTTTACTCTGGAAGACCTTAACTCTGGAGGCAAGAACTATAAGGCTATGTCTCCTCAAACGCTAAAATTGTGGTGGAATGACAATACACTCGTTAATGAAGACGATACTCCTAAGCCAACATCTTATCCTAAGGTTTTCAGCAAGGATTATAATATCTTCTTGCAGGAAACGGAAGATGCAGAGGAACAGCAGATAACCACAGATGGTAGCAGAGATATTGTCTATGGCGAGGCTGTTCATCGTAATGAGTTTGGCATTACTGAAGGAATATTCCTTTCGCCAGATAAGCAGTCCTTCGCCTTTTATCGTATGGACCAGTCTATGGTTACAGACTATCCGCTTGTCAACACCTTTGAACGTATTGCCACCCTCGAACCTACCAAATACCCAATGGCAGGAATGACAAGCCATAAGGTGACAGTGGGCATATACAACATAAAGGACAAGAGTACGGTCTATCTTGATGCCGGCGACCCTACAGACCGTTATTTCACTAATATCGCTTGGTCGCCAGACTCAAGGAAAATATATATTATAGAAGTAAACAGGGCACAGAACAAGGCTTCGCTTGATTGCTATTCAGCTGTTGATGGTAAGAAAGAGGCTACTCTCTATACTGAGACCGACGATAAATATATCGAGCCCCAGCATCCCATAACATTCCTTCCTTGGGATGATACCAAGTTCCTCTATTGGAGTCAGCAGGATGGTTTCTGGCACCTTTATCTGATGAATACTAAAGGTAAGGTGATAAAGCAACTCACTAAGGGGCAGTTTGTAGTTATGGATTTGATAGGTTTTTGCAAAGAAACTAAGAGCGTGATAATCCTGACCAACGAACTATCGCCCTTGCAGGCAAACCTTTTCTCCGTGAAGATTTCTACAGGTAAGCGAACCTTGCTCGATAATGGCATAGGTGTACATAACGGACTATTATCTGCTGACGGAACCCAACTGCTTGATTCGTGGTCTTCGCCTGATGTTCCTAAGGAATATGACATCATCAATACGGTAACAGGCGAGAGGAAGGAATATTCCCGTTCACCTAATCCTTGGGAGGGTTATGCCGTACCTACCTATCTTAACGGTACGATAAAAGCGGCTGATGGTAATACTGATTTATACTATCGTATGGTGTTGCCTCCTGATTTTGATGAGAAGAAGAAATACCCCACAGTGGTCTATGTCTATGGCGGTCCCCACGTTCATCTTGTTGAGGCTTCGTGGCATTGGGCTTCTCGCAGTTGGGAGACGTATATGGCTCAGAAGTGTTACATCATCTTCGTGCTCGACGGTCGTGGCTCTGAGAACCGTGGCAAGGATTTTGAACAGGTTACCTTCCACCAACTGGGTCAGGTCGAGATGCAAGACCAGCTGAATGGAGTGGACTACCTCCGCTCCCTGCCTTATGTTGATAAAGACAGAATGGGCGTTCACGGCTGGAGTTTCGGAGGTTTTATGACCATCAGCCTCATGACCAACTATCCTGATGTTTTCAAGGTAGCCGTTGCTGGCGGTCCTGTCATAGACTGGAAGTATTACGAGGTGATGTACGGCGAACGCTATATGGGAACTCCTGATAATAACCCTGAGGGCTATGCCAAGACCTCTCTGCTTTCTAAGGCTGCAAACCTCAAGGGCAGACTGCTCGTAATTACTGGCATGAACGACCCCGTAGTGGTGCCCCAGCATTCTTTGCAGTTTCTTAGCGAGTGTAACAAAGCCGATGTATATCCTGATTTCTATGTGTATCCTGGCGAGCAGCATAACATGAAGGAACATCTCTCCGTACATCTGCATGAGAAGATTACGAGATACTTTGAAGATTATCTCAAACCCCTGAAATAGGGAACTTATAACGAAACAGACAAAACAAAAAACAAAAATATTTTTAAGAAAATGAACATTCTTTTATTAGGTTCAGGCGGTCGTGAACACGCCATGGCATGGAAGATAGCCCAGAGTGACAAGTGTGAAACCCTTTTCATCGCACCAGGTAATGCTGGCACAGACGGAGTAGGGGGCAAAGGTAAGAACGTAGCCCTCAAGGCTGATGACTTTGAAGGCATCAAGCAGTTTGTGGCTGACAACAACGTGGCTATGATTGTTGTAGGACCAGAAGACCCGCTGGTGAAGGGCGTTTATGATGAGCTCAATCCTATAGTGCCTGTCATCGGTCCATCTAAGGCTGGTGCCGTACTCGAGGGCTCAAAGGATTTTGCCAAGGCATTCATGAAGCGTCACAACATCCCTACCGCTGCCTACGAAACCTTCGATGGCGAGCATCTTGAGGAAGGACTGAAGTTTCTCGAAACCCTCAAGGCTCCTTACGTTCTCAAGGCTGACGGCTTGTGTGCAGGTAAGGGCGTACTGATTCTCGACACTCTTGATGAGGCTAAGAAAGAACTCAAGGAGATGCTGGGCGGTATGTTTGGCAATGCCTCAAGTCGTGTGGTTATCGAGGAATTCCTCTCGGGCATAGAGTGTTCTGTGTTCGTACTTACCGATGGCAAGAACTACAAGATTCTCCCTGAGGCTAAGGACTACAAGCGCATAGGCGAGGGCGACACTGGTCTCAATACTGGTGGTATGGGTTCTGTCTCTCCTGTTCCTTTTGCTACCAAGGAATGGATGAAGAAGGTTGAGGAGCGCATCATCAAACCTACTGTTGACGGTCTGGCTCAGGAGAATATCACCTATAAGGGCTTCATCTTCTTTGGTCTGATAAATGTTGCTGGCGAACCAATGGTCATAGAGTATAACTGTCGTATGGGCGACCCTGAGACTGAGTCTGTTATGCTCCGTCTGAAGAGTGATATCGTTGACCTCTTCGAGGGCGTGGCAGCAGGCAATCTCGATACCAAGTCCATAGAGTTCGACTCTCGTTCTGCCGTTTGTGTCATGATGGTCAGCGGCGGCTATCCTCAGGAGTATAAGAAAGGCTTCCCTATTACTGGTATTGATGATGTGGAGGGCTCTATCGTTTTCCATGCAGGCACAGCTGTGAAGGACGGACAGGTAGTAACGGCAGGTGGTCGTGTTATCTGCGTCGTTTCTTATGGCAAGGATAAGGAGGAGGCTCTGCAGAAGTCGTTCCGCGAAGCAGAAAAGATTAAGTTTGAAGGCAAATACAACCGTCGTGACATTGGTGCTGATTTGTAATGCTAAAGTATTACTTACTACATAAATACACCCTTATCACACTTGTTGTGGCTGTCTCTGTAGCCATATATATGGCAGGCTATCGCACTACGGCATTAGTCGCAGGACCTCTTGCGGCAAGTCTCGTCCTGGCTCGTGGCACCTACAAGGCTAACGTTCTGAGTGTTGCATACGAGTCTGGTGCTTGTATCGGCATCGCGGCATTCACGTGGCTGTGGTCTCTGGTCGCCTTTCCTGTGTATGTCCTGCTGATGTTCGGTCCACTGAAGGTTACGCATTTCCGTATGTTCTGGGCTCTGTGTCTCGGACTCGTCACACCAGTGTGGTGCTACTCTCCTTATTGGATATACAACAATACCGCCTACCTCACAGACCTGATGTTGAGGCTACAAGAGAGATTCTTATGATTGATACTCTGATACAGTTCGGACCATTCGGCATGTTCATAGCGGCTTTCCTTGCTGGTAGTGTCCTGCCGTTCTCCAGCGAGGCTGTAATGCTTGCCATGCTGGCTATGGGTGTTGACCCCTGGCTACTCATTCTTTATGGTACGGCTGGCAATGTGTTAGGTAGTATCGTCAACTACTGCATAGGCAGAATGGGCAAGGAAGAGTGGTTTGAGAAATACCTCCACGTGAAGCCTGAACACATGGACAAGGCTCGCCGTTTTGTTCGTGGCAGAGGTGCCTACATGGGTTTCTTCGCCTTCATCCCTTTGCTGGGGTCGGCTATCACCATCCTGCTCGGACTCATGCGTGCCAACGTCCTTATCACTTTTGCCTCCATCACCGTTGGCAAGGTGGTGCGTTACCTGTGCCTGCTCTATGGGGCATATTTCATCAACTGGCTGTTGCACCTTTTTATATAGTATAACGACAAAATATAGCGAAAAAGAAAACTATAACAATAAAACAAAACCAATGAAACATTTTAGACTTGTAGATAATACGCTTGGCTGGGTGACGTTCCTCATCGCCGCCTTTGTGTATTGTTCTACCATCGAACCTACGGCATCCTTTTGGGACTGCCCTGAATTTATCACTACAGGCTATCTCCTTGAAGTGGGTCACCCACCAGGCGCACCGTTCTTCATGCTTACGGCAAACCTCTTTACCCATTTCGTTAGTGATGCCACTCAGGTAGCTAAAATGGTCAATACCATGTCGGCTTTGCTCAGCGCAGGATGTATCTTGTTTCTCTTCTGGACCATCACTCATCTGGTGCGCCGTCTGCTTATCGACGACTGGTCTGAACTCACTCTGCCTAGACTCATCGCTATCGAGGCGTCAGGTCTTGTGGGTGCACTCATCTACACCTTCTCCGACACGTTCTGGTTCTCAGCCGTAGAGGGCGAGGTGTATGCCTATTCGTCTTGTTTCACGGCTGTGGTATTCTGGCTTATCCTGAAGTGGGAAGATGTGGCTGACAAACCAGGTTCCGACCGTTGGCTTATTCTCATCACCTATATGACGGGACTCTCCATCGGTGTGCACCTGCTCAACCTCCTCTGCATCCCAGCCATCGTGCTCGTGTTCTATTACAAGAAATACCCCGATGCCGACCTCAAGGGCTCTCTGCTTGCGTTGTTTATTTCCGTAGTATTGGTGGCAGCAGTGCTGTATGGTGTCATTCCTGGCATCATCAAGGTTGGCGGATGGTTTGAGCTGTTCTTTGTCAACACTCTCGATATGCCATTCAATACGGGTACCATTATATATATAGTATTACTTATCGCTATAGTGCTTTGGGCTATCTATGAAACATACAACAAGAATAGCCTCAAGCGTGGCAATCTTGCCTTCACCCTTGCCATTGGCATGCTTGGTATTCCTTTCTATGGCATTGGCTGGACTGCTGTTGTCGTTGGTGCCGTAATCCTTGTGGCTCTGTGGTTTGCCCTTAACTATATCAAGAAGGGTGGGGTGGCAGTTATCACCAATCGCATCAAGAATACGGCGCTCTGCTGTATGCTGATGCTCATGATAGGTTATTCCACCTACGCTCTCATCGTGGTGCGCTCAAGTGCCAACCCTCCTATGGATCAGAACTCGCCTGAGGATATCTTCACCCTTGGCAGCTATCTCTCTCGCGACCAGTATGGCGACAGCCCTCTCTTCTATGGCGAGGCTTACACCTCTCAGGTGGCTCTCGATATAGAGGGCAACATGTGCATACCGCGCATGAAGACTGGTGCACCCATATACCAGCGTGTTGAGAAGAAGTCGCCCGACGAGCCCGACCGCTACTTCGTTGTTCGCACTAAGGATAAGTACGTCTATGCCCAGAATATGTTCTTCCCACGTATGCACGACTCCAGTCATGCCCAGGCTTATGAAGACTGGATGGGTGGTGTAGATGGTACTGTGCGCGACTACGACCGCTGTGGTGAGATAATCTCGGTCAAGATGCCGACCTTCTTCGAGAATATGCGCTTCTTCCTCTCTTACCAGTGTAACTTCATGTACTGGCGTTACTTTATGTGGAACTTTGCTGGTCGTCAGAACGACCTGCAGAGCAACGGCGAGGCAGAGCACGGCAACTGGATTACTGGCTTCTCTGTCATAGATAACGCCATGCTTGGCGACCAGTCTCGTCTGCCTGACGAACTGAAGGAGAACAAGGGTCACAACGTGTTCTACTGCATGCCTCTCATTCTCGGTCTCATAGGCTTGTTCTGGCAGGCTTACAAGGGCAAGAAGGGCATCCAGCAGTTCTGGGTAGTGTTCTTCCTCTTCTTCATGACGGGTCTTGCCATCGTTATCTATCTTAACCAGACACCAATGCAGCCTCGTGAGCGCGACTATGCCTATGCAGGTTCGTTCTATGCCTACGCTATATGGTGTGGCATGGGTGTTGCGGCTCTCATCGACCTGCTCTCACGTCGCATGAAGCGTGAAAACCTCGTGGCTGCCGTCGTCATCTCTCTTGCAGCACTCTTTGTGCCTATACAGATGGCTTCGCAGACTTGGGACGACCACGACCGCTCAGGTCGCTATACCTGTCGCGACTTTGGTCAGAACTATCTCATGTCTATGCAGGATGAGGGCAATCCTATCATCTTCACCAATGGCGATAACGACACCTTCCCTCTGTGGTATAACCAGGATGTGGAGCAGGTGCGCACCGATGCCCGCGTCTGCAACCTCTCTTACCTGCAGACCGACTGGTACATCGACCAGATGGTGCGCCCAGCGTGGAAGTCACCTTCGCTGCCTATCACATGGCCACGTCTCGACTACTGCTCTGGCACCAACGAGTATGTGGAGATAAAGCCTGAATACAAGCAGCAGGTGCTCGATTTCTATAAGACCAACCCTGAGCAGGCTCGCAAGCAGTTTGGCGACGAGCCGTTTGAGGTTAGCAACGTGCTGAAATACTGGGTTCGTGCCAATAAGTATGACGATGAGAACCATATCATACCTACCGACACCCTCTATCTCAAGATTGACAAACAGGCCGTTTTGCGCTCAGGCATGATGCTGCCTAAGGATTCTACTGGTGCTGTAAACATCCCCGACCGCATGGCTATCAGTCTGGCAGGCAAGCGCGCTCTTTACAAGGGCGACCTCATGCTGCTCGAGATGGTGGCTAACAGCAACTGGACTCGTCCGCTCTATGTTGCCCTCACCGTGGGTTCCGAGAACTATATGAACCTTGGCGAGAACTTCATTCAGGAGGGACTGGTCAACCGTATCACGCCGTTCCATACCGACGAGAGCAACAACTTCGATACCGAGAAGGTATATCGTAACCTCATGACACGCTTCAAGTATGGTGGTCTGGACAAGCCTGGACTCTACCTCGACGAGACCGTCACGCGTATGTGCTACACCCATCGTCGCCTCTTCGCTTCGCTCATCAAGCATCTGCTCGACGAGGGCAAGAAGGATAAGGCAGCCAAGGCTATAGCCTATGCCGAGAAGGTGTTGCCAGTCTATAATCTGCCATATAACTATATGAGCGGTGGTGTTGACTTTGCCGATGCCTACTATCAGCTGGGCAAACCAAAGGAGGCTGAGAAGATACTCAACCAGATGTTTACCAACTGCTCTCAGTATGTGGCTTATTACCTCACTCTCAACCAGACGGGCTTCAATGCCTCTATGCGCGACTGCATGTATAATTTCTACATCATGCAGGCAATGGTAGATGTAGCAGACAAGTACAACAAATCCTTTGCCGACCGTCTCGCCAGCAAGGTGTCACAGTACATGCAGATTTACCAGCGTCGTGGCGGTGAGTTTGCCGAGTAAGTAATGTCCTCTAACTCCTTCTATGCTAATAGAACAACCAACCAAATGGCTCAGGTGGATATACCCCAAGGCTCTCTGGCGCATCAATCCAGAGGAACATGCGGTATATCTCACCTTTGACGATGGTCCCATACCTGAGTCCACGCCCTTCATTCTCGACACCCTCAGGGAGTTTGGCGTCAAGGCAACCTTCTTCATGGTGGGCGAGAATGTGGAGCGTTATCCCGACCTCTACCGTCGCATAGTGGAGGAGGGGCATCAGGTGGGCAACCACACCTACAACCACATGGGTTCCCTGCGCCACTACATCGTTACATATTATAATAATGTGGAGAAAGCCAACGAACTCATCCACTCCCACCTCTTCCGTCCGCCTCACGGATGGATGTGGCTCGGAGCCTACAATATGCTGCGTCGCAAGTATAAGATAGTGATGTGGGACCTCGTCACTCGTGACTATTCCCACCTGCTCAACGCCTTCGACGTTCTGCGCAACGTGGTGCTCTACACCCGTAATGGTTCCATCATCACCTTTCATGACTCCCTCAAGTCCATCGAGAAACTGCGCTACGCCCTCCCAGCTGCCCTCCGCTATCTCAAGGAGCAAGGCTATGAGTTTAAGGTGATAGAATAATGCAAGACATCCTCCTACATAGCTGCTGTGCTCCCTGTTCATCTGCAATAATAGAGTGGATGCTGGCGAATGACTATCGTCCCACCATATTCTATTGCAATCCAAACATCTACCCAGAGCAGGAGTATCTCATCCGTAAGAATGAGATAACGCGCTATGCCCACAAACTCGGACTCACCATCATCGACGACGACTACGACCACCAAGACTGGCTCTGCCATGTCAAAGGCTTAGAGCACGAACCCGAGAGGGGAGGGCGCTGCCTGGAGTGCTTCAAACTCCGACTGCTCCGCACGGCTCGCAAATGCAAGGAACTCAACCTCACCACCTTCACCACCACACTCGCCTCCAGCCGATGGAAATCCCTCGACCAGATCAACCAGGCAGGCACCTGGGCAGCCTCTCAGGTAGAGGGCACCACTTTCTGGGAGCGCAACTGGCGCAAAGGCGGACTGCAGGAGCGCCGCAACCAGCTCCTTCGCGAAAACAACTTCTACAACCAGCTCTACTGCGGCTGCGAGTTCTCAATTAATAAGAAAGACAACTATGACAACAGATAACAACATAAAGAGGTCAGTTTAGCAAACCTGCTAAACTGGAGTATAATTGTCCTTGTTGTCTTTAATTATTTTTCGTTATCGTAGCGAGCTATGCTCGCGTATCGTAGTGGCTTTAGCCACGTATCGTAGGAGCTGAAAGCTCCGTATCGTTTTCTTTTATGAATCATCCCAACTACCAACCAGCCCTTATCCGCGCCTTCTTCTCATCCTTTGCTGAAGGCATCCTGTCCACCCAAGTGTATAACAACGAGGGTAAAGAGACACTTACACCACAACGTGTAAAGCAGTTGCTATTAGAACATTACGAGAAGATTTCACAGCATTTCTTTGATATAATGTTCAATCCCCTTGCCGTGCTCCACTACGATACGGCAGAAGAGCTTATCGCCATACTGCGCTCGCCCGAGGTGGCACCCACCCTCAAGAGTCCCGTTGACCTCTTCAGGCACGTCTGTCGCACCCCTGAGGCACATGACGATATGGTAGCCGAATACCGTCGCAACTTCACCTCCCTGCTGTCGGGTAGGGTGCTCTCGCTCCACGACTACTACGATGGCTTCCCCCCAGGCTATCTGCAAGATGCCGAGGGCAATCAGGAGAAAGCCGTGCGCCTGCTCACCCAGACCGTGGTCAATGCCTACTATGCAGGCAGGAGCGTAGCCCCCTCCGCTTCCTCAGGCGACAACCAGATATACCTCTTCCGTCTGCTAATAGAGAATATGCAGTGCATGCTCCATTCCCGTCCCTTGGAATTCAGCGACGAAGCCGACCTCAACGATATGTTTCTGGCAGTCTGCCGCACCCCTGAGAATATGAATACCATGCTCTCCGTGATGCAACAGACTGTCCAGCAGCGCATTTTACAGTCTGTTTGATAATTGTCAAGAAATCACATACTTATACCATAAAAACGCAAAAACTGTTTGCGCACACAATATTTTGTTGCTAACTTTGCATCCGATTATAGATGTCAAGTCTCATCAAATGTGTATGATGAGCTGGCATATTTATTAACAGGAAGTCGGAAGAGGCTTGGTGGTACACAACCTAACACCCACACTTTTTTTCATAGAGCGTGACTAACACCACCCCTTCCAGAGCTGCACTTGAACTGCTGCCATTTAGCATTTAGCTCCGCAATAAGCGATGCACTCTGCTCCCTACCCACCTTTAGGAGTAGTTTTGGTAAGACGTCAGGAGGCAAACGAACTCAGGCTTCTGAAATATTAACATTATGCGTTTTAACAAGATTGCGAAAGTAGTATTTATTACACTGATGATTAACAGCTTCTTCCTTGAAGCAAACGCCCGTAACAACGGGACAAAATTTAATTGGGAACCACTTATGGATGCTATCATCCAGGTGGAGAGTGAAGGAAACAGTCGGGCCATAAGCGGCAAGAGTTGTGGTGCTATGCAGATTACCCCTATACTGGTAGAAGACTGCAACAGCATACTTAAAAAGCGAGGCATCAAGAAGCGTTATACGCTCAACGACCGCTTCAGCGAAAAAAAGAGCAAAGAGATGTTCGTACTCATCATGAGTCATTACAACCCATCTAACAACGTAGAACGTGCCATCCGTCTGTGGAATGGTGGAGTGAACTACACAAAGCGAGGCACACAAGGTTACTACAACAAGGTTATGCGTCTGTATAACGACTAAGCATAGACTATTCACAAGGCTCACGCCCCCTCAGGGTCAGGCAGCCACATTATAGAAAACAAAAAAGCAAGGAATCACCTTTACGTGGTTCCTTGTTTTATTTGTCCCTTGTCACCTTATAAAAGCTATGCTTTAGCCCTATAAAAGCTATGCTTTAAGGTGATAAAAGCTATGCTTTTACATCATAATAAGTCCCCTCTCCAGTCAAGCGGCTGAAGAGGGGATTGTAGTGAAGATAATGTATCTTCATTC
>DEJW01000014.1 GCA_002353585.1 Prevotellaceae bacterium UBA2738 | reverse complement strand
AAGGACATACATACCAGCTTCTCGTACTACTACTTTTCCTGTTTATGTAACTCTGTCAAAGAACGAATAACCCTCAGCTAAGAGGGGTGCCTTTTTTCAAAAGCGAGTGCAAAGGTATGAAAATTTCACGATATGGCAAAATCTTTTTCGCAAAAAGTTTTGAAAAAGACCGCTTTTTTTTCGACGCATTGATAAATGTCAAATGTAAGACAAATATAAATTGGCTTAAATTGCCTATAAAAGAGTTATTATTGTTTGGTAAATTCACAAAAAAAACGTAATTTTGCGCAAAATAATTGTATCGAAACGAAAAATCGTGCGTACATTGTGCGCACACGTAATATATAATAAGGTGTATGATGAATAAACTTACCATACTGATCATGGGAATGCTCTTCGTGAGCACCATAGTGATAGCAGGCGACACTGTTTCCAACACAATGCTCAGCGATACAGCCACCAGTATTATGCTCGACGATGCCGCCCTTGAGATGGCAGACACTACAGCGGTAGATGCAGTAGCCGACGGAGGTGTGTACACTCAGCTGAAGACCAAATTCGTGGAGGGCGGTGCAGGTTTCATGTCACTTGTTGCCCTCTGCCTCATCATTGGTCTTGCCTTCTGCATCGAGCGCATCATCTATCTCAGCCTGTCTGAGATAAATGCCAAGAAGTTTATGCAGGATGTTGAGAAGAAACTCGTTGGCGAAGGAGTAGAGAGCGCCAAGGATCTTTGTCGCAACACCAAAGGACCTGTGGCATCAGTTTGCTATCAGGGACTACTCCATATTCAGGATAATGAGGAGAGTATCGAGCGTTCCATTTCATCCTATGCTTCAGTACAGATAGGCAATATGGAGAAAGGCTGTTCATGGATAACCCTTTGCATCGCTATGGCTCCGTCACTTGGTTTCCTTGGTACCGTCATCGGCATGGTGATGGCATTCGACCACATCGAGTCAGCAGGCGACATCAGTCCTACCATCGTGGCTTCAGGCATGAAAGTAGCCCTTATCACCACTATCTTTGGTATCATCACAGCCCTCATCCTGCAGTTGTTCTACAACTATATACTCTCCAAGATAGACCACCTCACAGCCCAGATGGAAGAGAGTGCCATCACGCTTATGGACATCATCTCAGAGACCAAGCAGAAAGCCTGACCCATGGACATACTGATAGCCGACATAATCATTCCACTTGCCCTCTTGGTGCTCGTATGCACCCTGGCTATGGCACTCCTCTCGGTATTCCATTCCCTGAGGGTCAATAAGCGCAGGGCCATCGAAAACGGAGTCAAGGTAGGTCTCATCGGCTGGGGCACCTTCATCCTGTTGCTGTGTGTCACCCTGCCCATCGTTCTCCTTGGTTCCTTCACCGATATGTGCATCATCGCCACCCTTCTGATGCTACTCATCTCAGGCTGCTGCATACTCTACAGTCTGCTTCGCGCCACCATTTTACGCAGAAAATAATCCCACACTCCCAATATGTTCTTCAACCGCAAAAAGCGACATACCATTCCAGGGCTCAACACCACCTCCACGGCAGACATATCCTTCATGCTGCTGATATTCTTTCTTGTCACCACCTCCATGGACAGCGAGAAAGGATTAGGCAGGCAGTTGCCACCCTTAGACCCTGACAAGCAAGAGCAGTTGCAAGATATCGACAAAAACAAGGTCATCACCCTTCACCTTATGGCAAACAGCCAGCTCACCCTTGATGACAAACCCGCGGCCATAAACCCCACACTGCGCAAAGAACTGCGCCATTTCATTATCGAGAAGGGCAAAGGCCATGTCATCGAGCTTCAGGTAGATCGAGACGCCAGCTACGACTCGTATTTCCACCTTCAGAACCAGATAATCCGAGCCTACAAAGAAGTAAGAGATGCTGCATCCCAAAAGAAATACGGCACCACTTTCCTCCAACTCACAGAAGACCAGCGTGACGCAATACTCAAATTCTACCCTCAACGCATACAGGAAGCCACCCTATGATAAAGCTCAGGCGACATAAGCAACATAAAGTTCCGACATTGAATATGACTTCGATGCCCGACCTCATATTCACCGTTCTGTTCTTCTTCATGATAGTCACCCACATGCGCACTGAGACCCCACGGTTTGAGTTTCAAACGCCCACAGGCAGCGAGCTCACCCAGCCCTCCAACAAGCGCGTCATCACCAACCTCTACATAGCCACCGACCCACAGGGCAACACCCTTATCCAAATAGGCAACGACCTTCTGCCCCTCAGCCAGGTAGCCCCCGCCATCTCCGCTTTACGACAGAAGTTAAGCGACGACGAGGCAAGCCTGTTCACTGTCAACATCAAAGCCGACAAAAACACCCCCATGGGTGTTATCTCCGATATCAAGCATGAACTGCGCAAGTCAGGAGCACTCAATATACGCTATAACGCCGTTGAGGAACGGGAACGATAACGGGAATGATACGTCGCAAAAGCGACTACGAAAACCCTTTTGGACACTTGAATATAAAAAACCATAACAAGATATGCAGCAATACTTAGACTTACTAAAGCGAATCACCACTGAGGGTGTAGTAAAGACTGACCGTACAGGTACAGGCACCAAGAGCATCTTCGGCAATCAGATGCGTTTCCACATGGCAGACGGTTTTCCACTGCTCACCACCAAAAAGCTCCACCTCAAGAGCATCATCTACGAACTCCTCTGGTTTCTCAATGGCGACACCAACGTCAAATACCTTCAGGAGCACGGAGTAAGAATATGGAACGAGTGGGCAGACGAGAATGGCGAACTCGGTCCCGTCTATGGTCACCAGTGGCGCTCATGGCCCGATTATAATGGAGGCACCATCGATCAGATACAGCAGTGTGTTGACCTCATCAAGCACCATCCCGACTCACGTCGCATCATGGTATCAGCGTGGAACCCCGCCGAAGTGCCTCAGATGGCACTACCACCATGCCATTGCCTCTTCCAGTTCTATGTAGCCGATGGCAAACTATCCCTTCAGCTCTACCAGCGTAGCGCTGACACCTTCCTCGGAGTGCCCTTCAACATCGCCTCCTACGCCCTTCTGCTCCAGATGATGGCACAGGTTTGCGGACTCGAGTGTGGCGACTTTGTCCACACCACAGGCGACACCCATCTCTATCTCAACCACCTTGAGCAGGCAGAGTTGCAACTCACACGCACCCCTCGTCCTCTGCCCAAGATGAATATTAACCCCGACGTCAAAGACCTCTTCTCTTTCCACTACGAAGACTTCGAACTCACCGACTACGACCCTTGGCCACACATCAAGGCTGATGTGTCTGTATAACGTTAACGTTAACGGGAACTATAAAATTATGATTAATATTATTGCAGCCGTAGCCCAAAACAATGCTATCGGCTATCAGAACAAGTTACTCTATTGGTTGCCCAATGACCTGAAGCGCTTCAAGCAGCTCACCACGGGTCACACCATCATCATGGGCAGAAAGACCTTCGACTCCCTGCCTAAGGGAGCCTTGCCCAATCGTAGAAACGTAGTCATCTCACGCACAGTCCAGTCACTGCCAGGGTGCGATGTCTATCCCTCACTTGACGAGGCACTCAGCCATTGTGAGGCAGACGAAGACATCTACATCATCGGCGGAGCCTCCATCTACGAGCAGGCACTCCCCATTGCTCAACGTCTCTGTCTCACCGAGATAGCCGACACACCAGCCCAGGCTGATGTCTTCTTTCCTAACTATTCCTCATGGCACGAGGTATGGCGAGAGGATCATTCCATAGACGAGAAACACCCTCAGCGATACTCATTCGTTGATTACGAAAAATAAATATTTGACGATCTTATTGAAAATGTTTCTCTATAGAAGCAAAATGTTATGTATGGAGAAATAATTGTTTCTCCGTGCTTCCCTCGAAAAGATTACTTGACGAAGAAGGAGACGAACTCGTTGAATTCGGGCTGGTCATAACGCTTGCCCTCGCCTACTCCGATTGCCATGAGACGGGAGGAAGGGATGCCGTGACGGGAGATGAGGCGACGCATGACGGCATCGGCGCGCTGCTGGGCTACCTCTTCTGCCTTGCTGGGAGTGGTGAGATTAGAAACAAAACCTGCGACGATGACGGTTGACTGAGGATGCTTGTGCATGTATTCGGCTACGATTTCTATCTGTGCGTCTTGCGACTCGCGGATGTTGACGGAGTCTGGAGCAAAGAGCACACGCTGGTTTAATGACGTCTGCGCCATGGCACAGAGGGAAAGGGTAAGGAAAAGAAGGGTTGATAAAAGTTTACGCATAATTTGTTGTTTTATAAAAACGATAACGATACGTGGGGCGATGCCCGCTACGATAACTGAAAATTTGTTGGCGACTTGAACTATTCATAGCGGATTGCCTCGATGGGGTCCATGCTGGCGGCTTTGCGGGCTGGGAAGTAGCCGAAGCCGATGCCGATGAGGGTGCAGACGATGAAACTGACAACGATAGCCCACATGGGCACACTGGTGGGAAGGGAGAAGAGCAGGTTGGCACTGGTGGAGAGCAGCATGCCGAGGGCTATGCCGAGCACTCCGCCCGTGACGGCGATGATGATGGACTCGATGAGGAACTGGTTGGAGATGTCCATGCCGCGAGCGCCTACTGACATGCGGAGTCCTATCTCCTTGGTGCGCTCGGTGACGCTGACGAGCATGATGTTCATGATGCCTATGCCTGCCACAAGGAGCGAGAAGGCTGCTGCAACCACGAGGATGAGGGTGACGGTGTCCATGGTGCTGGACATGGTCTCCATCATCTCCTGCTGCGAGCGGATGGTGAAGTCGTCTTCTGCCTCGTCCTTGAGTTTGTGCTGCTGGCGCAGTATCTGCGTGAGCTCGCTGATGGCATCGTCGGTCATCTCTTCAGTGAGTGCCGAGCAGTTGATGCTGGAGAGGTAGGTCTGGGCTGAAACACGCTTCATGACGGTGGTGTAAGGGGTGATGATGAGGTTATCCTGATCCATGCCGAAGGAGCTGTAGCCCTTGCTCTTGAGCACACCGATAACGCGGAACGGGATGCTCTTGAAGCGTATCATCTTGCCTACTGGGTCAACGTTCTCGCCAAAGAGCTCATCAACCACGGTCTTGCCTATGATGCACACCTTGGCTGACTTCTTGATATCCTCGTCGGTGAATGCCGAGCCGCTGGTAACCTCCCACTGCTTAATGTCGAGATATTCGGGACTCTCGCCATAAAGGGTGGTTGAGGTGTTGTTGTTGCCGTTGATAGCCTGTCCGCTTGCCGTTACCTCTGGCGAGATATATGAAATGTACTTGCCTTCTTTCTTTACTGCCTCGTAGTCCTCGACCTTGAGGGTCTGCATGCTGGAGGGGTCTTGGCGCACACCGCCCATGCCCCTGTCGGCTCCTGGGCGTATCATGATGATGTTGGTGCCCATAGCTGAGATATTCTCACGAATACTATGCTTGGAACCCTGTCCGATTGCCATCATAACGATGACGGCGGCAACACCGATGATGATGCCGAGCATGCTGAGAAAGGAGCGGAACTTATTGTTGAGTATTGCCTTAATGGCAACCTTAAGTAGATTTATGAAGTTCATTAGTCGTCTTGCGGTTTGGGGAGCGCAGCGAGGGCTTCGGCGGCTGAGAGGATGTTGTGGTTGACGACATCCTCGCGTATCTTGCCGTCGCGGAGCATAATGTTGCGCGATGAGTACTGGGCTATCTCGGGGTTGTGGGTGACGAAGATGATGGTGCGACCCTGGGCATGGAGTTTCTGGAAGAGCACAAGCATCTCGAAGGAGGTGCGGGTGTCGAGGTTACCAGTAGCCTCGTCGGCAAGCACCACGGCGGGATTGTTGACCAAGGCACGGGCTATAGCCACGCGCTGCATCTGACCGCCTGACATCTGGTTTGACTTATGATAGAGCCTCTCGCCCAGTCCCACCTCGTTGAGGGCTGCGATGGCTGCCTCGCGACGCTGCTGGGCGCTGTACTCGGAGTTGTACATCAGGGGCAGTTCCACATTCTCCACGGATGTGGTCTTGGGAAGGAGGTTATAGTTCTGGAATACGAAACCTATCTTGCGGTTGCGCAGACGGGCTCGCTGGTTCTTGGTCATGGTGCGAACGCTGACACCGTCGAGATAATACTCGCCCGAGGTGGGGGTGTCGAGACAGCCCAACTGGTTGAGCAGGGTGGATTTGCCTGAGCCAGAGGTGCCCATGATGGTGACGAACTCGCCCTCGTAAATCTTGAACGACACGCCACGCAGTGCCTTGACCACCTCAGAGCCCACCTTAAACTCGCGGCGAACATCCTGGAGTTCGATAACGACTTTTCTGTTTTCTTCCATCGTAAAGAGAGAGGGGGATTACACGCTTGGGGGTTACTTGGTGACCTTGCCGTTCTTCTGGCTGGAGCGCGGCTTGGGCATGAAGGGGTTGTTGTTCTTGGCTCCTCCTGCCTCGTCGGCATCGGAGGAACCTACCTGAAACTCGGTGATGACCTTCTGACCTGCCTTGAGACCTGAGGTGATCTCGGTGGTGATGCCGTTGGTGAGTCCCACCTCCACCTTATGAGCCTTGAACACACCGTCTTCGAGCGTCCACACCTTGTTGGGGGCTGGAACGTCATGAATGGACTGACCCTTGGAGAGCATCTTCTCGTTAGGGGTGAACTTGAGTGCCTTGGCTGGAACGGCGAGCACATTCTTCACCTCCTGAGTGAAGATGGTGACGTTAGCGGTAAGTCCTGGCTTGAGCTTGAGGTTGGCATTGGGGGCTGAGATGACCACCTGATAGGTCACCACATTAGACTCGGTGGTAGCCTCCTGGCGCACCTGCTTCACCACGCCTGAGAACACATCGTCAGGATAGGCATCGACGGTGAAGGTGACGCGCTGACCCTCTTTCACCTCGCCTATGTCTGCCTCGTCAATATCGGCTATGACCTGCATATTGGTGAGGTCCTGGGCTATGGTGAAGAGTTCGGGGGTGTTGAATGAAGCGGCTACGGTCTGTCCCTCCTCCACGCTCTTGGAGAGCACTACGCCGTCGATGGGCGAGGTGATGGTGGCATAGCCTAAGTTGGTGGCAGCCTTGTTGACACTCTCGCGAGCCGTGCGCACCTGCTGCTGAGCCTGCTCGTAGGAAAGGCGAGTCTGCTCGTAGTCGTTGGCAGAGATGAGCCCCTTGTTGAATAGTATCTGGTAACGATTGAAGTGAGACTGCTGATAGGAAAGGTTGCTCTGGGCTGACGAGAGGTTAGCCTTGGCGCTTGCGAGCTCAGACATGAGGTTGGTCTTATCGAGCTCGGCTATCACCTGACCTTTCTTTACCACACTGTTGTAATCGACGTAGAGATGAGCCACCTTACCTGACACCTGAGTACCCACCGTGACGCTGGTTACAGGCTCGATGGTGCCAGTGGCAGTGACGCTGTTGGTGATGTCGCCCACCTTCACTTCGGCTGTGCCGTAGGTGACACCTGCCTGCTTCTCGCCGCCAAAGAGGAAATATGCCACAAGAGCCAGCAGTGCCACTGAGGCGAGGATGATGTATGTCTTCTTATTCTTCATATATATATGTGTGTGAATTGTTTTTTCTCCTTATTTATATATGGGGGGGGGATTATTCGCCTTTCTTCTGATAGAACTCCAGCATCTGAAGGGCAAGGATGGTGGAATACTTAGCCTGCAGCTCATTCTGACGGGCGGTGAGAAGACGAGTCTTGCCGTCTTGCAGTTCAACCACATTCTTCAAGCCCACAGCAAACTGCTCGGAGAGCAGGTCGTAGGAATCCTTAGCTGCCGAACTGCTCACCCTTGCCGCCTTAAACTGGCTCTGGTAGTTGTTGGCATCAATCCAGTATGACTCGATGGTGCTGTGAAGGGCTGTCTCCTTGTCGAGAATGTCGAGCAGGGCGGTCTGGCGCTGGATGTTAGCCTTGTTGATTGCCGTGCGAGAGGCGCGCTGGTCGAAGATGGGCACACTGACGGTGAGACCGCCGCCAACGTTGAAGTTGGACCTTATCTGGTCGCCCCAGGCATTCTTGCTGAGCGAGCTGTTGGTAGTGCCCACAGCACCCTCGAGCGAAACGGTGGGATAACGCTGTGCCTTGCCTATCTTCTGCTGCAGCTCGGCACTTGCCACTGAGAGCTGTGCCTTTTTAAGCTCAGGACGGTTGCGGCGGGCTTCCTCAAACACTGCACTGAGCGAGGGCACCTGCTCGAGAGCCATATCGTCGGTGGCTCTGCCTGGGGCTATGTCGAAATCCTCTTCGTCGATAATCTGCAGGAGTGCCTTCAGCTGGCGCTTGAAGTTGAGCACATTGCCCTGTGCCTTGACCACGTTATATTCGTCTTGCGCCCTGGTGGCAGTAAGTTGTGAGCACTCTGCCTTGCTCATGCTGCCCACATCGACCATCTCCAGTCCGCGACGCTCGTTGACCTTGGCTGCCTCGAGGGTTTCCTCAGCCACGCCGACAGCCTCTTTGGAATAGAGTATCTGGATGTAGAGCTTGGATATCTGCTCCTCGATGTTGCGAGCCGACACTATGCTATCCTGCTCGGCTGCCTGCTCGAGGATGGTGTTCTGCTTTACGGTGTTGTGGTTACGGTTGCCGTTCCACACCGTCCATTTACTTGCCACCTTGTAAGAGCCGTTGTAGGAAGTGGTCTTGGAGGTCTGCTCCACCTCAGAGCCCATGACGGTTGACGAGTTACTGGCGCGCCAGGGGTTGTAGGCTACGTTCTGGGAGGTGGTAAAAGTGAGAGATGGGAAGAGTTGTGCTTTTGATGCCTTGAGCGTCTCCTCGCTGGTCTGGCGGGTAAGCCCTGCCTTATGCAACGTGATGTTGTTATCCATTGCATACTGAATACATTCTTCGAGTGTCCACGTCTTTGCCTGGAGCATAATCGATGCGGCAAACAGAGACAGAATTGTGATACAAAATTGTCTTATTTTCATCCTTACAAAACTAATTTTCGGTGCAAAAGTACACAAAAAACGACGATTATTTGTAGGGCATTATTTCTTTTTAGCATTATTTATAACAACCTTAACTCTTGAAATACGGCGTTGCTCCTTCTTGAGAATCTCGAAGGAAAGGTCGTTATAGGTAAACTTTTCGTGAATCTTGGGGAAGTCGCCTTTCAGCTCGAGCATAAGACCTGCGAGAGTGTCGGCATCAAGCGAATCGTCGAAGAAATCATCGTCCAGATCAATGATTCGGCAGAAGTCAACAAGCTTGGTCTTGCCCTCGAAGATGTAGGTGTCGTCGGAGATCTTGGTGTAGGTCTGCTCGTCGTCGTCATACTCGTCACTTATCTCGCCCACTATCTCCTCAAGAATGTCCTCAAGGGTGATGATGCCACTGGTGCCGCCAAACTCATCGACCACGATGGCTATGTGCACCTTGTTGGTCTGAAACTCGTGCAGCAGGTCGTCAATCTTCTTGGTCTCGGGCACGAAGTAAGCCTGACGTATAAGGCTCTGCCAGCGGAAGTTTGAGGGCTTGTCGATGTAGGTGAGTATGTCCTTGATATACAGTATGCCGCGAATGTTATCGACATTGTCCTGATAAACGGGAATGCGACTGTAGTTGTTGTCAACGATACACTTCAGCACATCCTTAAAAGAGGTGCGGATGTCGATGCAGACAATATCCTGACGGCTGGTCATAATCTCGCGAGCCATCTCGTCGCTAAAACGTATGATGCCCTCGAGTATCTCTTTCTCTTCCTTTATTTCCTCCTTATCGGTGAGCTCGAGAGCCTGCTCAAGTTCGTCCATGCTGAGCACATGGTTCTTGCGCTGAACGAATTTCTCGGCTATGAAGCTGGAACTAAGAAGTATAGTGCCGATAGGCCAGAACAGCTGACGGGCAAACAACACACCGCCCACTACCCTGCGACAGAACTTAAGCGGAGAAACGCGCGAATAGACCTTAGGGATTATCTCGCCAAAAAGCAGAAGAAGGAAGGTGAGGAAAACCGTTATGCAAAGAAACTGTAACCAGTAAAGACTACCGAAATTGACCAACTGCGCAATGGCGTAGTTGAGCAGCATGATGATGGTTACGTTGACGAAGTTGTTTGTTATTAGGATGGTTGCAAGTGTGCGCTCCGAATCCTTACGTAACTCTATAATCTTACGGTCGCGCTCGCGGTCCTCATCCAACTGGGCAAGATCCTGAGGCGTAAGACTGAAGAAGGCTATCTCGGAACTGCTGGCAAAACCTGAGATGCCTAATAATATTACGGCAAGAATAAGACACAACACCACCGACAACGTAGGTGAGTTGAGTGTAACCTGACTGAGTATGATAGCCAACTGATACATTAGAATGGAACTACAGAATCGTCAGGCTCTGGGGCATTGGCAGGCTGTTGAGGTTGTAGGACAGGCTGCTGAGCTGGCTGGGCAGAAGGGGCTGGCTGAGCTGGCTGGGAGGCTGACTTGGGGGTGAGCATCTCCATATTGTCAACTATTATCTCGGTAGCCATACGCTGAACGCCTCGCTTGTCATCATACTGGGAGTATTGCAGACGGCCGTCAACATAGAGTTTGTCGCCCTTATGCACATACTGCTCCACCACCTTGGCAAGCTTGCGGTAGAACACCAGGTTATGCCAGTCTGTACGGTCTGGCACTCGGGTGCCATTCTGCAACACATAGCCTTTCTCAGTGGTGGCGAGACGAACTCGTGCCACACAACTGTCGGCCTCAAAATATCTTACTTCAGGCTCTGTACCAACATTGCCTATGAGCATTACTTTATTCATAATTCTTAAACGAAACGTCGCAAAAAACGACTACGAAACGCGAGCAAATCTCGCTACGAAAACGAAAACTCTTGAACTATGCCTCAGCAGGTTTCTCCAGTCCGAGGAATTTATAATTAAAATTCTTACCCTTAGCTGAAGGGAACTGAGAGCGCTCATCCACCCTACCCTTCAGATGCTCCACTATGCGGTTGTAGCAATCCATGGGAGAGTCGGCTATACATTGTGCCACAAAGGTAGTATCACGATATTCGCATTTACCCAGATGGTTCACCACAACGCGCTTAAAGTCAAAATGTCCTTCATACCATCCGCGCCTTACCTCCATCAGACGAGTCTGATCTGGCATCTTAGCTATCGGAGCGATATCACGGCGCAGAGCCTTCTTATCCTTGAAGTCCTGCATGGTGGCTGCCTCGGTCTTAATTATGATAAAGTACACGCGCGGACGAACCTTATATCTCTTGGGAAAGAGCACATCGCTCTCGGCGTATTCACGTATGTCAGCCTCCAGTTCTGGAGTCATGTCAATCTCAGAAATAGACGCAAGAAAACCTATTGCGTCATTAATGTTGTGAACCAGGGTTTCGTCATCAAAGTAACGAAGATAGTAATTCATATAAGCTTGTAGTTAATCTTTTTAGAAAAAGAAAATCGTTTAGTAGTAAAAACGTATTGCGTAAAAACAAAAATAGAGCAGTAAGCACTGCTCTGTAAACGAATGCGGAACATTAGTAGAGCGGAAAACGGGACTCGGACCCGCGACCCCAACCTTGGCAAGGTTGTGCTCTACCAACTGAGCTATTTCCGCAAGTGGAAATGACTCAGCAAACATACTGAGCAAATCCAGCAAAATAAAGTGAA
This sequence comes from Prevotellaceae bacterium UBA2738, assembly GCA_002353585.1. Classification (GTDB taxonomy): domain Bacteria; phylum Bacteroidota; class Bacteroidia; order Bacteroidales; family Bacteroidaceae; genus Prevotella. Next base: position 5,968 of record DEJW01000014.1, on the reverse strand, counting down.
GAGGAGGAGACTCGAACTCCCACGTCGCAATTGACACTACCCCCTCAAAGTAGCGCGTCTACCAATTCCGCCACCTCTCCGACTTCGTTTTACTATTCAAGAAGTAACAGTGGGGGTAAAAACCTTTGTGCCCAGAACAGGACTCGAACCTGCACACCTCGCGGCATGCGCACCTGAAACGCACGCGTCTACCAATTCCGCCATCTGGGCAAAAAAAAAGGAGCGGAAAACGAGACTCGAACCCGCGACCCCAACCTTGGCAAGGTTGTGCTCTACCAACTGAGCTATTTCCGCATTACAAACCTTTCTAATGTCTTATGAAAAAGCATTAAAAAAGTGCATTTCTCTAAATGCGAGTGCAAAGGTAGTAATAAAAGTTGAAAGTTGAAAGTTGAAAGTTGAAAGTTTTCTTGTTTTTAGCGTTTATTAACTTATTAGCTCACTTTCAATTGACAAATATCAATGCAAGCCGTTAAGGAAGGAAACGGCATCCATACGTTTCTTGCCGTTGGGCTGTAAGGACAGCACCTCAAGCAGAGCATCGCCACACGCCACATAAAGGTGCTTCTTATCTCTTACCACCACACCAGGTTTGATTGCCTCAGCCATTTCGGGTGCTATGTCTGCTACCTTTGCCTCTGTCATAGCAGTTTTGTATATCTTCACCTCCATCTCTGAGCCGTTAGGCAAAAGAATCTTGCCATGAGAACCAGGTACAGGCGACAGTCCGCGAACGAAGTCGTGGGTTTGCTTTGCCGTCTTGGTCCAGTCTATCTCGCAGGTTTCCTTGAATATCTTGGGCGCACTCTTGAGTTCCTCGCCCACCCTTATCATATCCTCTTGTGGCAAACTCTCCATCACCCCGTCAGTAGCTATTATCTTGTCAACCGTCTCAAGGGCAGCCTGAGCGCCAAGTGCCATCAGTCCGTCATAGACATACTCCACGTCAGCATCCTGAGGTATGGGAAAAGGCTTTTGCATAATGATGCGACCTGTGTCTATGTCGTGATCAAGGAAGAATGTGGTCACGCCCGTTGTGGTCTCGCCGTTTATGATAGCCCAGTTGATAGGTGCTGCTCCACGATATTGTGGCAAGAGGGCGGCATGAACGTTGAAAGTGCCGAAACGAGGCATAGCCCACACCACCTCAGGCAGCATGCGGAAAGCCACCACCACCTGCAGGTCGGCGTTATATGAACGAAGCTGCTCCACGAAGTCGGGGTCTTTCATCTTCTCAGGCTGAAGAACGGGTATATTGTGCTCCTGTGCATACACCTTCACCTCTGGCGCACGCAATACTGAAGCATGTCTGCCAAAGGGTTTATCGGGCTGGGTAACTACTGCCACCACGTTATATCCTCCCTCAACGAGAGCCTGCAAGGTGCCTACTGCAAACTCAGGAGTACCCATAAACACTATTCTCAAGTCTTCTTTCTTCATAACTATTAACTAATCATTACTCATGTCAGCCACCATCTGCCTATACTGGCTGTAGAGGTGGGCTTTAGATATGTAGCCAAACAAGTGTCCGTCCTTATCAAGCACAGGAATATGCTGCACATTATTCTTCTCGAATGCCGCCATAACGTCCTCCATAGGGTCGCCCAGCCTTACCGTTGTGCGTACAGGCTCCATCAGTTGTCCCACCTTGAAGCGATGGTAGAGTTCTGTGCGGAACACGATATGACGAATCTTCTGCAGGTTTACCTCGCCGAGTATGTTGCCTGCTGGGTCGAGCACAGGAAGAACGTCTGAATGGCTATTGCTCAGGGCATGAACCAGCTGAACGAGTTCCATATCCTTATCCACAGGGGTGAAATTCTTGTCTATCACCGATTCGAGCGTCATAAGGGTCAGCACACTCTTATCCGTATGGTGGGTGATGAGTTTGCCTTGTCGAGCCAGTCGCATACCATATATGCTGTGAGGCTCGAAGGCGAGGATGGTGAGATAGGCACACACGCTCACAATCATCAGAGGCATGAAGAGGTCGTAGCCCGCCGTCAGTTCGGCAATGAGGAACACACCCGTAAGAGGGGCATGCATCACGCCCGACATCACACCTGCCATTCCGAGCAGAGCGGCATTCTCTTCTGGGAAATATACTCCTCCGCTATACATGTTCCACAACCTTGAGAACAGGAAACCTGCAAAGGCACCGATAAAGAGTGAAGGAGCGAAGGTACCACCACATCCACCACCACCGTTGGTGCTCGCCGTAGCGAAACATTTGGTCAGTATTACACAACCCACATATATCAGCAGTATCATCTCGCCCTTGCCGTAGAACATGGATTTCTCCATCAGTTTGTTCCAGTCGGCATCTGGCGAACCATCAAGCAATATATTTATAGAGGTGTAGCCCTCACCATAAAGGGATGGGAAAAGGAAGATAAGCGTACTGAGTATCAGACCTCCCACAGCAAGTTTGGCGTAGCGGCTTTGCATCTTGGCAAACATTCCCTCGCAGGCGTTCATCATACGGATGAAGTAGAGCGAAACGAGTCCGCAGAACACTCCCAGAGCGATGTTGGCTGGCACTCTCCCCACCACCCACGGATGCAGGGTGTGGAAGGTAAACAACTGGCTGTCGCCCACCAAAACATAGGTGAAACAGGTTGCCGTAACGCTGGCTATGAGTATAGGCGAAATGCTCGCCATGGTGAGGTCTATCATCAGCACCTCGATGGTGAACACCAATCCTGCTATCGGCGCCTTAAAGATGCCAGCTATGGCAGCTGCTGCACCACATCCCACGAGCAACATGAGCGTCTTGTTGTTCATGCGGAACTTCTGTCCCAGGTTACTGGCTATCGCCGAACCCGTGAGTACGATAGGAGCCTCAGCACCCACCGAACCACCAAAGCCTATAGTGATAGCCGAAGCCACCACTGACGACCAGCAGTTGTGCCCAGCCAGTCGGCTTTTCTTGGAACTTATGGCATAGAGGATTCTGGTTATTCCGTGCGAGATATTATCTCTCACCACATAGCGCACGAAGAGCATCGTAAGCCATATACCCACCACAGGCAGAATGAGGAACAGCCAGTTGAAACTGGTGAGCTCCATCTCTTGCGTTAGTAGGTGCTGTATTACGTGAATTAGTCCGTGAAGCACAAAGGCGGCAAGGGCGGCAAAAATGCCCACAAGGAAGGCGAGCACAAGTGTAAACTGCCTGTCAGACAGGTGTTTCTTGCGCCAGGTCAGCACATCTTCAAACCATCCTGAGTTTAACATGCGCTTAGCTAACCTTATGTACTTTTCTAATACCAATCCTTTGAACTCTTGAACTTTTGAGCTTTTGAACTCTTGAACTATCTTATTATCGTCACTTCCCCATCCTTTCTCAGTCTGATGATAGACGAGGGCTGGTGGGGCTTATGCTCGTTGCGTCTCGACTTACAAACGTAATCTACCGCATTGAGTATTTCTTCGTCTATGTCGCGATAGTTCTGTGCCGCTGGTTTGCCGCTTATGTTGGCACTTGTAGAGACTATCGGACGTTGCATTCTGTAGCAGAGCTGGTTAGAGAATTCCTCTTTGGTTATTCTTATGGCTATGCTGCCATCCTCAGCTATGAGGTTGGGCGCCAGACCGTCCGCTCCGTCGAGTATCACTGTAGTGGGTTTGGTGGCGAGGGTCATCACGTCCCAGGCTACCTCAGGCACATCCCTCACGTATCTCTGTATTCTGTTTTCTGAGTCCACCAGACAAATCATCGCCTTTGACTCTTCTCTCTGCTTTATCTTGTAAATCCTGGCAACAGCCTCAGCATTCGTGGCATCGCATCCTATGCCCCACACGGTATCTGTTGGGTAGAGTATCACCCCACCCTTCTTCATCACCTCAACTGCTGCTTTTATGTCTTCTGAATAATCCATTTTTCTACTCGCTTTGCTCGTACGTTAACGGGTTCCGCGAAGCGCCTGAGCACCAACTGGAGCGCAAGAACCTTAACGAGAACTTTTTCAATTTTCAATTATCAATTGTCAATTGTCAATTATCAACTAACCTCGCTGCTCCCAAAATCGCTGCATCTCCACCTTGGAGGGCTGATTTCAGGAATTTCGCTTTACCCTTGAAACAAGGCATCACGTTTTCTTCGAATGCTTCTCTTATTGGGGCAAAGAGCAGTTCGCCTGCATTTGCCAATCCTCCAAAGAAGATGAAGGCTTCTGGCGAAGAGAAGAGCATCATCTCAGCACAAGCCTCGCCCAGCATTCTGCCCGTCTCTTCGTATATCTCTCTTGCTGTGGCATCACCCTTCTCTGCTGCCTGAGCCACCTCGTATGAGGTGAAGTCTTTATGCATCTTTTCCTTTGCCGAACGGGCTATGCCTGTGGCTGAGCAGTATGCCTCCAGACAACCCTTTTTGCCACATCCGCAGAGTCTGCCTCCTCGTCTTATGGTGAGGTGTCCCAGTTCGCCAGCGTTGCCGTCGGCACCATACACCAGTTTGCCGTTGCAGAATATGCCTGAGCCCACTCCTGTGCCAAGGGTTATCACTATGAAGTCGTTCATGTTCTTAGCCACTCCGAAAGCCTTCTCGCCCACTGCTGCTGCGTTGGCGTCGTTGGTCATGGCGACAGGTATGCCGAGTCTCTCTTCAAACATCTTCACCAGTGGCACCTTGCCCTCATGAGCCCATGCTATGTTGGGTGCAAACTCTATGCAACCCGTTATGATGTTGCCGTTTGGTGCTCCTATGCCCATCGATTTTATGGTCTCTATGCCTCCCACCTTATTTATAATAATAGCAAGGGCATTCACAGCTGCCTCCACAAAATCTTCTGCTGAAGCGTAGTCCTGCGTCTTTATCGAGGTCTTGCACACTATCTTGCCCTCAGCATCCACTATGCCGAAGACGCTGTTGGTGCCTCCCAAGTCCAGTCCTATGTTATATTTTTTTGAGTTCAAAAGTTCAAGAGTTTAAAAGTTCCCGTTAACGTTCCCGTTATCGTAATCTCAGCACATCACCCACCTTGGGTACGAAGTCTGGTGACAGCCCGTTTCGCTTATATAGGTTTTTCAGTCTGATGCCATACATCTGGGCTATGTCATACATACTCTCGCCAGCCTTCACTACGTGGGGTCTGTACTTATATTCCTTAGGTGCCTTGGTCTTCTTCTTCATCAGGTAGATTATCTCTCCCTCATGCAATACGTCACGCTTATCTCGCTCGTTATATTTGGCTAATTTCCTGTAACTTACGTCCAGTTCCTTACCAATACTCTTAAACGTGTCGCCTCGCTTCACCTTGATATAATAATTGTCGTTGAAGTAGAATATCTGGTGACCTATCGTGCCTCTGCTAACGTTCGAACCCACATGGTTGGCTATGTACTTATCATATCTCGTAGCCCTGTCATACTGGTGCAGGTTGTAGAGTTCGATAATGCCTATCAGCTGCTGGGCATAAGCAGGGTTGGTAGCATAGCCACACCTCTTCAGTCCGTAAGCCCATGATTTGTAGTCCGTACGCTGATAAGTGAAAAGCGAGCTGTATCTGGGACGTTTCAGGAACTTGCTGTGGTCTTCATAACTCTCTCTGGCATGCTTGTAAACCCTGAAACACTCGTTTGCTGCATCGTCATCCTTATACATCGTGGGACCAGTCCACTCATTATGACACTTTATGCCAAAGTGGTTGTTGCCCTGAGTGGCCATAGTGCTTCTGCCTGCACCACTCTCCAGCAGTCCCTGAGCCAGCGTGATAGAGGCAGGAATGTTGTGCTCTATCATCTGCTCTATGGCGAGATCCTTATATTGGTCTATGTATGCCTGATAAGCCGAGTTCCACTTCATCTGGGCAAAGCCCACGATGCAAGCAGAGAGACAGACAAAAATGGCAAACAAACGTCTTAACATATCTTTTTCGCCTTTCTGGTTAAACAAAATAGGCGACGCTCAACCTTATTGAACATCGCCCTGTTTTCTTCGTCACTTTGTAGTGGGTACGGGAGTCGA
>DEJW01000008.1:40636-77856 GCA_002353585.1 Prevotellaceae bacterium UBA2738 | reverse complement strand
ACCTTTGTAGCACCTGTTGGGTTAGTTTCAGACTTATTGGCCTCAATCTCTACCTCTACAGCGTCAGACTCCTGAACAACCTTGCTATAGAGAGATGTACCACCCTGAGTAAGAGTGAGGGTACGGTCTGTTGCATCGTTAGAACCTGTACGAACGTAAACCTTCAGAGTACCTGCGCCAGGGATAGAGAGAGAAAGGGCATTCTTGGCACTGCTCTTGCCGCCTACCTTCAGGCGAGAGGTAAACTTCTCCTGTGCAGAAGCATCACCAAAGTAAGCATTGTTCAGGTCAACAGCCTGCTTGCCGTCTGCGTCTGTTATTGAAAGGACGAAGCTACCGTCAGAGAATGATGCGGGGATAGAACCTTTTGCAATGGCTGCATCACCGAAGGTAATCTTTTCTGCGTTTGCAGTAAGAGCCATGACAGCTACTGCGATAAGAGTAAAAATTTTCTTCATGTTTTTAATTGTTAGTTTTGTTAGTTGATTAATGTTGATTGTAAACTTTAGTTTTTTTCATTTAGTCTGCAAAGTTAGTTATTATATTTGTGATGTGCAAGAAAATTCACAATATTTCACTTTTTGGACAAAAAAATAATGTAAGTGCCTCATCTACTTCAGCCTTTAATGCTATCTTTTACCGATTTCATCGACAATTCAACTATGAAATTATCTGAACTGTCCCTAAACCGACGCCCTGCTACCATTAATATGAAAGGTGGCTCGCTCATCGCGGAACCTCTCTCAATACCTCGTCTGCATACATTCGCTCCTTGCGTTCCTTATATTATTTATGCTACCCTGATGCCGAGGAAGACTTGTTCCATCATCTCTATACAGGCAATGCCCGTACATCAAGCAAGACCCTTTGAAACAAATTATTAAAAAAAATAATTTTATTTGCATAATCAATATAATATCGCTTATTTCCTAACGCAAGCTCTATAATATGTAACAAGGTGTGTAGCACAAGGAACTGTGTACACACCTTGTTTTAACATTTCAACAACGTATTTCCTATGTTTTTTATGCCTTATCTTAAAAAAACACGTGAAAAATTTTGGAGAATAGCAAAAATTATATAATTTTGCACATGATTACTAATTTGTGTTCACTTCTAACCCCAACTTAAAAGAAACAGGCACTAACAAAAAACAGCAACTACCTGACAACGCCTCGCACGCAAGAGGCGCACGCAAACAGCTTATATAATATACAAATTTTATACTAATCAAACAATTAAACTATGTCAGAAACATTTAAGAATTTTCGCTATGCTCTCGTAGGCATGCTGCTCCTTTTCTGTGCAGCAGTGCAGGCGCAGACCATCAGCGGTAATGTGAAGGACGCAGCAGGTGAGCCTATCATTGGCGCCACCGTAATGGAGCAGGGTACCCAGAACGGTACTGTCACTGACTTCGACGGTAACTTCACGCTTAAGTTGCAGAAAGGCGGTAACCTTAACATTTCGTACGTAGGTATGAAGTCACAGGTAATCAAGACTGCAGGTAAGTCATCGGTGAATGTAGTCCTCGAGGATGACAACACCACACTGAACGACCTCGTTGTCGTTGGTTACGGTACGATGAAGAAGAGCGACCTCACTGGTTCAGTTTCTTCAGTCAACACCGAGCAACTGAACTCAAAAGGTCAGGCATCTGTGCTTGGTAACCTTCAGGGTGCTACTCCTGGTGTAAACATCTCTCTTGAGGGTGGTCGTACAGGTGGTACTCCTACGATTGAGATCCGTGGTAAGTCTTCTATTAACTCTGACGTAACTCCTCTCTACGTTGTAGATGGTGTTATGTGTGACGATATCGACTGGCTCAACCCACAGGACATTGAGAAGATTGATATCTTGAAGGATGCTTCTTCTACCGCTATCTATGGTTCTCGCGCTACTGCAGGTGTTGTAATGGTTACAACGAAGGGTGGTACTAACGTAGGAAAGGACAAGAAGGCTACTATCTCTTATGACGGATATTTTGGCTTCACTAAGACAGCTCGTATGCCAGAATTCATGAATGCAAATGAATTCTATAACTATCGTTTCCTTAAATTCACATCATATGCAAATGGTGAAAGCGCGAACCCTGCTTATGCTATTGCCCCTGCGGATCTGGAGCAGGGTCTTCTTTCTGTTAAGTCAGGTGTTGCAGGATCAACAGACCAGTATGTACTGAAAAACATGCTTGCAAGTGGAATTGATGAGAATTGGCCAAAGCACGTAACACAAAATGGCATTCAGACCAACCACTATCTTGCAGTAAGCGGTGGTTCTGCTGCAGTTTCTTATCACATGGGTGTTGGTTACTTCAAGGAGGATGGTGTATATGTTGGTGACTCTAACCAGCGTTACAATTTCAAGGGTTCTGTTGATGGCAAGATTACAGACTGGCTCAACGCAGGATTCAACATCAACTTTAGTGAGCAGAACAATAAGTATGCTAATGATGCAGCAATACAGCAGGCATTCCGCATGAATCCATTCATGAAGCCATACGACGAGGAAGGTAATATCATACACTCACCTGGTATTGCTGCTACACTGGGTACCGCAGGCAACCAATTCACTTCTTCTACAAACCCTCTTGACCTCATGCAGTCAAGCACTCAGAAGCGTGAAACATGGCGTTTGCTCGGTAATATCTACTTGGAGTTTAAACCTCTCAAGGGCCTTTCTTACAAGACAACATTCTCTCCAAACTACAAGAACTATCGTGAGGGATACTTCGAGGGTCACATCAATCCTGTAACTGGCAAGTTCTACAACGACGACCTGAAGACAAACTGGGCTTACTATACAACCAATAAGCAGGTTTCATGGACTTGGGATAACATCGTAAACTACAATACCACTATTAAGGAAGACCACAGCATCAACCTGATGGCTCTCTTCTCTGAGCAGAAGAATACAACAGAGTTTGCACGTACTACCGCTTATGGTGTACAGGATGGTACTCTCTGGTGGAATCTGCCTACTGGAACTAATGCTCCTTACAATAGTGGTAGTAGTGATAGCTATTATAAGAATGGTACAAGAAACTATTACTCAGAGAATAGTATGACCTCTTGGGCTTTCCGTGCTAATTATGGTTACAAGAACCGTTACCTTCTCACTGCTACTGTTCGTTGGGATGGTTCATCTAAGTTTGCAAAGGGAAATCGCTGGGGTTGCTTCCCATCTGTAGCTCTTGCGTGGCGTATCACTGAGGAAGAGTTTATGAAGAAGTATGAGTGGCTCTCTAATTTGAAGCTCCGTCTCTCTTATGGTGTAACAGGTAACTGTGATGGTATTGATAACTATGCTTCATCTACATCTACTAAGGTGGGTGGTTCCTACTACTATGGCGGCGAGGTGGTAAATGGTAGGCTCATGTCTGCTATCATCGATCCAAACTTGAAATGGGAGAAGTCACACGAATGGAACCTCGGTCTTGACTTTGGTTTCTGGGACAACCGTTTGAATGGTAGTGTTGACCTCTATTCGAAGACTTCAAAGGATCTGCTCTATAACGTAACTTCACCTCTCGCTGGTTATTCTATCACCACAAATATCGGTGAGGTTCGCAACCAAGGTATTGAGGTTGCTCTGAATGGTGTACTGATTAAGAAGAAGGATTTAACTTGGAACATGGGCCTCACTTTCGCTGCTAACAAGAATGAGGTACGTAAGATTAACGGACAGAGCGACCGAGTTATCAGTGACAATATCACAACAGGTTCTCTCTTCGTAGGTGAGTCCGTAAATAGCATCTATGGTTATATCCTCGATGGTATCGTATCTGACCGCAACATGGTGGTTCCTGATAATGACCTTGCAAGACAGAAGGGCTTTACTCCTGGCGAGCAGGTTCGTGAATGCGATTACTACTATGCTGTTTACGGATGGCGTGAAGGACAACCTATCATCAACGATAAGAACGTTGATGGCGTAATCAACGACGAAGACCGTCATATCATGAAGGCTGACCCTGCTTGTACAATGGGCTGGACAACATCTGTAACATGGAAGAACTGGGACTTCGGTATGTCTCTGTATGCTAAGCTTGGCGGTAAGGCTTATTCTGCTACCTTGGCTCAGTATCTTGACTGGAGTGACCGTGGTCGTACACGTATCAATGTTGACTATTACATTCCAGCTGGTGCTCTTATCAACTGTGACGGCTATAATGAAGATGGTTCTCTCATTAATCCTGTTTATCAGCAGTCAACCCACTACGGTGAATATGCATTCCCAACAAATGCAGGCTCTGGTGCAGGTGTAGGTAACAGTTCTTCTCAGTACCTCAATGCTGTATCAATTGAAAACACCTCATTCCTTAAGTGTAAGAACATCACCCTTGGCTACACCTTCCCTAAGAGTTGGCTCACACCATGGGGCTGCCAGCACTTGCGTCTCTACTTCACTGTTACAAACGCATTCTGCTTCACAGGCTTCAAGGGCTTCGATCCTGAGTGGGCAAGTTCTTCTCTAAAGAACGATGGTCCAAGCACCGTTACATATCAGGTGGGTGCAAGCATTAAGTTCTAACCAAATAAAAAACAAGTAAAAATGAAAAAGTCATTATATATTTCGGCTCTTATTTTGATGCTTGCAGGAACATCACTCACCAGTTGTAGCGATTTCCTCGATGCTGACAATAAGACAACAGCGAACAAGACTGCAGATGATTATCTGATACTGCATCCAGATGAGATTCTGAATGAGGCCTATGCTTCGCTCTATGATTTCGCAGCCACTGTTGCTATCAATGAAGAGGGTACTGACCTCTATATACCAGTACGTGGCAAAGCTGCATCTGAGTTTGACCAATATACACTCAACGCATCTAATGCTGACGTGTACTCATACTATAAGGCACTGTATACAACTATCAACAATGCCAACGGCGTTATACACTACAACAATCAAAAGTTGGAGAACAAGGCATGGGATGCTGAGGCAAAGTTCCTTCGTTGCTGGGCTTACTACCTGCTGACACAGCAGTTCGGAAAGGTTCCTTACGTAACTGAATACTACAAGGAATATACAACGAACTTCCCACGTACAGAGCTGAAGACTGTTTACGAGTCATGTATTTCAGAACTTGAGGACGTATATAATAAGGTTAATGACGGTTCTGTTACACTTGGTTCAGCAGTGGGCGCTCCTTCTAAGTTAGCATTTGCTTCCCTTCTTGCAAAGTTTTACCTTGCAAAGGCATGGGATTGCGATGTAACTGCTGAAGGCGAGAATGTTGCACCTATCAGTGGCAATGAAAACTTCGCCGCTGCTGCCAAGTGGGCGGCTATAGCATCTGGCAACACAGATGGTAGTGATCCAAAGGCTCTGACGCTTGACTTTGCAGAGAAGTGGTCTGCTACAAATATTCATAATGCTGAATACATCTGGGGTGTAGAATATAATAAGGCTACAGGTGTTGCTCACTCTCTGCAGAATGATTATGGTAACTATTACGGTGAGTGTAAGGTTACGGGTAACAAGAACGTAGGTTCTACGCATGCACAGAGTGAGAAAAGCCTGTATCTGTTCGCTGCCAATGATAAGAGATATGAGGGAACGTTCATGACCACAATCTATAACTTTGATACAGCTACAGGATGGTTGCAGTCTGGTTATTATGCTGCATATAACAACCCTTCTTATCCAAAGATTTGCTATCGCTATTTCCCATACTATGTTACACAGAGCGAGGCAGAATCTGAACTGAAATCTAACAAGGCAAAGTATGCTTACAACACAGCTGAGGGTAACAATGCTTCTAAGGCATATATACTTGACGCCAACAACTCTGTAAGATTTGACTTCAGTGAGGATGGTTCTTTCGAAGCTAATCCATACACCTATGCAACTCTTTCAACACAGGTAGCAGGCGGTATATGCGTAAAGAAGTTTGATGATGCCAACTCAGAAATGGTAACAAGCAAGGGTGATTACAAATCTATTCCAGTATTCCACACCAGTGATCTGTATCTGACTGCTGCTGAGGCGTACTACATGGCTGGCAATACTGACCTCGCAGAGAAATATGTAAATGCTGTACGTAGCCGTGCTAATGCTGGCGACATTTCGCTGACTGATATGTCTAAGTACACTAACATCTACAGATATTCTGCTGCCTCAGGTGGATTTAAGGCTATTGATATAATTCTTGACGAGCGTGCCCGTGAGTGCTATGCTGAGCGTACTCGTTGGATTGACCTTCGCCGCACAAAGCAGCTTGTACGTTACAACAAGGCATACAACAAATTGCTCCAAGGCGGAACTGTGAAAACTCTTCGTCCAATACCTACTAACGAGATGAGTAACAACTCTGGCATAGGTGGCGATCAGAATCCTGGTTATTAATCTCTAACAACTAAAAGAATATGAAGAAATTATTATATTTTGCAATGGCTATCGTAACATCGCTTACGTTCATTGCATGTAACGATGACAATGACGGTGCATCTGTGTCTTCAAATCCTCAGGTTGACGCTGCTGGTACATATTCTGGCACATGGACTATAAACATTGTCAAAAAGACTACGCCTGTAGGTGAAGCTACAACAACCGAGGAGTTGTTCTCAGGCACCGATGAGGGTAGTATAGTGTTAAGTGCTGCATCACAGTATGTTGCTAATGTAGAGTTTGTAAGTGATATCCTTGAGGAATATATGGGTGATGCACTGGAAGGTAAACTGAACATTGCTGCAACCACAAGTGGATACACCATTTATAACTTCTCTGCTGTCACCTCTGCAGACGAAGGTATAATCGGTAAAGGCTACGGAGGCAGCATAACCAAGAATGAGCTGTTCATAAAGAACTTTGAACGTAGTGATAAAGAAACTACAGAGATTCAAATAGGTGTGAATAAGAAAGGAAAGCCTATTATGAAACAAGCTGAGATAGAAACAAGCTATGTTCTCTCTTTCAAAGGCTCAAGAAAAGTCGAATAATAAAATAATGGAGCGAGGTGGGAAACTTCTTTATCCCACCTTGCATCCCAATATATTTTTTCAATATAAATTATTGTCTAACTAAAAACAAATCAAGTTATGAAAAAAATTTTTACTCTCGTAGCTATGGCTACAATGGCGCTCGCTGCTAATGCACAGAGCCAGTTTGCTAACTTCAAGACCGCAGCTGCTACTCTTGATGAGGCAACATCTGTCGATCCTGTAGTTCTCGCAACAAGTGCAAATGTTAAGGCATCTTTCCCATTCAAGGATGATGAGAATGCTAGTAAGGGTTACAAGGCTGGTCACATTAAGTGTGATGGTGAAGCTTATGTAGTTATCACAGACTCTGAAGGTAAGAAGTACATTGTTGATGGTAATGGTGCTACTGGTGGTGGTAACCCACGTACAACTGCGGACGGTAAAACAAGCCCTTCTTTTGAATATCCTTACACTACTCCAGCGCGTGGTGTTGTTTTCCAGTTTGAGATAGATAACGATTTCGCTTATACCGACTATGGTACACTAGTAGTTGTAGGTAAGTTTGGTGATAACAAGAACTATCTTGTACACGAGAACGGTAGCGCTATTCCTTATACTCTTGTAGTTGCGTCTAAGGACTTTGAAAGTTCTCAGAAGAACTATGTAATTGACGAAGATAAGATTAAGGGCGACGCTGGTGTTATCACTGGAGGTGTGCTTGGTGAGGGCACAACTTGCAAAACTATCGACGATTACTATGGACTGACTGCTACTAAGAAGAATGGTGTAGGTGCTATCATGTTCCCTGTAGTAAAGGGTCGTACCTATCAGGTATTCGCTGTTGGTTCAAAGCTGTGTGCAAGCGGTTTCGTTCTCCTTGCTGATGATGATCCAGCGACTATCGAGCTTATTCGTACAAAGACTGAAGGTGAAGCCGAATCTGCAACAACTGTTCAGGATCAGTCTATTTTCCTTGTAAAGGATTACCTTCCAACAAATGGTGGTTATGAGGCATTCGTAACAACTCTTGCTGAGTGTGAGGGTGGTACTGCAGTTGCTGGCATCGCTGAGGCTAAGGCAGAGGCTAAGGCACCTGTAAAGGTTATCACAGCTAACGGCATCCAGATTGGTAACTACAACATCGCTGGTCAGCAGGTGAAGTAAGAAACTCGTTTCACTTCGTACTAAACATAGCTGAAGCTACTACGAAACGGTCTTTGACCTACGAAACGCTGACGCTACGAAAACAGATATCAACTCCGCTGGGGATTCCTCGGCGGAGTTTTTTTGTGCAAAAGTTTGGAGGATTGAAACAAAGTTTGTAATTTTGTGGCGAGGTATTAAAGATAATATAATGAGTACACAAGTAATGACGCATAAGATAGCGGACTATTTTAAGACCCAGCCAGTTATAAAGGCATGGCTGTTTGGCTCGTTTGCCAGGGGAGAAGAAACCCCTGACAGCGATGTGGATTTGCTTGTAGTATATGATCGCAGTCAGCCCATAGGATTGTTCAAATATGCACGAATGCATCGAGAAATGGAAGAACTGCTGGGACGGAAAGTAGATCTTGTAGAGGAAGGCACACTAAGACCTGCTGCCTATAAAACTGCAAATAAGGAAAAGAAGATGATATATGAGAGAAAGAATTAGAGATATCGACCGTTTACGCCATATAGAAGAGTGTATTACTAATATTAACAACTATCTTCATGGAAAAACTTATGATGAAATGAAAGCAGATTCTATGTGCTTCCATGCAGTAGTATATAATATGATGATAATAGGCGAGGCTGCTAACCTTCTTACAAAGGAATTTCGTAATGAGCATGAACAGACTCCATGGCGTGACATCGTTGATATGCGCAATCTTCTAATACACGGATATATCACTACAAATTCTGCTTACATTTGGGATTCATATATTAATGACTTGCCCATATTAAATGAACAGATAAAGAAATATGTTATAGAACTATCGTAAAACTAATAACAACTCCGCTGAGGGATTCCTCGGCGGAGTTTTTTTGTGCAAAAGTTTGGCAAATTGAAAAAGACTTAGTAACTTTGCACAAATGTTAGAAATACGCACGATAAGTACGCCAAGGGAAATCGATGAATTCATTGATTTTCGTACTGAACTGTATAAGGACGACCCTTGTGCGGTGCCATACCTGTTCATGGATGAGAAAGACACACTGAGCAGGGATAGGAACCCTTCATTCGATTTTTGCGAAGCAGAATACTACATGGCTTACCGCGACGGCAAGGCGGTGGGTCGTGTGGCTGCGATAATCAACAAGAGGGCTAACAAGCGATGGGGACAGAAGTCGGTGCGCTTTGGATGGCTCGATTTTATAGATGACCGCGCTGTGAGTCAGGCATTAATAGAAAAGGTACGCGCGTATGGATTAGCTAAGGGTATGGACACAATGATAGGTCCGATGGGCTTTATTGACCTGGAGCGCGAGGGACTGCTCGTTGAGGGTTACGACACTATGGCTACGATGCATGCCAACCATAACTTCCCCTACTACAAGGATCACCTTGAGGCTATGGGTTTCACCAAGGACAATGACTGGGTGCAGGAACTGGTGACCGTGCCTAAGGAAGTGCCAGAGAAGTTTGCCAAGATAACATCGATGATAGAGCGCCGCTATAACCTGAAGGCTGAGAAACTGACGAAGAATGAGTTGATGAAGCAGGGTTATGGCAAAAAGTTCTTTCATGTGCTCAATAAGTGTTATGAGGATCTGTATGAATTCTCTGAGCTTGACGAGAAGCAGATTGACAAACTGGTGAATGAATATTTGGGTCTTGCGGACCTGAACCTCGTGTCGTTCCTGTTTGACAGAAACTATGTGACGGAGGAAGACCCCTATGGAAAGATGATAGGCTTTGGTGTGAGTTTCCCATCGTTTTCGGAGGCTCTGCGTAAGACGAAGACAGGTAAACTGTTCCCATTCGGATGGTTCCACCTGTTGCGTACCAAGCTGTTTCATAACACCAAGATAGTGGATCTGCTGCTCATCGGCGTATTGCCAGAATATCGTGCCAAGGGAGCTAACGCCTTGCTCTTCGACGACCTTATAAAGTGGTATCTGAAGTATGGCTTCACCCATGCGCTCACCCTCGCCATGATGGAGACCAACGACGGAGTACTCTCTGCCTGGCAGTATTTCGATGCAAAAACGGTAAAACGATTACGTAGCTATAAGAAAACGATATAATGGAAGAGGAAATCATAAAATATGATGACGAAAACATACGAAAGCTGAGCGATGTGGAACATGTGCGCAGCAGACCTGGTATGTATATAGGCAGACTGGGTGACGGCTCGTATGCTGAGGATGGTATATACGTACTGCTGAAAGAGGCGATAGACAACAGTATTGATGAGTTTCGCATGAATGCGGGCAAGCGTATAGAGGTGGATCTGTATGACAAGAAGGCTATCTCGCTGCGTGACTACGGACGAGGCATCCCTCAGGGCAAGATGATACCAGCCGTGAGCCAGTTGAACACTGGTGGTAAGTATGACTCCAAGGCTTTCAAGAAGTCCGTGGGCATGAACGGTGTGGGTATCAAGGCAGTGAACTTCCTCTCTAAGGCATTCGAGGTGCGAAGCTATCGTGATGGTAAGGTGCGTATAGCTAAGTTTGAATATGGCAAACTGGTGAGCGACACTACTGAAGATACACAGGACGAAACAGGCACATACGTTTATTTTGAGCCAGATTCATCGCTGTTTAAGAACTATTCTTTCCATGACGATATAGTGGAGACGATGCTCCGCAACTATACCTACCTGAATACAGGACTGGCGATAATGTTCAACGGCAGGAGGATAGTGTCAAGAAATGGTCTGCAGGACCTGCTCCGCGACCAGATGACCAGTGAGCCGCTCTACCCTATAGTGCACATGAAGGGCGAGGACATAGAGATAGCCTTCACCCATACCAACCAGAATGGTGAGGAGTATGACTCTTTTGTCAACGGTCAGCACACCACACAGGGAGGCACACACCAGAGCGCTTTCAAGGAGCATATAGCCAAGACCATAAAGGAATACTTCGGCAAGTATGAGTATGGCGACATACGTAACGGACTGGTGGCTGCCATAGCCGTGAACGTGGAGGAGCCTATCTTTGAGTCGCAGACCAAGATCAAGCTGGGCTCGCTCACCATGTCGCCTGATGGGGTGTCGGTAAACAAGTATGTTGGCGACTTCATAAAGAACGAGGTGGATAACTATCTGCATCGCCATCTTGATATAGCCGAGATAATAGAGGAAAAAGTAAAGTCGTCGGAGCGTGAGCGCAAGGCGATGGCTGGAATCACGAAGCTGGCGAGGGAGCGTGCCAAGAAGGCTAATCTGCACAACCGTAAGTTGCGCGATTGTCGAATCCACTTCTCTGATGCCAAGAACGACCGTAAGGAGGAATCATCAATCTTCATCACTGAGGGTGACTCTGCCAGTGGTTCTATAACGAAGAGCCGTGATGTGAACACCCAGGCTGTGTTCTCACTGCGTGGAAAGCCGCTGAACTCTTACGGACTGACCAAGAAGGTGGTATATGAAAACGAGGAGTTTAACCTGCTGCAGGCTGCTCTCGACATAGAAGAAGGACTGGACAACCTGCGCTACAACAAGGTGATAGTGGCTACCGATGCCGATGTTGACGGTATGCACATCAGACTGCTCACCATCACGTTCTTCCTGCAGTTTTTCCCAGAACTCATCAAGAAAGGTCATGTGTATGTGTTGCAGACTCCGCTCTTCCGCGTGAGAAACAAACGCACAAAGATAAAGAACAAGAAGATAATAGAAACTGAGGACCAGAAGCTCAAGGAGCGTGGCGAGAAGACAAAGGACTATATCACTCGCTACTGTTACAGCGACGAAGAGCGACTGGAGGCTATCGAGGCACTCGGTCCTGACCCAGAAATAACCCGCTTTAAGGGTCTGGGAGAGATCTCGCCTGACGAATTTGCCGGTTTCATCGGTCCTGACATACGTTTAGAACAGGTTACCCTACAAAAGAGTGACGAGGTGGAGAAACTCCTTGCTTACTATATGGGCAAGAACACTATGGAGCGTCAGAACTTCATTATTGACAACCTCGTGATAGAAGAAGACCTGCCTGAAGAGGAGAAGGTTTATGATTAGTTCACAGTGCACAGTTCACAGTTGATGATATTGACGCATATATATAATATAATAAGGTGTAAGGGCGCATGGTTGAGCAGACTGATGTTAGTTCAACTGGTGCTCTTTTGCTGTATGCCCCTCAGTGCGCAGTTGCGCATAGGAGGCAGCAGTGAGTCAGCTATGCGCAAGCTTGCCATAGCCGAGATGGCGACGGTAAACCTGTATGTGGATAGCGTGGACGAGAACAAACTGGTGGAGGATGCCATACGAGGAATGATAGAGAAACTCGACCCTCACTCCAGTTATGCCACTCCAAAGGAGGTGAAGTCGTTTAACGAACCCCTGCAAGGCAATTTTGAGGGCATCGGTGTGCAGTTTAATATGCTCGAGGACACCCTGCTCGTGGTGCAGACCATTAACGACGGTCCGTCAGAGAAGGTAGGTATAGTGGCTGGTGACCGCATCATCAGCGTCAATGACACTGCTATAGCAGGTGTGAAGATGTCGAAGGAGGATATTATGAAACGCCTTCGTGGTCCTAAGGGCACCAAGGTAAAGGTAGGCATAAAGCGTCAGGGAATATCTGAAACGGTATATTTCACAGTGGTGCGCGATAAGATACCTCTCAATACCGTCGATGCCCTATACATGATAAAGCCGGGAATAGGCTATATCCGAATATCCTCTTTCGGTGCCACTACGCATCAGGAGTTTGTTGACGGCATCAAGAAGCTGCAACAGCAAGGTGCACAACAGGGAACACCATTGAAAGACCTCATAATAGACCTGCAGGAGAATGGCGGAGGCTACCTGCAGGCAGCAGCCGATGTGCTCAACGAACTATTGGAGGATGATGATCTCTTGGTATATACCGAGGGACGCAGAATACGCCGTCAGGAGTTTCGTGCCAAGGGTAACGGCATCTTCCGCACGGGTAGGGTAGTGGTGCTGATAAACGAGTTCTCTGCTTCAGCAGCAGAAATCGTGGCAGGTGCCATACAGGATCAGGATCGTGGCACAGTGGTAGGTCGTCGCAGTTTTGGTAAGGGACTGGTACAGCGTCCTATTGATCTGCCTGACGGTTCCATGATTCGTCTCACCGTAGCGCATTACTATACCCCTTCTGGTCGCTGCATACAGAAGCCATATAAGAAAGGTGAACTGAAAGACTATGCCATGGACCTCGACAATAGGTTTAAGCATGGCGAGTTTACCAGCGTTGACAGCATACACTTTGCCGACTCGCTGAAATACCAGACCCTTAAGAAGCATCGCACGGTATATGGTGGAGGAGGTATCATGCCCGACTACTTTGTTCCGCTCGATACCATGCGCTATACCAAGTATCATCGTGAACTCTCTGCCAAGAGCATCATCATCAATGCCAACCTCAAGTATGCGACCAAGCATCGCAAGGCGTTGCTTAAGAAGTATGCCACCTATGAGGAGTTTGATAAGGACTATGAGGTTCCACGAACTCTGCTCGACGAAATCTTTGCCGAGGGCGATAAGCAGAAAGTAAAGCGTCCTGACGATGCAGAGACGATGCAGAAGACAGAAAAATCTATCGCCATGCAACTAAAGGCACTCATAGCGCGAGATTTGTGGACAATGAACGAATATTTTCGTTCTGTTAACGCACACAGTGACGTTATAAAGTGCGCTTTAGAGCAGTTAAATTGACATAAAGCAATTATATGGAGTTAAAAAATGCACAAAAGTGGGGTGGGTGTGCATGAAATGTCGCTTTTTTGTTATTTTTATTTTGCCAATTGATTTAATATTCGTAATTTTGCATCCGAATTCAAACAGGATTCTGTTTCCTTTGGGAAATAAACTAATTAAGAAAGACAATTAAAAACAACATTAAAAATTTAAAATCATGTCTGAAATTGAATCAAAAGTAGTAGAGATTATCGTTGACAAGCTGGGTGTTGATGCAGCAGAGGTAAAGCCAGAGGCTTCTTTCACAAATGACCTCGGTGCTGACTCTCTTGACACAGTAGAGCTCATCATGGAACTTGAGAAGGAGTTTGGTGTAACAATTCCTGACTCTGACGCAGAGAAGATCCAGACTGTAGGCGACGCTATTGCTTACATCGAGAACGCTGGCAAGTAATCGCTTGCATGCGTAAATCCGAATGATACACAGGGTGATGGTTAGGTGAGAAATTACTTATCCGTCACCTTTTTTCGTAAAATTATCAGAATAGTCACTCTGATTATTCATAACACTCAGAGAAAAAGTACAAAACAATGGAATTGAAAAGAGTAGTAGTTACTGGCATTGGAGCTGTTACACCACTGGGACTTTCAGCTGAAGAGACATGGAAGAATATGCTGGCTGGTGTGAGTGGTGCTGACACTATCAAGCAGTTTGATGCCTCACGCTACAAAACTACCTTCGCTTGCGAGCTGAAGGACTTTGACCCTTCTGTATGGATTGACAAGAAGGAAGCACGTAAGATGGACAAGTTCTGTCAGATGGCTATAGCAGGTGCCGATATGGCTATTAAGGATTCAGGTATGGATCTTGAGACAATCGATAAGAACCGTGTAGGTGTAATCTACGGTGTAGGTATCGGTGGTCTGAAGACTATGCAAGACGAGCTTGAGTATTACTCAGAGCATAAGGATCAGCCTAAGTTCGGTCCGTTCTTCATCCCTAAGATGATTGGCGACATCGCACCAGGACAAATCTCTATCCGTTACGGTTTCCACGGTCCTAACTATGCTACCACCAGTGCCTGTGCTTCATCCACCAACGCACTGGCTGATGCCTTCAACCTCATTCGCTTGGGTAAGGCAAATATCATCGTTTCTGGTGGTGCTGAGGCTGTAATCACCGACCCAGGTCTGGGCGGATTCTGTTCTATGCACGCACTGTCAACACGTAACGACGAGCCTCAGAAGGCAAGCCGTCCGTTCTCTGGCAGCCGTGATGGTTTCGTAATGGGCGAGGGTTCAGCATGTCTCATCCTCGAGGAACTGGAGCATGCTAAGGCTCGTGGTGCTAAGATTTACTGTGAGATGGTAGGTGCTGGCATGTCAGCTGATGCTCACCACATCACCGCTTCTCACCCTGAAGGTCTGGGCGCTAAGATTGTGATGGAAGAGGCACTGAAAGACGCAGAGATGAAGCCAGAAGATATCGACTACATCAATGTTCATGGCACTTCTACACCAGTTGGCGACCGTTCTGAGGCTAAGGCTATCAAGGACCTCTTTGGCGACTGGGCTTACAAGCTCAACATCTCATCTACCAAGTCTATGACTGGTCACCTGCTCGGAGCAGCAGGTGCTGTTGAGGCTATGGCATGTGTGAAGGCTGTGCAGGAGGACATCGTGCCACCAACCATCAACCACGAGGAAGGCGACAACGACGAAGAGATAGACTACAACATGAACTTCACCTTCAACAAGGCGCAGAAGCGCGAGGTGCGTGCAGCACTTAGCAATACCTTCGGCTTTGGTGGACACAACGCATGTGTAATATTCAAGAAGTATGCTGAGTAATCTTATAGACAGAATAAGGCTCCCTTTCCGCAAGGAGAAGGAGCTTTATTTGGCTTTATATAACATTCTCGGTTTTTTTCCACGTAATATTACCTTCTATAAGGTGGCTCTCATGCACAAAAGCTTGGGTCACCGTGCCACGGAGAAGGAACTCAAGGCTCTCGAAGGCAAGGGCAAAAAGGGTAAGGCTAAGGCACAGCCTGCAGGCAAGAAAGGCAAGCGTCTTGGTCGTCCGCTCAACAATGAGAGATTGGAGTATCTGGGCGATGCCATACTCGATGCCGTTGTGGGTCATGTGGCTTATCAGTATTTCCCTGGCAAGGCAGAGGGTTTCCTCACCAACGCACGTTCTAAGATGGTGCAGAGAGAGACACTCGGCAAACTCGCCCAGCAGATGGGACTCTCTAAGCTTATCATGTCGAGTGGATGCAACATCACTCACAACAGTTACATGGGTGGCAACGCCTTTGAGGCACTCGTTGGTGCTGTGTATCTGGATCGTGGCTATGAGGCATGTCAGGAGTTCTGGACTAAGCGCGTTATGGGCAAATATCTTAACGTGAACAAGATAGCCTATACCGAGGTCAACTTCAAGTCTAAGATTCTGGAATGGTCACAGAAGAACCGTGTGAAGATAGAGTTCCGTCTGGAAGACCAGTCGCAAGACGAGAACGGTTCACCAACATTCGAATATACCGTAGTGTTGGAGGGTATTGACGGATGTCGCTCACGAGGTTTCTCTAAAAAGGAGAGCCAGCAGCATGCTTGTGAATTGACACTCAAGAAGTTGCGTTCTGACAGCCAGTTCTTCGATTCTATCTTTGCTGCCAAGACGGCACGCACACAGATGGAGGAGATGCCTGTCAGCGTAGTGCCTGTAGTGGAAAATATTGACGAACCCCTGATAACGCTCAACTCTCAGACTGAGGATGAGCCAGAAGCAATGGAGAAAACCCGTGAACAGATAATAGCTGAGGCTGAGGCGCAAGCGTATTCAGTTCACAGTGCATAGTTCATAGTTCATAGTTAAGCCACCATTCGCCTAGTGTTAGCGAGGGGGCTTTTATTTCTAATTTCTAATTAAAATTATGAAGATAGCATTAATAGGATACGGCAAGATGGGCAAGATGATAGAGCAGATTGCCCTCTCACGCGGACACGAGATAGTAAGCATCATCGACATTGACAATCAGCAGGACTTTGAGTCTGCTGCCTTTGCCTCTGCCGATGTGGCTATTGAGTTTACTAACCCTAAGGTGGCTTACGACAACTACCTCAAGGCATGGAAGGCTGGTGTGAAGATTGTCAGCGGCACCACCGCATGGCTCAAGGACCACGGCGACGAGGTGCGTAATGCCTGTGCCAACGAGGGCAAGACCCTCTTCTGGGCATCCAACTTCTCTGTTGGTGTGGCAATATTCTCTGCCGTCAACAAGTATCTTGCCAAGATAATGAACCAATTCCCACAGTATGATGTCAATATGGTGGAGACCCACCACGTTCATAAGCTCGATGCACCGTCAGGCACGGCAATCACCCTTGCCGAGCAGATAGTAGAGCGTCTTGACCGTAAGAGCAAGTGGGGACTGCATGAGACAGCCTCTGATGTGCTTCGTATTGACGATGTTCGTCGTGGCGAGGTTCCAGGCATCCATAGCATCAGCTATGACTCCCCTGCTGACATGATAACCATCACCCACGATGCCCACTCACGTCAGGGATTTGCCCTCGGCGCTGTGCTCGCAGCCGAGTACACAGCCCAGCATGATGGACTGCTGACCATTGACGATATGTTTAAGTTCTAAAATGAAAAAGAAGAATCAACCCAATATGAAGGTGCAGTGGACGAAGTTCATCGTCGTCCTTGTGCTCTACCTCGCATTCCTCTGGTGGCTCAAGAGCTGGCTGGGACTCATCGTGGTTCCTTTCATATATGATGCATATATATCAAGAAAGATAAGGTGGGACTGGTGGAAAGACCTCGACAGTTTTCCACGTATGCTGATGTCGTGGGTCGATGCCCTCGTCTTCGCCCTTGTAGCGGTATATTTCATCAACCTGTTCTTCTTCCAGAACTACGTCATTCCGTCAAGTTCGCTGGAGAAATCACTGCTCACAGGCGATTACCTCTTCGTTTCTAAGGTGAGCTACGGTCCACGCATTCCGCAGACTCCGCTCACTATGCCCCTCACCCAGCATACGCTGCCAGTGGGCAATATCAAGTCCTACATTGAGTGGCCTCAGTGGGACTATCGTCGTGCGCCAGGACTGGGCAAGATACAGCTCAACGACATCGTGGTGTTTAACTACCCTGCAGGCGATACAGTAGTGTCTGAGCCCCGTTGGCAACCTCAGGACTACTACCAGATGTGCTACGGCTTTGGTCAGCAGATACTCCATCAGCAGGGCATCAATGTGCAGCTCGACAGCCTCAAGCCTATGGACCTGCGCCATTTCTACGAGCTCGCCTATCAGGCAGGCAGACAGTACATCCTCTCTGACCCTCAGGAGTATGGCAAACTCATCTCCCGTCCTGTTGACCGTCGCGAGAACTATGTTAAGCGTTGTCTCGGACTGCCAGGTCAGACCTTGCAGATCAAGAACCACATAGTGTATATCGACGGCAAGGCAAACAAAGAGCCCGACAACGTGCAATATACCTATTTCGTAAAGCTCAAGGAGATGCTGCCTGACGAGCTGATGAAGGAACTGGGCATCTCTCAGGAGGACCTCACCCAGCTCAACCAGTTTGGCTATATGCCGCTCACTAAGCGTGCCGTTACCGAACTCTCCAAGCGTAAGGACCTCGTTGCCTCCATCTCGCCTAATATGGAGCAGACCGTTGGCGATATATATCCGCTCAACGCCCGTTACGGCTGGACTCGTGACAACTACGGTCCAGTGTGGATTCCCCAGAAGGGCAAGAGCGTTAAGCTGACCCTTGAGAATCTGCCCATATATGAGCGTCCTATCCGTGTGTATGAGGGCAACGAACTTCAGGTTACGCGCGACGGCAAGATACTCATCAACGGCAAGGAGGCTAAGGAATACACCTTCAAGATGGACTATTACTGGATGATGGGTGACAACCGTCACAACAGTGCCGACTCACGCTATTGGGGATTCGTGCCCGAAGACCATATCGTGGGCAAGCCTATCTTCATCTGGTGGTCAAGCGACCCTGACCGTCACGGACTCAATGGAGTGCGATGGAATCGACTGTTTCGTATGGTTGACAACATAAAGTAAGGTTTAGCAATAGTGCATATTTTTTTATCATAACGGGAACATCGTTTGCATGTTCCCGCTTTTTTTATTTACTTTGCACTCGTATTTATCTCAACACAAGCACAGATAATGAACAAAACCATTCTCACCATAACAGGTAGCGACGGCACGGGCGGCTCAGGCGTTCAGGCAGACATGCGATGCATCAGCCAGTTGGGTGGTGTGGCAGCCTCTGCCGTCACCTCTATTACTGTGCAGAATACCCTCGGCATTCAGGAGTTCTATGACCTGCCTGCCTCAGTGGTTCGTCAGCAGGTTGAGGCTATCATCAACGACCTCCAGCCTCAGGTGGTCAAGATTGGTTTGTTGCGAAGGATAGACGTTGTTGAGGCTCTTGCCGATGTGCTGCAACGCTACAGACCCCGCCACATCATCTATGCCCCAGTGCTCAGATCCACTCGTGGCGACCAGCTCGTTTCGCCCAGTGTGTATGAGGCCGTCAAGCGTCTGCTCATCCCTCTCTGCACAGTGGTGCTCGAGCCCTCCGACCTGCCAGCAGGTCCTCGCCGTCATGGCAATGCCAACCAGTTGTCCTCAGCCCTTGCCTTCTACCTCAGTCAGGGTGAGGAGATAGACGATGCCATGCTTCATGCCCGCACATATTTAGGACAGTTGCCTGCCGACTATGCTGAGGGCAGTAGCAGGAGTGAGGAGCTCTACAACCAGTTTCTCTCTGCCGTAGAGAAATACTACAACCGCTATGCCGATGTATTGTTCTATGCCGAAGAGCTCAACGTCAGTGCTCGCTATCTGGGTCAGGTCACACGCAACATAGCAGGTCGTTCTCCTAAGTCCGTCATCGACGAGCGCATAATCAGCGAGATATCCACCCTGCTCTCGTCCACCAATCGTCCGCTGAAGGATATAGCCCAGACCTTGGGCTTCTCGTCTCAGGCTCACCTGTCCCGTTTCTTCAAGAAGCGTAAGGGCATCTCGCCTTCTGAGTATAAAGTACAACACAAACACAAATAATCCCAAACAACAATGAACAACGAAAGACAGATTCTTAACCGCCAGTTGGCTCAGATGCTGAAGGGCGGTGTTATTATGGATGTTACCACCCCTGAGCAGGCTCGCATAGCCGAAGAGGCTGGAGCTTGTGCCGTAATGGCTCTGGAGCGCATACCAGCCGACATACGGGCAGCTGGTGGTGTGTCGAGAATGAGCGACCCTAAGATGATTCGTGGCATTCAGGAGGCTGTCAGCATCCCCGTTATGGCAAAATGCCGTATAGGTCATATAGCTGAGGCTCAGATACTGCAGGCTATAGAGATAGACTACATAGACGAGAGCGAGGTGCTGTCGCCAGCCGATAACATCTACCATATCGACAAGACACAGTTTGATGTGCCCTTTGTCTGTGGAGCCAAGAACCTGGGCGAGGCACTCAGGCGCATAGCCGAGGGAGCCACCATGATACGAACCAAGGGCGAGCCAGGCACGGGCGATGTGGTGCAGGCTGTCAGCCACATGCGCATGATGCAGGGCGAGATTCGTCGCCTGGTCTCTATGAGCGACGATGAACTCTTCGAGACAGCCAAGCAGTTGCAGGCACCTTACGACCTCGTGCGCTTTGTGCATGAAAATGGCAAACTGCCAGTAGTAAACTTCGCCGCTGGTGGTGTTGCCACCCCTGCCGATGCAGCCCTTATGATGCAGTTAGGTGCTGAAGGTGTGTTCGTAGGCAGCGGAATATTCAAGAGCGGCAATCCTGCCAAGCGTGCAGCGGCAATAGTGCAGGCAGTAACCAACTATACCGATGCCAAACTCATAGCCACCCTCTCTGAAGACTTAGGTGAGGCTATGGTGGGTATCAATGAACAGGAGATACAGCTGCTGATGGCAGAGAGAGGAAAGTAATGAGAATAGCCATCCTCGCCCTTCAAGGGGCATTCATAGAACATGAGCAGATGCTCCACAGTCTGGGGGTGGAGACCTTTCAGGTCAGACAGCTCAGCGATTGGCAGCAACCCAAAGACGGACTGATACTGCCAGGCGGAGAGAGCACCGTGCAGGCTCGTCTGCTCACCCAGTTGGGGCTGATGCAGCCCATCCGTCGCGCCATCCTCGATGGACTTCCCGTCTTTGCCACCTGTGCAGGACTCATACTCCTTGCCAGTCATGAAGACGGCACTCCTCGCCATGTACTTGGCACAATGGATATCGACGTCAGGCGCAATGCCTATGGCAGGCAGCTCGGCAGTTTCCGTGCCCATGAGGCTGTCAGTGGACTTACCGATTCCTTCCCCATGACCTTCATCCGTGCCCCATACATTCACAAGGTGCTCTCCCCAGACGTTGAGGTGCTCTCACAGGTCGATGACCACATCGTCGCCGTAAGGCAGGGCAATCAGATAGCCACCGCCTTCCATCCTGAGCTCGATGACCCCCGCCTTCACCAGCTCTGGCTGGAGATGGTACGTTCTGGTGATTAGGTTCTAATTGTTTCAGAGCCTCCGGACTAAGTGTACAGAGCCTCCGGACTAAATGTACAGAGCCTCCGGACTAAGTGTACAGGGGCTCTGAACACTGTGTTCCAGTTTGCTTTAAAAATTTTGGAACTGTAGTATCTGGAACAAACGGAGTAAATAAGAAGCGAAAGAAAAGACATTTCTTTCGCTTTTTTCATCACTTTTTCGTAACTTTAGATAAGTTAACCACACTCGAAAATATACAAATAAATTTGCTATTTTGGTCGTTTTTTCGTAACTTTGCGACTGAATATGGATTGGCAGGCAGAAACAGAACGAAGAGTGGCTAAGGGTGTGGCACTGTTTAAGCAGGGCTACAACTGTTCGCAGGCAGTGACGCTGGCTTTCGCAGACTGGTATGATGTGCCTGAGGGACTGATGGCGAGGATGTCAGCATCGTTTGGCGGGGGCATAGGCAGAATGCGCGAGACATGCGGCACGGCATCGGGCATGTTTATGCTGGCAGGTCTGGAGATAGCCTCCGAGGAAGCCAATCAGGAGGTGAAGGCAAAGAACTACAGGGCGGTGCAGAAGCTTGCCGCGATGTTTAAGGAACAGACAGGCTCGCTCATCTGTCGCGAATTGCTGACGGGATATGTTGTTAACGTTAACGTTCCCGTTAAAGTTAGCACTGACCCTACGCCAGAAGCCCGTACTGACGAATACTATAAGAAACGCCCGTGTGTGAAGATGGTGGAGCTTGCCATTCGCACATATATGAACTTTTTGGAACATGATAAAGAAGATTGACATATTCTGGCCTTGCGAAGATGCAGGACAGTTGCAGGGAGTGATTGACGCCCTGCAGAGAGAGAATGCCGTGAAGAATATCACGATGCTGGAAAGACAGCCTGTGCAGCAGATGGCTACACTCAGAAGAATAGCTGAGGAGGCTACGGCTGACTATGTGCTGATATCGCAGAAAACGACACCAGCGGTGTTAGGACAGCAGGCACTCGACCGTATGCTGAGGGTGGCTTTGGAAACGGCTGCCGTGATGCTGTATGCCGACCACTACGACGAGAAGACTGCCGAGGACGGCACAAGGGTGGTGGAGAAGCATCCGCTGATAGACTGCCAGGAGGGGGCCATACGCGATGACTTCGATTTCGGACAGCTGCTGCTGATTCGCACCAGTTACCTGAAGGAGTTCGTAAAACAGCAGAAGAATGACTATGCCTATGCGGCTCTATATGCGTTGAGGCTCTACCTGCAGAGGTATGGCGAGCTGTTTCACCTGAACGAGTACCTATATACAGAGGTGGAGCTGGACAACAGAAAGAGCGGCGAGAAGCAGTTTGACTACGTGAACCCCCGCAACCGCAGCGTGCAGATAGAGATGGAGCATGCTGCCACGGAGCATCTGGAGCAGGTGGGTGCGAAGGTGGATACATCGGTAAGGCTGGAGCCAGACTTCAACGAGCAGGTGTTCAGCGTGGAGGCATCAGTGGTGATACCTGTGTATAACAGGGCAAAGACCATAGCCGATGCCGTGAACAGCGCGCTGGAGCAGACGCCGACGTTTAAGTTTAACGTGATAGTGGTAGATAACCATTCTACCGATGGAACCACGAAAATACTGCAGAAGATAGCTGAGAAGAATCCTGCCAAACTGGTGCACATAATACCAGAGCGGACAGATCTGGGCATAGGCGGATGCTGGAACGAGGCGATAAACAGCGACCACTGCGGAAGGTTTGCCGTGCAGCTGGATTCTGACGACCTCTACAGCAGTCCCCACACCCTGCAGAAGATAGTGGATTGCTTCTACAGACAGAAGGCGGCGATGGTGATAGGCGCATACAGAATGTGCGACTTTGAGCTGAACACCCTGCCTCCAGGCATCATAGACCATAAGGAATGGACTGACGAAAACGGACCTAACAACGCCCTGCGCATAAACGGACTGGGAGCACCACGAGCATTCTTCACTCCGCTGGTGAGGGAGATAGGATTTCCTAATACCAGCTATGGCGAGGACTATGCCTTAGGACTTGCCTTCAGCCGTAACTTCCGCATAGGCAGGATATACGAGGAGTTGTACCTGTGTCGCCGTTGGGGTGGCAATAGCGATGCAGCCCTGAGCATAGACAAAGTGAACGCCAACAACTTGTATAAGGACCGCCTGCGTACGATGGAGTTGAAGGCTCGCCAGCAGACCATAGCAGGACTGCTGAAGACGCAATCGACAGACTCGCTGCAGAGATTCTTCAACCGCCAGATGGAGCGCTGGGAGGATGCACGTCAGCGATACAACGACTTGCAGTTTGTGCAGACCCGCCAGGTGGGCAGTCTTGCCGTGCAGTTCAACCCCTCACGCATAGTATCGACAGGGGCAAAGATAGACAAGGCATCGATAACCAAGCGCCCATGCTTCTTGTGTAGTCAGAACCGTCCTGCCGAGCAGTTGACAAAGCCACTATATAATAAAGGTGGGGAGCAGACACACGAGATACTTGTAAACCCATTCCCAATACTGCCACAGCACTACACCATACCGAGCCTGGAACATGTGCCACAGAATATCTACGAACACTTCTCGGAGATTCGCCGACTGCTGAAGCAACACCCAAGATTGTTTGTATTCTATAACGGTCCGAAGTGCGGAGCATCAGCTCCTGACCACATGCACCTGCAGGCTGGCACCTCAGGCGTGGTGCCTATACAATCGGACTGGCAGAGACTGGTGCGCACAGCACAGCCTATAACAGAGAATGCTGACGGCGAGAGCCTGAGTCTGCTGACAGAATATGTGGTGCCTGTGTTCGCCATCCGTTCGCGTCACAGCGAGGTGGAGCGCAAGATGTTCCGTCGCCTGTATCGTGCCATGAAGCAGATAACACCTGCTGGTGGTGAGTTGCATGATGCGAGCAGTCAGACAGCCGAAGAGCCAATGATGAACATCGTGGCTTGGAAGCAGGATGATGAGTATGTAACCCTGGTGTTCCCAAGAAAGAAGCACCGTCCTGACTGCTACCCTGACAAGTTTATGGTAAGTCCAGGAGCGATAGACATGGCAGGACTCATCATAACCCCTCGTCAGGAGGACTTTGAGAAGATGGATGCTGATACCGCCACGGCAATATTGCAGGAGGTGAGCATAAGCAATACCGAGGCTCAGGAGCTGGTGGAGATAATCAAGGCGATAGACAAGGGGCAGAGCACTACCGACAAGCACCTGAAGAAGCTATCGAACCAGCCAGACGTGAAGGTAGGCATAGTGAGCGCCGACGAGCTGCGCTTCAGCCTGAACGGCATCTATACTGCCAAGGGCGAGGACATCACAGGCGAACAGGTTGTGACGATATCAGAAGGCACCATCATGTGGCAGGGTGTGCAATACAGAGAACTGATATTCACGCCGAAGACCAGTGACACATCGTTTACCATAGAGGATGTGATAATAGGTGTGAACTTCCACTGGGAAAGGAAGCAGACACAGACATTCCTGGGCACGCTGAGGCTGGTGGTAGAGGAGGACAAGATATGCGCCATCAACGAACTGCCAGTGGAGAAATACTTAGAGAGTGTGATATCAAGCGAGATGTCGGCAACGGCAAGTCTGGAACTGCTCAAGGCACACTCAGTGATAAGTCGTTCATGGCTCTTGGCACAGATGGAGCGCCGTCAGCAGATGAAGGACAAAGAAGATGGTTTCTTCTCGTTTATAAAGAAAGAGGATATGCTCATACGCTGGTATGACCGCGAAGACCACACTATATTCGACGTATGTGCCGATGACCACTGCCAGCGCTATCAGGGTATAACCAACGCCGTAAACCCTCATGTGATGGAGGCTGTAAAGGCTACGAGAGGTCAGGTGCTTGCTTACGAAGGCGAGATATGCGATGCCAGATTCTCAAAGTGTTGCGGCGGTGTGACCGAGGAATACAAATACTGTTGGGAGAATATCAACAAGCCATATCTGGCAAGTGTGCAAGACCCTTACTGCAACACTCGCGACAAGCAGATACTATCGGAGGTGCTGAACGATTACGATCAGGAGACGGTAGATTTCCACGACTGGCTGATAACCTACACACAGAAGGAACTCTCAGACCTGATAAGCGAGAATCTGAAGATGGATTTCGGCAGGATTAAGAACCTTGAGATAGTGGAGAAAGGCAAAAGCGGACGCATATCGATGCTGAAGATAGTAGGCGAGAACAAGACCTTCACCATAGGCAAGGAATTGGAGATACGCAAGGCACTGAGCAAGACCCACCTGTACAGTTCGGCATTCACCGTGCGCACCAAGGGCAAGGATGCTGACGGCTATCCACAGAGCTTCATTCTCAACGGCAAGGGATGGGGCCACGGCGTAGGACTGTGCCAGATAGGAGCCGCTGTAATGGGTGCTAAAGGTATAGCCTATACGGACATACTGAAGTATTACTATACAGGAGCTGTGATAGAAAAGGCATACTAAAATGTATAAAAGTGCTTAAAAAATTGCACACTTTGAGGAAAAATGTGTACCTTTGCACTCAATTCACAAACAAACAGGATATTTTAGGGTATTAAAACTTTAAGGTAAAAGAATTTATGTACACAACCATCACTGCTGCTGAAGCAGCGTCAATGATTAAAAACGGCGATTCCATCGGTCTTAGCGGCTTCACACCCTCAGGTGCACCAAAGGCTACTACCAAGGAACTGGCAGAGATTGCAGTAGCAGAGCACGAGAAAGGCAACGAGTTTAAGGTTAGCCTGTTTACCGGTGCCTCTACAGGACAGAGCACCGACGGAGTGCTTGCCAATGCTGAGGCTCTGAAGTTCCGTGCGCCTTACACTACAAACGCTGACTTCCGCTCTCACGTAAACAAGAATGAGATTGCCTACAACGACCTGCACCTCTCACATATGGCACAGGAGTTGCGCTATGGCTTCTTCGGCAAACTCAACTGGGGCATAATAGAAGTATGTAAGATAGAGGAGGCAGGCGAAAACTATCGCGTGTATCTCACTTCGGCAGGCGGTATATCTCCTACGGTAGCAAAGATGGCTGAGAAGATAATAATCGAGCTGAACCACTTTCATAGTGAGGGTGTTGCGATGCTTCACGATGTTTACCAGCCCCTCGATGCACCTTTCCGTCAGCCTATCATGATTACAAAGGTGAGCGACCGCATAGGCACTCCATACCTTGAGATAGAGAAGAAGAAAGTTGTGGGCGTAGTGGAGTGTAACATTCCAGACGAGGCACGTTCATTCAAGGGTACGGACGCTGTTACAGACCAGATAGGTGCTAATGTGGCTCACTTCCTGCTCAACGATATGAAGCGAGGCATAATACCTTCTACCTTCCTGCCTATGCAGAGCGGTGTGGGCACGACGGCTAACGCTATTCTCGCTGCTTTGGGTAAGGATAAGGATATTCCAGACTTCAACATATATACAGAGGTGTTGCAGAACGCCATCGTGGACATGATGCTCGAGGGCAGAGTGAAGGAGGCTTCTACCTGTTCGCTGACTGTGGACAACGAGTGTCTGGGCAGAGTGTATGATAACATCGATGTGTTTGCCAAGCGTCTCACCATACGCCAGTCTGAGATTTCCAACTCGCCAGAGGTGATTCGCCGACTGGGTGTGATAGCTATAAACACTGCTATCGAGGTGGACATATACGGCAATGCCAACTCTACCCACATCTCAGGCACAAAGATGATGAATGGTATCGGCGGCTCAGGCGACTTCGAGCGCAATGCCTATATCTCAATCTTCACCTGTGCGTCAGTGGCAAAGGGCGGACTGATTTCGGCTATCGTACCATTCGTAAGCCATCAGGACCACTCAGAGCATGACGTAAACGTGATAATAACGGAGCAGGGTATAGCAGACCTGCGCGGAAAGAGTCCGCTGGAGCGTGCTCACGCTATAATAGAGAACTGTGCACACCCAGATTATCGCCCACTGCTGCGTGAATATCTGAAGATATCAACAGGTGGACATACTCACCACAACCTGCCTTGCGCATTCGCTATGCACGACACTCTGCGCCGCAAGGGTGATATGCACTTCACAGACTTCTCGGAGTATATTAAGGATTGAGAATTATGAATATTTCGGCATAACGATATTTCGACATACCGTCATAAAAAAACAAAGAAAGAAAATGGATAAAGTAAGTTACGCCCTTGGATTGGGCATAGGCAGCCAGTTGAAGGGCATGGGTGCAGAGAAACTCAACATAGACGATTTTGCTCAGGCAATTAAAGACAGCATTGCTGGCAAGGAGCAGATAAATGCCTCTGAGGCACAGAAGATAGTACAGGAATTCTTCGTGGAGCAGGAGAAAGTGCAGCGTGCTGCTGCTGCCGAGAAAGGTAAGCAGATGAAGGCTGAAGGCGAGAAGTTCCTTGCTGAGAACGCCAAGAAGGAAGGTGTTATCACTACTGCTTCAGGTTTGCAGTATATGGTGCTGAAGGAAGGTACAGGTAAGTCACCTAAGGCTACTGACAGCGTGATGTGTCATTATGAGGGTTTCCTGACCAACGGCACTGTGTTTGACTCAAGCATTCAGCGTGGTACTCCAGCCACATTCCCATTGGGAGGTGTGATAAAAGGCTGGACTGAGGGTCTGCAGCTGATGAAGGAAGGTGGTAAGACGCGTTTCTTCATTCCTTACGACCTAGCATACGGCGAGGCAGGAGCATCAGGTGCCATTCCTCCTTACGCAGCACTTATCTTTGATGTAGAACTCATCGAGGTAAAGTAAGAAAAGAGTATAAAGTAAAAGTATATAGTATAAAGTATAAAGAAAAATGAAAAAGTTTGCTTTTGCAGCTTGCTTCGCTATTGCAGCGGCTGCATTCACATCATGTGGAAACGGTACGCCAAAGGCAGACCTCAACAACGACGTAGATACCCTTAGCTATGCTATAGGTATGGCACAGTCTGATGGTTTGAAGCAGTACCTCACAGAGCGTATGGGTGTTGACACAGCCTACATCGACGAGTTTATCAAGGGACTGAACGATGGCGCTATGGCTGGCGACGACAAGAAGAAGGCTGCATACTATGCTGGCATACAGATAGGACAGCAGTTGGGTGGACAGATGCTTCAGGGCATTAACTACGAGGTGTTCGGCAATGACTCTACACAGTCTATCTCACTCAAGAACCTCCTTGCAGGTTTCGTGGCTGGTGTAACATCTAAGGATCAGAAGATGTCTCTCATCCAGGCTCGTATGACCACTGACCAGAAGATACAGGCCATCAAGGCTAAGGCTATGGAGAAGCAGTGGGGTGCATACAAGAAACAGAACGAAGAGTGGCTCGCTAAGAACAGCAAAGCTGAGGGCGTAGTAACTCTGCCTTCAGGTTTGCAGTACAAGGTAATCACTGAAGGTAATGGTGTTGTTCCTGCAGACACCTCACTCGTATCAGTAAACTACGAGGGTAAGACAATAGACGGCAAGGTATTTGACTCTAACATCGGTAAGGATGGTGAGGTTAGACAGTTCCGCTGCAATCAGGTGATTAAGGGATGGACAGAGGCTCTCACTAGAATGCCAAAGGGTTCAAAGTGGGAACTCTACATACCTGCTTCTCTGGCATACGGAGAGCGTCAGCAGGGTGATGTCATCAAGCCTTTCTCAACACTTATCTTCACCGTTGAGCTCGTTGATGTCAAGTAATGAAGACTAATACAAAAGTTTTTTTGCGAAGACAATGAAAACAACAAGAACAATAATTGCTGCACTTGCCTTCATGGCAGGTGCAGTTTTTGCTACTACAGTAGTGGCAAAGAAGAAGACTACGACAGAGGTTGCACCACAGCAGCCTGTAGTAAAAATCGTTACGGGCATTGACTCGTTGAGTTATGCATCTGGTCAGGCTCTTACTGACGGACTGATTCCATTTATTCAGCAGCAGCACCATGTGGATACTGCCTATATGGAGGATTTCGTACAGGGTATGCGTGATGCTATAAACGGACAGAACGATCCGCGCTATAAGGCTCGCACCGCTGGTGTGCAGATTGCCCAGATGGTAAAGGACAGGATGATACCTGGTATAAACAACGACTTGAAAGATACCCCTGACTCTGTTAATGCTGCAATATTCTATGAAGGATTCATCGCTGCAATAAAGAAAGACTCCACCATAATGTCGATGAAGACTGCTGAGGCATTCTTTAAGGCACGCATGGAGACTGACAACAAGATAAAGGAGCAGAAACTCTCTGAGGCTGGCAGGGCTTGGCTTGCAGAGAACGCCAAGAAACCAGGTGTAGTTTCCCTGCCTTCAGGATTACAGTATAAGGTAATCACCGAGGGCAAGGGTGCTAAGCCGAGAGCTGACCAGGAAGTTACGGTAAAGTATGAGGGACACCTTATTGATGGCACAGAGTTTGATTCCAGCTATAAGCGCAACCCTCAGACAACAAAGTTCCGTTGCGACCAGGTTATTAAGGGATGGACTGAAGCCCTCACCCTTATGCCTGTAGGCTCAAAGTGGGAGGTTTACGTTCCCCAGGAGTTGGGCTACGGCAGTCGAGCAGCAGGTAAGATTCCTGCATACTCTACCTTGATATTTACGGTAGAACTTATAGAAATCACTCCTGACAAGAAGAAGTAATACAAAATATTAAGGCAATAAAAATCTCTCATTCACCATGCGGCGAGTGAGAGATTTCTTATTGTGCGAATGTCAGTTTGTTCTAAAACGTGAAAGACCTCTGTTATTCTTCCTTTTGCTTTTTACCAAACTCAGGGTCAATCTTCAACAATGATGCGGTGATGAAGGTAACAGAGCAAAATGCCATCACGATGATGAAGAATGTGCGGTAGCCCACCATCTCTTGTAGTGCACCAGCAAAGAGTCCTGGTATCATCATTGACAGTGCCATGAAGGCTGTGCACAGAGCGTAGTGGCTGGTCTTGTAGGCTCCTTGGCTATAATATATAAGGTATAGCATATAGGCAGTGAAGCCGAAGCCGTAGCCGAACTGCTCAAAGAATATGCAGACGTTGATGGTGAGTAGGTCTGAAGGCATGACATAGGCAAGATATACATACACGATGTCAGGAAGCGTTATGGCGCATACCATAGGCCAGAGCCACTTCTTCAGTCCGTCCTTACTTGCTACCATACCGCCAAGTATGCCGCCGAGCGTCAGTCCGATAACTCCCACTGTGCCCTGCACGAATCCATACTCCTGTGGTGAAAGTCCCAGACCACCCTTGTGGGCTGCATCAATGAGGAAGAGTGATGAAACCTTGGCGAGTAATCCCTCTGGCATACGGTAGAGCAGCATGAAGAGGATGCCTGCAAGCACCTGCTCCTTTTGGAAAAAGGTCTTCAGAGTAGCGATGAAATCGCTGAAAATGGTGTTCGCGGTCACTCCTTTGCGTGGGGCATCCTCATCAGGACGTGGCAGGACATAGGAATGCCACAGCCATAGTGCGAGGAACATGCCCGTGATGCCATAGAACAGCAGGCTCCATGAGTAGGCTATGTTGTTGCGGAATATCACCTGCAGGTTGCCTGCTATCATTACCAGTACTCCCTGACCGAAAATCATTGCGAAGCGGTAGAATGTGGAGCGGATGCCCACGAACCACGTCTGGTCATGCTGTGACAACCCGAGCATATAGAATCCGTCGGCTGATATGTCGTGCGTAGCGCTTGAGAACGCCATGAGCCAGAAGAAGCACAGCGTGCCTTGCAGCCAGAATGAGGTGGGAATAGTGAATGCCACTCCGCCGAAGGCTGCACCTATGAGCAGCTGCATTGACGTTATCCACCAGCGTTTGGTCTTGATAAGGTCGATGAATGGACTCCATAGGGGTTTTATGACCCACGGCAGATAGAGCCATGAAGTATAGAATGTGATTTCGGCATTAGAAAGCCCGAGTTGCTTGTAGAGTATCAATGCGATAGTCATTACGGCAACGTATGGTATTCCTTCAGCAAAGTAAAGGGTCGGAACCCATGACCAGGGATTTTTCATAATAGTTGTTTTGTAGTAATTTTAAAAATAGATATATATTCGTTTTTGTTTGACGCGAGTGTTATTCCTTTGTAGTGTAGTCAGATGGAGCCACACCATACTTCTGTTTGAAACAGCGTGAGAAGTATTTAGGGTCGGTATAGCCGCACTTGAATGCGATGTCTGCAACGCTGATACTCTTGTTTTCCCTGCGCTCGTTGGTCAGCAGCCTTGCGGCATACTGCATTCGGGCATCTATCAGCAGCTGGGCAGCGGTAATGCCGATGATGGAGTTTAGACGGCGATTCAGTGTAGAGCGACTTGTTGCTGCTTCGGCTGCCATTTCATCAATATTGGCAGCATTATTGCTGATATTTTCTTCGATGTAATGGCGTATTTTGTCAAGAAACCATTGATCTTCCGGCTTGATATTGCCAGAAGGAGCCACTACGTTCTCTGTAGATTGCTGGGGCCTATTCTTTTGGTCAAGGAGAGCCAGGTAGTTTTCGAGAGCTTCATGACGTTGGCGCTTGAGTTTTCTGATATACCATAGTGTTTGACCAACTATTACGAAGAATGCTATGATCAGCAGTATGCCTACAAGCATCGCCCACCATGTTTCATACCAGTGGGGCTCCACTATTATTGTAACATTGCAGATGTTGTTGACCCATCTGCCGTAACGGTCTGTTGACTGTATTCGGAGTTCATAGGTGCCAGGCTCAAGGTCGAAAAGTGACACTTCCCGGTCACGGCTTGGCTTTGTCCAAGGTGATTGGTCGAGTTGAGTCCTATACATTATATGGCGGTTTTCGCCAAGGTCGAGAGCGGCAAACTTTATCGATACGTTGCGTTCATAAGGAGCAAGACGAATGGTGTCAGACAAAGGCATCGGATGCTCAGAGTCCTTGCCGTTAATTGATATGTATGTCACGAGCAACGGCGGGATGTATCCACGTCCATACATACTTTGGCTCTTGACGTAGTAGGCTCCCGTTTCTGTGCCGAAGATAACATCGCCGTTATCCATCACTATGGGCTTACCCTCAGCAAAGTGACATGTGTCATTCCAGAAGATGTGATTGTAGTTCGTTGTAACATCTTTCTTGGGGTTGAACAGCATCATGTTGTTGTCACATACCACCATGAGTGTGGTGTCGTTGAGTAGGGTGAGGGAACGGCAGAAATCGGAGGTGAGAGAGGAGTTGTCATCATAGAAATGCGTGAACTCAGGTTTCTTGCTGAACAATCTGTCTTCGCTTATCATGTCAATGCCTGTACTCTCGGTGGCAAAATATATCATGCCCTGCGAATCCTGTACGATATCCATTATCGCCTCGTTTACAAGGCTACGTGGATCATTACCGTCGCGTGATATTCTTCTGAATTTCGTTTTGGTATAGTCTTTGTTGTCTATGGTTCCTATCAGAAGACCCTTACTGCCTGCTACAATGATGTTGCCACGCGGGGTAATGAGTATCTTGCGCATTCGAGAACCTCCAAATGATGGTGAAATAGTTGGATGTTCTGCATAGGGGTTAGGACAACATTTTATACCTTCATCAAAGGTGGCAATCCACAAACGCCCTGCTTTGTCACGCTGAATATCGTAAACGTCATTGTTGCATATTTGCAGTTCCTTGAAAGAAACTATCTTTTCTCCCGATGGAATAGGCAAAATACGTTTAAGACCTCCTGGTTTGCAACCCACGAAGACAAAATCTTTCTTACCTTGGAAGATGGAATATACCTTGCATCCGATGTGGATAATGTTAAGCAGCTGTAGCTTTTTGTCGTATATGCGTACGTTTTCATCCTCGCGCGTACAAATCCACAGTCTGTCATTACGGTCAATAAACAGGCTTCGTGTGTGGAGTCCGCTGGTCTCCTTTATTGGAATAGCTGGGTGATGCTCCATGCTCACCTTATACACACCCTTGCCGTAGCTCATCCAGATATTGTCTTGTCTGTCAACAAACTTATGCCAGTACTTACCCATCTTTTTCTTTGCAAGTTTCTGGGTAGCCAAAGGAAGTTTCCTGAATGAGTGGGTGTTGATATCAAATTCATACACCTCGTCTTCGGTATAGCACCATAAGTTGCTGTCAGGAGACAGCATCATATTGCTTATATGGTCATTCTTTATAGTGCTGCCATCACCTGGCTTGAGCTTTATGCGATAGAAGTTGTAGCCGTCATACACGTTGAGGCCATTCCATGTGGCAAACCACAGCAGTCCCCTCCTATCTTGCACGACAGCTGCCACCTTGTTACTTGACATACCAGAATGGTCGTCATAGTAAACAGCCTCACGTGCTATTATGGAACATGAGGTTAGGATGAAGAATAAAATGACTGTAATATACCGTTTCATCGGTAGAATGTGAATTTTCAGCACAAATTTACACATTTTTTGTTACATAAAAAAGCATTTGCGCTTTTTTTTAACCTATTTGCCCCGAATTTATGCCACGTCATCGGTCATTTTTCACTACCTTTGCAGTCGAAAGGTAGAAGAATTAAATGATTGTAATTATAGTTAGTGCCATCAAGTAGATGGGAAAAACTCCGCTGCAAGTGATTTGTCGCGGAGTTTTTTGTTGTTATTCTCTCGTATTAACGTGCTAATAATAAAGATTTTCGGTTAAAAATTTGCCTGTGTGAGAAAAAAGCAGTACCTTTGCACCCGCGTTTTTTAGCCGCATCGTAAAAATGGGGTTTATTTCGCAACGTAACACTAACATTATTAACCAATTAAAAAACAAAAGACAAAATGATTATCGTACCTGTTAAGGAAGGCGAGAACATCGAAAGAGCTCTCAAGAAGTTTAAGAGAAAGTTTGAAAAGACTGGTGTCGTTAAGGAACTCCGTACACGTCAGCAGTTTAACAAGCCTTCTGTACTTAAGCGTCTTAAGATGGAGCACGCAATCTATGTACAGAAACTGCGTCAGAGCGAAGAGGCCTAAAAAGGCCGTTTAATCAGAATAGATTAAAATTCGTTAATAAATTTGGCGGTCTGAATTTATTTATGTAAATTCGCAACATGATAGTTGAAGACTTCCTCAGATATATGCTCGCAGAGCGAGAGGCGTCACCAAGAACGGTGAAAACCTACCAAGACGCATTAAGTGACTATGTGACATATCTAAAGAAAGTGGACAACGACATGAACCTCGAAGATGCCGATAGCGACATCATACGTAGTTGGGTGGAAGACATGATGGATCGTGGACATAAAGCCACATATACATGTAAGAAACTCAGTGCAGTAAAATCGCTATACAGATATGCTTTAAGGCAAGGCATCATGAAAAAGGATCCTGCTCATAGCGTGAGCGGACCAAAAAAAGAAAAAGTATTGCCAACCTTCCTGAAAGAGGCTGAGGCTGATAAACTCTTTGACCAGTTGGAATGGGACATGGATGATATACGAGACGTTCGCGCACGTACATTATTATTGTTATTATATTCCACAGGCATAAGACGAGCTGAGGTTGTAGCACTGCGTGACAGAGATGTAAATCTGCTAACGCATGAAATAAAGGTGACGGGTAAGAGACGTAAACAGAGGATAGTACCACTGGGAGGCGAGATTTCAGCCGAACTGCAACGCTATACCAAGTTGCGTAATGAAGAGATACCAGCAACCGATGCAACGGAAGCACTCTTTCGCAACGATAAGGGAAAGCAGATGACTGGTGGCAATGTGTATGCCATAGTGCATAAATACCTGTCGCGGGTTACTACGCAGAAGAAGCGTTCGCCACACGTGCTGAGGCACTCCTTTGCTACTGCGATGCTCAACCACGAGGCAAAACTGGGTGGAGTGCAAAAGCTGTTAGGCCATGAAAGCCTTGACACTACACAGATTTACACCCACGTAACGTTCGAGGAACTAAAGCGAAGTTACAGTAAAGCCCATCCGAGGGAGTCATAAAACTCACAAAGAGGGTGAACATTAATAACCATCTAATCAACAACGACTATGGAAATTAAAATTCAGGCGCTGCATTTTGATGCAACAGAGAAATTACAGGAGTTTGTAAACAAGAAAGTGAGCAAACTCCAGAAGTCTTACGAAGATATACAGAAAGTTGAGGTGCAACTAAAAGTCGTCAAACCACAAACGGCGCTAAATAAGCAGACAAGTATAAATGTGGTAATACCTGGTGCTTCGCAATTCGTAGAGAAGACATGCGACACTTTTGAGGAAGGCGTTGACCTATGCATAGACGCTCTCAAGGTTAAGTTGACGAAATTGAAGGAAAAAACAAGAAATCATTAAAAAACTTAGGAAAAAGTTTTGGTGATTCAAAAATTATGCGTACCTTTGCATCCGCAAATTCGCACTTAGTGGCGGAAATGCTATGCGGACAAAGGGAAAAACGCCTCTTTAGCTCAGTTGGCCAGAGCACGTGATTTGTAATCTCGGGGTCGTTGGTTCGAATCCGACAAGAGGCTCTCCAGCAAAGGCGCGCATAATAAGGGTGGTTACCAGAGTGGCCAAATGGGGCAGACTGTAAATCTGCTGTCTTTCGACTTCGGTGGTTCGAATCCATCACCACCCACTCAATAAGATGTAGGATTGCGGAAACGCTTGTTCTTGTGATACTCCCATACAAATTCGAGATAAGCAAAGAAGCAACGCCTTCGCATTCTTTTTCTGCGGAAATAGCTCAGTTGATAGAGCACTAGCCTTCCAAGCTGGGGGTCGCGGGTTTGAGCCCCGTTTTCCGCTCTAAAGCTAACAAGCTATGCTGTATTAGCTCAGTGGTAGAGCACTTCCTTGGTAAGGAAGAGGTCCTGAGTTCAACTCTCAGATACAGCTCTACCCAATGTCTAAAGCACCTTAAAAAGTAAAAGAGACATTTATTAAAAGTAACAACATCATAAAACTAAACAAAAACAATGGCAAAAGAGACTTTCCAGCGTGACAAGACTCACGTAAACATCGGTACCATTGGTCACGTTGACCACGGTAAGACAACTCTGACCGCTGCTATCACAACTGTACTCGCAAAGAAGGGCCTTTCTGAGCTCAAATCTTTCGATCAGATTGATAACGCTCCTGAGGAGAAAGAGCGCGGTATTACAATTAACACAGCTCACGTTGAGTATCAGACAGAGAAGCGTCACTA
Organism: Prevotellaceae bacterium UBA2738; assembly: GCA_002353585.1. GTDB lineage: Bacteria > Bacteroidota > Bacteroidia > Bacteroidales > Bacteroidaceae > Prevotella. Next base: position 41,425 of record DEJW01000008.1, on the reverse strand, counting down.
CGCTCACGTTGACTGTCCAGGACACGCCGACTATGTAAAGAACATGGTAACTGGTGCTGCTCAGATGGACGGTGCTATCATCGTTGTAGCTGCTACTGACGGTCCTATGCCTCAGACTCGTGAGCACGTTCTGCTCGCTCGTCAGGTAAACGTACCACGCCTCGTTGTATTCCTCAACAAGTGTGATATGGTTGACGATGAGGAGATGCTTGAGCTCGTTGAGATGGAGATGCGTGAGCTTCTCGACCAGTATGATTTCGACGGCGACAACACTCCTATCATCCGTGGTTCTGCCCTCGGCGCACTCAACGGTGTTCCTAAGTGGGAAGAGAAGATCATGGAGCTGATGGATGCTTGTGATACATGGATTCAGGATCCTCCACGTGACCTCGATAAGCCATTCCTTATGCCAGTTGAGGACGTATTCTCAATCACAGGTCGTGGTACTGTTGCTACCGGTCGTATCGAGACAGGTCGTATCCACGTAGGTGACGAGGTTGAGCTCCTCGGTCTCGGTGAAGATAAGAAGTCTGTTGTAACAGGCGTTGAGATGTTCCGTAAGATTCTTGACGAAGGCCAGGCTGGTGATAACGTTGGTCTGCTCCTCCGTGGTATCGACAAGAACGAAATCAAGCGTGGTATGGTGCTCTGTCACCCAGGACAGATCAAGCCATTCAAGCGTTTCAAGGCTTCTATCTACGTACTGAAGAAGGAAGAGGGTGGTCGTCACACTCCATTCGGTAACAAGTATCGTCCACAGTTCTACCTCCGCACAATGGACTGCACAGG
>DEJW01000008.1:0-40624 GCA_002353585.1 Prevotellaceae bacterium UBA2738 | reverse complement strand
CCTGGTGATAACGTAGAGATCACTGTAGAGCTCATCTACGCTGTAGCTCTGAACGCAGGTCTTCGTTTCGCTATCCGTGAGGGTGGTCGTACCGTTGGTTCTGGTCAGATCACAGAGGTTTACGAGGATTAATATTCTCGCAGCCTAAGAAAACTGAATAAAACAGTTTCAAGATAATTCATGTTCCTGTAGTCTCAGGGCTACAGGAACTTTTTACGGGAGTCTTTCAATGGTAGGAAAGCGGTCTCCAAAACCGTCAATGAGGGTTCGATTCCTTCCTCCCGTGCCAAAATAAATATTTTATGAAAAAGGTTATTAACTATTGCAAGGCTTGCTACGAGGAGCTTGCACATAAGACAACTTGGCCTACACGTCAGCAACTGACACACTCCGCTATGGTAGTGCTGTCGGCTTCTCTCGTTATAGCTATAGTAGTATTCTGCATGGACTCAGTATTCAGGTTCGTGATGAGTGCCATATACCCAAACTAATTATTTTAAGGTAATCACGTCTATGCAAGAGAAAGGTATGAAATGGTACGCTATGCGTTCCGTAAGCGGTAAGGAGGCAAAGCTCAAGGAATATATTGAGAAGGAGTGCTCTCATAATCCAGAGTTGGCGAAGCACGTTTCACAGGTGCTGTTGCCTATGGAGAAGCATGCCGCTATGAAGAATGGCAAGCGTGTGGTAAAAGAGAAGACAGCTCTCCCAGGATACCTGTTTATTGAAGCAGAGCTGATAGGCGACACAGCACACACCCTGCGCTTTATGCCTAACTGCCTCGGATTCCTTGGAGGACTTGATAATCCTACCCCTGTCCGTCAGTCGGACATCAACCGCATGGTTGGTGCTGCAGAAGAGACAGAACTCGTTGAGGAGATGGAAATACCATACATGGTTAACGAGACTGTAAAGGTTACAGACGGTCCATTCAGTGGTTTTACTGGTGTCATTGAAGAGGTGAACAATGAGAAGCGTTCTCTCAAGGTGATAGTAAAGATCTTCGGCAGAAACACTCCTTTGGAGTTGAACTTCATGCAGGTTGAGAAGGAAGGTTAAGAAACAATTATTAAGAAGAATCGCGGGTTGACCCAAAATAATGCTTCCAGTCAGCTCCCTTTCTATATAAATTCACAATTTAATTATTAACAACAAAGATGGCTAAAGAAGTTGCTGGACAACTCAAGTTACAGATTAAGGGTGGTGCTGCCAATCCATCTCCTCCAGTAGGACCTGCTTTGGGTTCTAAGGGTATCAACATCATGGGCTTCTGCAAGGAGTTCAATGCTCGTACCCAGGACAAGGCTGGTAAGGTACTCCCTGTTGTTATTACTTATTACGCTGACAAGTCTTTTGATTTTGTTATCAAGACATCTCCTGCTGCTGTACAGCTGAAGGAGATTGCAAAGGTTAAGTCAGGTTCTGCTTCACCTAACCGTAACAAGGTTGCTGAGGTTACATGGGACCAGATTAAGACCATTGCAGAGGACAAGCTCAAGGACCTCAACTGCTTTACCGTTGAGTCTGCTATGAAGCAGATTGCAGGTACAGCACGCAGCATGGGTATCACTGTTAAGGGTGATTTTCCTGCATAAGTAGTGGCAAATCTCGTAACAAAGAGATCCGCTGATTTATTTAACATTTCCGGGAGGTAATGAAACATTTACCGCTTGCACCGAAAAAACTTCAAAAACAATGAGTAAACTGACAAAAAATCAAAAAGCAGTAGCAGGTAAGGTAGAGGCTAACAAGCTTTACACCATCGACGAGGCTGCAGCACTTGTGAAGGAAATCACCACAACGAAGTTTGATGCGTCTGTTGACGTTGACGTTCGTCTGGGTGTTGACCCTCGTAAGGCTAACCAGATGGTTCGTGGTGTTGTATCTCTTCCTAATGGTACTGGTAAGGTAACTCGTGTGCTCGCACTCGTAACACCTGATCAGGAAGCTGCTGCAAAAGAGGCTGGCGCTGACCATGTAGGTCTTGACGAGTACATCGAGAAGATCAAGGGTGGTTGGACAGACGTTGATGTCATCATCACAATGCCTTCTTGCATGGGTAAGATTGGTCCTATCGGCCGTATTCTCGGTCCTCGCGGACTTATGCCAAACCCAAAGAGCGGTACAGTGACCATGGACGTTGCTAAGGCTGTTAAGGAAGTTAAGTCTGGTAAGATCGACTTCAAGGTTGATAAGACCGGTATCATTCACACTTCTATTGGTAAGGTTTCTATGAGTGCTGATGCTATTGCAGGCAACGTAAAGGAATTTATCAACACAGTCGTTAAGTTGAAGCCAGCTGCTGCAAAGGGTACATACATCAAGAGTATCTTTATTTCAAGCACTATGAGTAAGGGTATCAAGATTGATCCTAAATCAGCCGATTAAAACTCTAAAAGTTTTGTACAATGAAAAAAGAAGTAAAAGATACCGTTATCTCTGAACTTGGCGAGCTGCTGAAGCAGTATCCTCATTTCTACGTTGTTGACGTAACAGGTCTCAACGCAGAGGCTACTACCAGCCTGCGTCGCAAGGCTTTCCAGAACAACATCAAGACAGTTGTTGTTAAGAACAAGCTTCTTATCAAGGCTTTTGATGCTGCAGAGGTGGATTACTCAGAGCTCTATGGCACATTGAAGGGCAACACTGCTCTCATGTTCTGTGAGACTGCCAACGTTCCTGCTAAGCTCCTCAAGGAGTTCAAGGACGTTAATCCTACTCTCAAGGCTGCATACGCAGAGGAAAGTTTCTTCGTAGGTGCCGACAAGCTTGGTGAGCTTGCTGCTCTCAAGAGCAAGAGCGAACTCATCGCCGAGGTTGTTGCACTGCTTCAGTCTCCAGCGAAGAATGTCGTTTCAGGCCTTCAGTCAAGTGCTGGTACTATCCACGGTCTGCTCAAGACACTGGGCGAGCGTGCAGAGTAAAAAACAAACAATTAACAATTTTTAGTCAAAACAATTTAAAATTTTAAATAAAATGGCAGATATTAAAGCTATTGCTGAGGAACTCGTAAACCTCACAGTAAAGGAAGTAAATGAACTCGCACAGGTCCTGAAGGACGAGTATGGTATTGAGCCTGCTGCTGCAGCTGTTGCTGTTGCTGCTGCTCCTGGTGCTGCTGCTGCAGCTGGTGAGGCTGCTGCTGAGAAGGACTCATTCGATGTAGTTCTCGCAGAGGTAGGCGCTAACAAGCTTGCTGTTGTAAAGGCAGTTAAGGAGGCTTGTGGTCTTGGTCTTAAGGACGCAAAGGACCTCGTTGATGGTGCTCCTGCTACTATCAAGGAAGGCATGCCAAAGGCAGAGGCTGAGAACCTGAAGAAGGCTATCGAAGAGGCTGGTGCTAAGGTAGAGCTGAAGTAAGCTTGTCTTGCTTAGGTTTTCCTAACAACAGTTTTTTTACAACAATTTATAGAAATGGTTGGGATCTTCCAAGTAGGTGGGTCCTGACCATTTTATGTCACTTTTAGAGAGTTGAGAGTTGAGGGTTTAGAGTTTAGAGAGTCATTTGGTTTAGAAAATAATTTACACATTATATATATAAAAAAGAATGTCAAAGAAAGTTACAGAAAAAAGAATTAACTTCGCACGCGTGAAGAGTCCGATGCCATATCCGGATTTCCTCGACGTGCAGCTGAAGTCTTTCCGTGACTTCCTTCAGTTGGACACCCCACCTGAGGAGCGTAAGAAGGACGGTCTGTACAAGGTGTTCTCAGAGAACTTCCCTATCACAGACACGCGTAATAACTTTGTACTCGAGTTCCTCGACTACTTCATCGACCCACCACGCTATACCATTGAGGAGTGCCTTGAGCGCGGCCTCACCTATAGTGTGCCTATGAAGGCTAAGATGAAGCTGTATTGTACAGACGAGGACCACACCGACTTCGAGACCATCATCTCCGACGTCTTCCTCGGTACTATTCCTTACATGACCGACAATGGCACCTTCATCATCAATGGTGCCGAGCGTGTTGTTGTGTCTCAGCTTCACCGTTCACCAGGTGTATTCTTTGGTCAGGGCATCCATGCCAATGGTTCAGTGCTTTACTCAGCTCGCATCATCCCGTTCAAGGGTTCATGGATTGAGTTTGCCACTGACATCAACAATGTGATGTATGCTTACATCGACCGTAAGAAGAAGTTGCCTGTAACCACCCTGCTTCGTGCCATCGGTTTCGAGAAGGATAAGGACATTCTCTCTATCTTCGACCTTGCCGAGGAGGTAAAGGTTACTAAGAAGAACCTCAAGGAGCTTATCGGTCGTCGTCTGGCTGCTCACATCATGCGCACATGGTCTGAGGACTTCGTTGATGAAGATACTGGCGAGGTAGTATCACTCGAGCGTAATGAGATTCTCATGCAGCGCGAGACCGAGATTACTGCCGACAACATACAGGATATCCTCGATAGCGAGCAGTCAACCATTCTTGTTCATAAGGATGAGGAGACAGCTTCTAAGTACAGCATTATCTTCAACACTCTCGCTAAGGATACCTCTAACTCTGAGAAGGAGGCCGTTTATTACATCTACCGTCAGCTGCGTAATGCTGACCCAGCCGATGAGGCAAGTGCACGCGAGGTAATCCAGAACCTCTTCTTCTCCGACAAGCGTTATGACCTCGGCGAGGTAGGTCGTTACCGTATCAATAAGAAGCTTGGCCTTGATACCGACATGAGCGTTCGTGTGCTCACCAAGGAGGATATCATCGAGATTATCAAGCACCTTATCCAGCTCATCAACTCCAACGCTACCGTTGACGACATCGACCACCTTTCTAACCGTCGTGTTCGCACCGTTGGCGAGCAGCTTGCTAACCAGTTCTCTATTGGTTTGTCACGTATGAGCCGCACCATCCGCGAGCGCATGAATGTTCGCGATAATGAGGTGTTCACTCCTACCGACCTTATCAATGCCAAGACTATTTCGAGCGTCATCAACTCATTCTTTGGCACCAACCCACTGTCACAGTTCATGGACCAGACCAACCCACTTGCTGAGGTTACTCACAAGCGTCGTCTCTCTGCTCTCGGTCCTGGCGGTCTGTCACGTGAGCGTGCTGGCTTCGAGGTTCGTGACGTACACTATACCCACTATGGTCGTCTCTGTCCTATCGAGTCACCTGAAGGACCTAATATCGGTCTTATCTCTTCACTCTGTATGTATGCACAGATCAACGACCTCGGTTTCATCGAGACACCTTACCGTAAGGTTAACAATGGCATCGCCGACCTCAACAACGATAATGTTGTCTATCTCACCGCTGAGGAGGAGGAAGACCATGTAATCGGTCAGGGTAATGCACCGCTCAATGACGACGGTTCATTCATCCGCGAGGTTGTCAAGTGTCGTGAGAATGCTGACTTCCCAGTCGTTCCACCATCTGATGTTGACCTCATGGACGTTTCTCCACAGCAGATAGCCTCTGTGTCAGCAGGACTTATCCCATTCCTTGAGCATGATGACGGTCACCGTGCTTTGATGGGCTGTAACATGATGCGTCAGGCAGTGCCATTGCTTCACAATGATGCTCCTATCGTGGGCACAGGACTTGAGAAGCAGGTGTGTGAGGATTCTCGCACCATGATTACTGCTGAGGGCGATGGTGTCATCGAGTATGTTGATGCTACAACCATCCGTATTCTCTATGATCGCACTGCTGACGAAGAGTTCGTAAGCTTCGAGCCAGCCATCAAGGAATACCGCATTCCTAAGTTCCGTCGCACCAACCAGAACATGACCATCGACCTTCGTCCTATCTGTGAGAAGGGTCAGCGCGTTAAGGCTGGCGACATCCTCACCGAGGGCTATGCCACCGAGAATGGTGAGCTCGCTCTGGGTCGTAACCTCCTCGTTGCCTACATGCCTTGGAAGGGTTACAACTACGAGGATGCTATCGTGCTCTCTGAGCGCGTTGTTCGCGACGATGTCCTCACCTCTGTTCACGTCGATGAGTATTCACTCGAGGTTCGTGAGACCAAGCGAGGCATGGAGGAACTTACAGCCGACATCCCTAACGTTTCTGAGGATGCCACTAAGGACCTCGACGAGAATGGTATCATCCGCATCGGTGCCCGTGTTGAACCAGGCGATATCATGATAGGTAAGATTTCACCTAAGGGTGAGAGCGACCCATCACCTGAGGAGAAGCTCCTCCGCGCCATCTTCGGCGATAAGGCAGGCGATGTTAAGGATTCTTCACTCAAGGCTAACCCATCACTCTCTGGTGTGGTAATCGACAAGAAACTCTTCTCTCGTGCCGTTAAGACTCGTGAGTCTAAGAAGCAGGATAAGATTACCCTCGCTAAGATTGACCAGGAATATGAGGCAAAGGGCAACGACCTCAAGGAGATACTCGTTGACAAACTCCTCACCCTCACCAAGGGCAAGACCTCTCAGGGCATTAGCGATTCTACTGGTGCCGAGATTATCACTAAGGGCAGTAAGTTCACCGCAGCCATCCTCTCTAACCTTGAGTATGACGGCATACAGACAGCCGCTTGGACTGGCGACGAGCATACCGATGGTATGATTAAGGAACTCATCCGCAACTATCTGCGTAAGTATAAGCTGCTCGATGCCGAACTCAAGCGTCGCAAGTTTGCTATCACCATCGGCGACGAGCTCCCATCAGGAGTGCTCCAGATGGCTAAGGTTTACATTGCCAAGAAGCGTAAGATTGGTGTTGGTGATAAGCTCGCTGGTCGTCACGGTAACAAGGGTATCGTTTCTAAGGTGGTTCGTCAGGAGGATATGCCATTCCTCGAGGATGGTCGTCCAGTCGATTTGGTACTCAACCCTCTGGGTGTGCCTTCTCGTATGAACCTCGGTCAGATATTCGAGGCTGTGCTCGGCGCAGCAGGTCGCAAGCTCGGTGTTAAGTTTGCTACACCTATCTTCGATGGTGCCAAGCTCGAAGACCTCAACGAGTGGACCGACAAGGCAGGCTTGCCACGTTACTGCTCTACCCACCTTTATGATGGTGAGACAGGCGAGCGCTTCGACCAGCCAGCCACCGTTGGTGTCACCTACTTCCTCAAGCTCGGTCACATGGTCGAGGACAAGATGCACGCCCGTTCTATCGGTCCTTACAGTCTCATCACCCAGCAGCCTCTCGGTGGTAAAGCACAGTTTGGTGGTCAGCGTTTCGGTGAGATGGAGGTATGGGCTATCGAGGCATTCGGTGCCAGCCATGTGCTTCAGGAGATTCTCACCGTTAAGTCTGACGATGTAGTAGGCCGTTCTAAGAGCTACGAGGCTATCGTTAAGGGCGACAATATGCCTACCCCAGGCATTCCTGAGTCACTCAACGTGCTTCTCCACGAGCTCCGCGGTCTCGGTCTCAGCGTTACGCTTGATTAATATTATCCACCTTATTTTATTTTAGACAAGTAAACTATGGCTTTCAAGAAAGATAATAAAATAAAGAATAACTTCACCAAGATCACCATTGGTCTTGCCTCTCCTGAAGATATTCTCGAAAACTCATACGGCGAGGTTACCAAGCCTGAGACCATCAACTACCGCACCTACAAGCCTGAGCGTGACGGTCTCTTCTGCGAGCGCATCTTCGGTCCTACCAAGGACTTCGAGTGTGCCTGCGGCAAGTATAAGCGCATCCGTTATAAGGGCATCGTCTGCGACCGTTGTGGTGTAGAGGTAACTGAGAAGAAAGTGCGCCGCGAGCGTGCTGGTCACATCGAACTCGTCGTGCCAGTGGCTCACATCTGGTATTTCCGTTCACTTCCTAACAAGATTGGCTATCTGCTTGGCATCCCTACCAAGAAGCTCGAGTCTGTCATCTATTATGAGAAGTATGTCATCATCCAGCCAGGTAAGCTGGCTGGTGCCAAGGACGAGAACGGCGACGAACTCAATGGTTCTCACAAGCTCGACTTCATCACTGAGGAGGAGTATATCGACATCATCGACAATCGCATCGACCCTAACAATGACATGCTCGAGGACACCGATCCTAAGAAGTTCATTGCCAAGATGGGTGCTGAGGCTATCTATATCCTCCTTCAGCAGCTCGACCTCGACACACTCTCTTACGAGTTGCGCGACCAGGCTTCTAACGAGGGCTCTGTTCAGCGTAAGTCTGAGGCGCTCAAGCGTCTGCAGGTAGTCGAGGCATTCCGCAACTCTCGTGGCGAGAGCGGCGAGGAGAACCGTCCTGAGTGGATGATTATGAAGATTCTTCCTGTCACCCCTCCTGAGCTCCGTCCTCTCGTTCCGTTGGATGGCGGACGTTTCGCCACTTCCGACCTCAACGATCTCTATCGTCGTGTCATCATACGTAACAACCGCCTCAAGCGCCTTATGGAGATTCATGCTCCTGAGGTCATCCTGCGTAATGAGAAACGTATGCTTCAGGAGGCTGTTGACTCTCTCTTCGACAACAGCCGCAAGTCAAGTGCTGTCAAGAGCGAGAGCAACCGTCCTCTCAAGTCACTCTCTGACTCGCTCAAGGGTAAGGCAGGTCGTTTCCGTCAGAACCTCCTCGGTAAGCGTGTTGACTACTCAGCACGTTCCGTTATCGTCGTTGGTCCTGAACTCAATATGGGCGAGTGCGGTCTTCCTAAGCTCATGGCTGCCGAACTCTACAAGCCATTCATCATCCGCAAGCTCATCGAGCGCGGCATCGTGAAGACTGTCAAGTCGGCTAAGCGTATCGTTGACCGTCGCGAACCAGTTATCTGGGATATTCTCGAGAACGTCATGAAGGGTCACCCAGTGCTCCTCAACCGTGCTCCTACACTTCACCGTCTCGGCATCCAGGCATTCCAGCCTAAGCTCATCGAGGGTAAGGCTATCCAGCTCCACCCACTGGCTTGTACTGCGTTCAATGCCGACTTCGACGGCGACCAGATGGCTGTTCACCTCCCACTCTCTAACGAGGCTATCCTCGAGGCTCAGATTCTCATGCTTCAGAGCCACAATATCCTCAACCCTGCCAATGGTGCACCTATCACCGTTCCTTCTCAGGATATGGTGCTCGGTCTTTACTATATCACCAAGATGCGCCCAGGCGCTAAGGGCGAGGGACTCACCTTCTACGGTCCTGAAGAGGCTATCATCGCTTATAATGAGAAGCGTTGTGACCTTCACGCACCTGTCAAGGTGATGGTCGATGATGTGGTCGATGGTCAGAAGGTCCGCCACATGGTCGAGACCTCTGTTGGTCGTGTCATCGTCAACGGTCTCGTGCCTAAGGAGATGGGCTTCGTCAATACCATCATCTCTAAGAAGTCTCTGCGCGACATCATCCAGAATGTCATCAACCTCGTAGGCTTTGCCCGTGCGTGTGAGTTCCTTGACGGTATCAAGAACCTCGGCTACCGCATGGCTTACCTCGCTGGTCTGTCATTCAACCTCGACGATATCATCATCCCACCTGAGAAGGAGGGACTCATCGCTCGCGGTAACGAAGAGGTGCGCCAGATTACCGACAACTATAACATGGGCTTCATCACCGATACCGAGCGTTATAACCAGGTTATCGACACATGGACTCATGTCAACAACGATATAGGTAACATCCTCCTCAAGGAGATGACCGAGGCCGACCAGGGCTTCAATGCCGTCTTTATGATGCTCGACTCTGGTGCCCGTGGTTCTAAGGACCAGATTAAGCAGCTCTCAGGTATCCGTGGTCTGATGTCTAAGCCACAGAAGGCTGGTGCCGACGAGCGTCCTACCATTGAGAACCCTATCCTCTCTAACTTCAAGGAGGGTATGTCAGTGCTCGAATACTTCATCGCTTCTCACGGTGCCCGTAAGGGTCTTGCCGACACCGCCATGAAGACTGCCGATGCAGGTTACCTCACTCGTCGTCTCGTCGATGTTTCTCATGATGTCATCATCACCGAAGAAGACTGTGGCACCCTTCGCGGACTTGTCTGCACAGCCCTCAAGAATGGCGACGATGTCATCTCCAGCCTCTACGACCGCATCCTCGGTCGTGTCAGCGTTCACGATATCATCAATCCTCACACCAATCAGGTCATCTGTCCTGCTGGCGAGGAGATTACCGAGGCTCGCGCCAAGGCTATCGAGGATGCAGGCATCGAGTCTGTCGAGATTCGTTCCGTGCTCACCTGTGAGTCACGTCAGGGTGTCTGCATGAAGTGTTACGGACGTAACCTCGCCACCCAGCGCATGGTGCAGAAGGGTGAGGCAGTCGGTGTCATCGCCGCTCAGGCTATCGGTGAGCCAGGTACTCAGCTTACTCTGCGTACCTTCCACGCTGGTGGTATCGCTGGTGGTGCAGCAGCCAATGCCAGCATCACCTGCAAGAGTGAGCAGGCTAAGATTGAGCTCGACGAGCTCCGCACCGTACCGTTCGTTGACGACAGCGAGGGCGACAAGCGTGAGTGCGAGATGGTTGTCAGCCGTCTTGCCGAGGTTCGCTTCGTCGATCCTAACACAGGCATCGTGCTCTCTACCGTGCCACTGCCTTATGGTTCTTCACTCTTCTTCAAGAGTGGCGATACCGTTAAGCGTGGCGATATGATAGCCAAGTGGGACCCATTCAATGCTGTCATCGTTTCTGAGTTCGCTGGTAAGGTTCGTCTCAACGACTTCGTCGAGGGCTCTACCTACAAGGCTGAGACCGACGACTCTACAGGCATGACCGAGCACATCATCATCGAGTCTAAGGACCGTTCTATGATACCTTCTTGTGACATCCTCGATGCCAAGGGCAATGTCGTAGCCACCTACAACCTCCCTGTTGATGGTCACGTAGTGGTTGAAGACGGCGCTGAGGTATCTACAGGTGCCACCCTCGTCAAGATTCCTCGTACCGTAGGTCGTGCAGGCGATATCACTGGTGGTCTGCCACGTGTCACCGAGCTCTTCGAGGCTCGTAACCCATCTAACCCTGCTGTCGTTTCTGAAATCGACGGTGAGGTAACCATGGGACCACTCAAGCGTGGCAACCGCGAGATTACCATCACCTCTAAGACTGGCGAGCAGCGCAAGTACCTCGTACCTCTGTCTAAGCAGCTCCTCGTTCAGGAGCACGATGCAGTGCGTGCAGGCACACCGCTCTCAGCAGGTGTCATCACTCCTAACGATATCCTCCAGATCAAGGGTCTCACCGCTGTTCAGGAATATATCGTCAACGAGGTGCAGGATGTCTATCGTCTGCAGGGTGTGAAGATTAACGATAAGCACTTCGAGATTATCGTTCGTCAGATGATGCGCAAGGTACAGATCAATGACCCAGGCGACACCTGCTTCCTCGAGAGCGACATCGTCGATAAGCTCGACTTCGCTGAGGAGAACGACCGCATCTGGGGTAAGAAGGTAGTCGTTGATGCAGGCGACTCCGAGAACCTCCACAAGGGTCAGATAGTCACCGTTCGCAAGCTGCGTGATGAGAACTCACAGCTCAAGCGTCGTGACCTCAAGCCTGTCGAGGTTCGTGATGCAGTGCCAGCCACCTCTACCCAGATACTTCAGGGTATCACCCGTGCGGCACTCCACACCAAGAGCTTCATGTCAGCTGCTTCCTTCCAGGAGACCACCAAGGTGCTCAACGAGGCAGCCATCCGTCGCAAGGTCGATTACCTGCAGGGCATGAAGGAGAACGTTATCTGCGGTCACCTCATACCAGCAGGCACAGGTCAGCGCGAGTTCGACAAGATTATCGTCGGCTCACGCGAAGACATGGACCGTCGCCAGCTCAGCCGTCAGAACGTCTTCGAGTATCGCAACTAAAGATACAGATAATATCGATGAAAAGGGGAGTTGAAAAAACTCCCCTTTTTCATATTAAGGTCACTAAGGTCTTTAAGTTCCTTAAGCTCCTTAAGGTCACTAACTATCCCCCCAACTCCTTGCAGTGAAAATCGCCCTCATCGGCTCTGGCGCCGCAGGCTGCTTCTGCGCCATTAACATAAAGAGGTTCCACCCTCATGCTGAGGTGCATGTCTTCGAGCGAGGCACCAAGGCACTCGCCAAGGTCGCCGTCACTGGCGGTGGCAGGTGCAACCTCACCAACACCTTTGCTGAGGTCACCAACCTGCAGCAGGTCTATCCGCGTGGCGACAAGCTCATGCGCCGTATGCTCAGTCGCTTCTCCCAGCATGATGCCATGCAGTGGTTCGAGCAGGCAGGCGTGCGCCTCACCGTGCAGCCCGACCAGTGTGTCTTCCCCCAGTCGCAGGATGCCATGGAGATAGTCCACACCCTCCTGAGGCTCATGCAGCAGAGTGGGGTAGTGCTCCACCTCGGTGCCCATGTCACCTCCGAGCTCCTCAGGGGCTTCGACAAAGTCGTCGTCTGCACAGGCAGTTTCCCCAAGAGTGGCGTGCCAGAGTTCCTCCAGCCCTATAGCTTAGAGATAAAAACGCCCGTTCCATCGCTCTTCACCTTCACCGTTCCCACCGTCAACAAATCGTTGATGGGCACCGTCGTCACTGATGTCACCGTCTCCCTCGCAGGCACCAAGTACCGTGCCAACGGTCCACTGTTGCTCACCCATTGGGGCATGAGCGGACCAGCCATCCTCAGGCTCTCGTCCTATGCCGCCCGTCATCTTGCCGAGGCAACGTATCGTGCCGTCGTCGTCGTCAACTGGTGTGGTGAGCAGGGCGAGCAGGCAGTCAGGCAGCATTTAGAGCATCTTTTCTCGATTAATCCGCATAAAACCGTCGCCAATGTATGGCTTCCGTGGCTCACCCAGAGGCATTGGCATGAGTTGCTTCGCCGTGCCTCCGTGCCAGCCACCCAGCGTTGTGATGCCATCAATCCCACCCTCCTTCGCAGGCTGTTGTCAGTCCTCACCTCCGACCATTATCCCGTCACTGGCAGGGGAGCCTATAAAGAAGAGTTCGTCACCTGTGGCGGCGTAGCCCTGAACAATCTCTCCCCCAAGACCTTAGAGAGCAAATCCCACCCAGGCTTATACTTCGCTGGCGAAGTCCTCGATGTCGATGGCATCACTGGTGGCTTCAACCTACAGGCAGCATGGAGCATGGGATATGTAGTGGCGGAGAATATAGCAGAGAGTGTGGGAGAATAACTATGAACTATGAACTGACCGATAGGCCCCTTTTGTATGTCCTGCTGTTTATGATGGCAGGAATATTCGGTGGAATGGTGTTTTTCGTACCAGTGGTAAGCACAAGAACTTCCTTTATAGTGTTGTCAGTCCTGTTGCTTTCAGCATTGTTCTTTCGTAATAGGGCAGTCATATCGACACTTTTACTTCTCCTTTCTTCATTTGCACTCGGGGTAGTGCTCATCTCTAACAGTGTGGATAGAGGTTTTCAGTCCACCATATCCTTTTCTGCCCTAGATAGGGTTGAGGAGTATATGGCAGACGAGCGAGAAAACCTTTTGAAGGTATATTCCGATGCAGGACTTTCAGCCGATGAATACGGCATAATTGCTGCTGTCACTCTTGGCGAACGTAATGCAGTCAGTCGTGAACTTAAGGAGTCTTATCGAGTCAGCGGAGCCTCCCATCTCTTTGCGCTTTCAGGTTTGCATCTCAGCATAATTTTTGCGCTTTTATCGGTGTTTTTGCCCACGAAGATGTTTCCCAAGAGTAGTGCAGTGGTTCAGATATTGTTGCTTTGGACCTATGTCCTGCTTGTAGGCATCTACCCCTCTTTGCTCAGAGCCGCCGTTATGTTCACCTGTTATTGTCTGTGCCGACTTGTCTCTCGAGAGACGCATAACATCGATGTGCTGATACTCACAGCCTTCATCCTGCTCGTCTTTAATCCCCAGTGGCTTTTCGATGTAGGTTTCCAAATGTCCTTCATGGCTATGGTGGGAATATTTCTTCTTGTTCCTCCCATGATGAAATGGGTAAAAACTCCCGTTTTGTCTTATGTCTATGGCATCTTTGTTGTTTCCTTTGCTGCCAGCCTTGGCACCTTTCCCCTCATAGCCCATTATTTCGGCAGGGTGTCATGCTATGGTCTTTTGACCAACCTTATCGCTTCACCCTGCATCGCCCTGCTACTTTTCTGTGCATTCCTTATGTTGCTCTCGGCTACCCTGCAACCCTACCTGGCTTTTCTGTCTGTAGTTACCCATGCCCTGTCATATATCTTGAAGAATGTCGTAGGTTTTATGAATGGTGCCATACACTCCATCGCCTCGCTCCCAGGTTCCTCCGTCAGCGGTGTTCACATCTCCTTTGCCCAGGTCATCCTCGTCTATGTCCTCATTGTGTGTGCTATCCTTATAGCCTGTCACATCAAGCACGGCATAAGGTTCCGCCTGCATGGTCCCGACTACAACTAAGTTCCCATTTGCAGAAGCATTACCTCTGCATGCAGAAGCATTANNTAAAAGCATTACTTTTAGCGCTAAAAGCATTACTTTTACCTTTTCGTGATAAAATTGGTATTTTTTACTTTTGATTTTTTACTTTCACGAAAAACTCCAAGTTTTTCGTGAGCCAACCTCCCTAATTCCTCCTCTTCCCGCATGAATACTGGGATGAGCATAGGGAGGTAGGATGCTGAGACCTCCCTAACACCTCCCTCAGACCTCCCTTTTCAATTTGGAATAAAGTCCCCATCTAAGAGTTTCTGTCCCCCGCAAACGGGGGAACCGAAGGGGGTTATAAGACTATTGAATTTAGAGGGTCTTCAAGGGAGGTCTAAGGGACCTCTTAGGGAGGTGTGAAAAGTTAACCTCCCTATCGTCAAGGCGCATAAACACTGGGCTGAGAGGGTAGTAAGGGAGGTTAGGAGGTAGAAAACTTAAATATTTCGTTGTTCAACAATTATGGTGATGACGCTCTTATATATAATGTATGCATGTTATTGATATATTACAATAAATTGAAATATGAAGTGGGAAATACCTATAATAAAGTATTGTGTAGGTGAAAAAATATGATTACCTTTGCAGCTGAAAAAAAAGATTGGTATTAATATAGGTATTAACAACAACATAAATAATAAGGTATGAAGAAAATTTTTACACTGATTGTGATTTTAGGGATAACGGTAAGCGCAATGGCGCAGAACCACGGTGCAATGAACTTCGTTGGTACGAGTACATTCTATGTGGTTGGTATGCAGGAAGCTACTACTACACAGGTGGAGAATGACAGGGTGGTGCTTACTCTCACTGGCGAGGGCAGCAAACTTGCCGACATCAAAATTCCAGACATGAACTACAACATGCAGGGAAACATCATGGAGCTAAAGTCGTTTACGGCTAACAGCGGTGTAGAATATACTATGACAGGCTCTTTCAAGACAGGCGATATGGCTTTCGACTGGGCGGAAGGTGATTTCACCACCACGACTACAGGAGCTGACGGTCAGACGAAGACCGTTACAGGCAAGATAAGTGCCAACTATGGTCATAACTCAAAGAAACTGAAGGTAACGGCTGAGTTCAAATATGGTGGAATGCCTTTCCCTATACATTACGAGATAGAGGGCGACTACCAGAAGGAAACAGGCATAGACAACGTTAACGGGAACTTTAACGGGAACGATAACGGTAACGTTAAGGTTATCAAGGACGGCAAGATTGTAATCTACCGCAATGGTGCCAAGTACACCGTGGGTGGAAAGAAGATGAAGTAAGGAGACTCACCCCCAGCCCCTAGACTCACCCCTAACCCCTCTCTTTGAGAGAGGGGGATGGAGAGGGGAGGGATTACCCTCATTTTTAGTTATAAGGTAGCCGAAAAAGTCTGATGAAGAACTTTTTCGGCTATTTTCTTTGCAGATTCAAAGAAACTTTGTAACTTTGCAGGCAGTAAAATCAGTCACGAGGACTGAAAAGATGTTTATAGCTAAAGAAGCTCAGGATTCCGACAATATGCCTAAGGAGGGGTAAATAGTCGGGGTTCTTGTTTTTTTGTCAAAAAAAAGTAATAAGTAATAAGTAAAAAGTAAAAAGGACTCCGAGCTCTGCTCGCCTGAGCACCGTAAGGAGCGCAAGAATAAGTAATAAGTATAAAGTATAAAGAATATGGCTTACATGTCAAAAGAAGGCTACGAGAAGCTCGTAGCGGAACTACATCGCCTGGAGGCAATAGAGATGCCTAAGGCAAGCGCCGCAATAGCAGAGGCGCGCGACAAGGGAGACCTGTCGGAGAACTCAGAGTATGATGCAGCCAAGGAGGCTCAGGCACACCTGGCTGACAAGATAAACATACTGAAGACTACCATTGCCGATGCTAAGATAGTGGATAAAAGCCGTCTGAGCACCGATGCAGTGCAGTTGCTCTCGAAGGTGGAGATGACCAACCTTGCCAACAAGGCGAGGATGACCTACACCATAGTGAGCGCCAACGAGGCAAACCTGCGTGAGGGTAAGATATCTATCGAGACCCCTATAGCCCAGGCTCTGCTCAACCATAAGGTGGGCGACGAGGTGGAGGCTAAGATACCACGAGGTGTGCTGAAGCTGAGGATAGAGAGTATTAGTTATTAAAGTATAAGGTATAAAGTATAAAGTATAAAGAGGAATGTCGGAGGAGATGATGTCATATCGTAGGCTTGTTGTTTATCAGCATAGCAGAAAATACGTGAAAGATATTTATCTTTTGACGAAAGACTTCCCAAAGGAAGAACTTTTTGCTTTAACTAATCAATTAAGGAGGGCAGCTGTTTCTATAACGTCTAATATTGCTGAGGCAATGGGACGATTCTCAGATAAGGATAAACTCCATTTTTTGGAATTTGCATTTGGTTCTCTATACGAAACAATGTCACAGATAGAAATTGCTCTTGACTTAAATTATATAACAAAAGAACAATATGATGACATGGAGAAGCAAGTATCTGATATTGCTAAGATGTTATCGGGCTTAAGGAACTCAATCATGCGTGACCTGTAATTACATTATACTTTATACTTTGAACATTAAACTAAAAAAGAATGGATATATTTTCAAAGATTGCGGCTGGCGAGATACCCAGCTATAAGTGTGCGGAGAACGAGGAGTTTTATGCTTTTCTCGATATTAACCCGCTGGTGAAGGGACATACACTGGTGATTCCTCGTAGGGAGGTGGACTACATCTTCGATATGGAGGATGACGAGATACAGCGTTACCAGCTGTTTGCCAAGAAAGTGGCAAAGGCGGTGAAGGCTGCTTTCCCATGTAAGAAGGTGGCACAGGTGGTGCTGGGACTGGAGGTGCCTCATGCACACATACACCTGATACCTATGCAGAGCGAGGCAGATGTGGATTTCCGTAAGGAGAAGCTGCAACTCTCAGCCGAGGAAATGAAGGAGATTGCAAGGCTCATTTATGAGCAGTTCACAGTTCAAAAGTAGCGAATCGTATCGTAGGAGCTCTGCTCCGTATCGTAGCAATCTCTGATTGCGTATCGTAGCGAAGCGTATCGTACGAAGTTAAGATATTATTACCATGACATCGAAGCGAATGAAGATGATAGGAGTGGTGTCAGCCGTAACGGTGCTGATGCTGGTGGCTGCTTGGATGTTGTGGTTTTTCTATCCCCTGACGGAGAGGGAGTTGAGAGGCTCGGACACCAGAGTGGTGGTGAGCACGAGGTATATGCTGATGGCAGACGACAAGACGCTGTTCTCGTTTGGCGACATGAGAGGCGACACCCTGCTGACAGGCATAACACCGAAGGAGATGGAATATGCCAAAGACACCGTGAATGCGCAATGGATAAAGCGCTGGAAATGGTTGCCATACTCAAGGAACAACTTTGTGACGGACAGGACAGACACGCTGAGAGTGGTGAAGATGTCGGAAGAAGACCTCAGAACCTTGCTGAAGCGTGAGGCGATACACCTGAACACCGTGAAGAGAGTGCTCAGGGCACAGAGGAAAGATCTGGACTATTACCTGAAGACCCATGCCGTGACAGATGGCGGTTTTGACGTGGTGGCACGATACAGCAAGGCATTGGTGGCATTCACCGACTCGATAAACCGTGCCGACTCATTAGTGAAGATAGCCATAAAGGCGAAGACGCTGGGCGTGAAGATGGAATGTCACTATAAGGCAGTGGACAGTGTGAGGCACAGTGTGTTTGTGAGGGTGGGGAAGGACGAAGCCCTCAAGCGACTGAAGCAGCGCAAGCCAGACCAGATGCAGATAACGAAGAGCGGCATAGACAGTGTGGGAATGTATGTGGGCGAGCGCGACTCGGTGGCTATGCCCAACGGCTATGGCAGATTCTTAGGCAACAAAGGCGACTTCTACGAAGGACAGTGGGAGCACGGCAAGCGCAGCGGAGTGGGATTCGCGATGAGTCCTGGCAAGCGGCTGAGGTCAGGCGAGTGGAAAGACGACAAATTCCTTGGCGAGCGCATGACCCACTACCCCGACCGCATATACGGCATAGACATATCACGCTATCAGCACGGAAAAGGGAAGACGAAATACCCGATAGAATGGAAGAAACTGAGGATTACCAGCTTAGGAACATCCTCGAAGAAAACCATCAAGGGCAAGGTGGACTATCCCGTACAATTTATATATATAAAGGCGACGGAGGGAGTGTCGATAAGGAATGAGTTCTTTAAGGAGGACTACCTCGCCTCAAAGAAACACGGATACAGAACAGGAGTGTATCACTTCTTCTCGCTCAAGACGACAGGCACGGAACAGGCACATAACTTTCTGCAGTATGCCATATATCAGGAGGGTGACCTGGCACCAGTGATAGACATAGAGCCGACCGACAGGCAGATAAGAGAGGCAGGCGGACTGGAGGTGGTGTTTAAGAACATCAGGGCAATGATATCAGCCGTGGAGAGAAAATGGAAGGTGAAGCCGATACTCTACATAAGTCAGGGATTCGTGAACCGACACCTTTCGGCTGCCCCCGACCTGAAGCGCAACTACGATGTGTGGATAGCACGATACGGAGAATATAAACCCGATGTGAACCTGGTGTACTGGCAACTGTGCCAAGACGGCAAGGTGGCAGGAATACATGGACCAGTGGATATAAATGTGTATAATGGCTTCGCCACGGGAACGTTCTTGCGCTCCGTAGGTGCTCAGGCGAGCAAAGCTCGGAGTACGGGAACGGGGACGGGAACGATAACGGGAACGGGAACCTATTGAACTAAATAATATGCAAGAGACAAGACAAAACAGAATAAGCCGACTGCTGCAGAAGGAGTTGAGCCTGATATTCCAGAGCCAGACACGTGCGATGCACGGAGTGATGGTGAGTGTGACAAGAGTGAAGGTGTCGCCAGACCTCAGCATTTGTACTGCCTACCTCAGTATCTTCCCCTCAGAGAAAGGAGAGGAACTGTTGCAGAACATAAGGCAGAACGCTTCGACGGTGAGGTATGACCTGGGACAGAGAGTGAGAAACCAGTTGAGAGTGATACCCGAACTGCGATTCTTCATAGATGATTCGCTCGATTACATCGAGAAGATAGACGAATTATTGAAGCAATAATTCGTACGATACGCTTCGCTACGATACGCAATCGGAGATTGCTACGATACGGAGCAGAGCTCCTACGATACGCACCAAAGGTGCTACGAAACGGTGCTAAAGCACCTACGATACGCGAGCAAAGCTCGCTACGAAAACTCTTTTTGAACCCTTGAACCCTTGAACCCTTGAACTCTTGAACACTGAACTGTTTATCGCCAAACGATACCTATTCTCAAAGAAAGGTACAAACGTCATCAATGTCATATCAGGCATTAGTGTCGTAGGGGTGATGATTGCCACAATGGCAATGGTGGTGGTGATGAGTGTGTTTAACGGTTTCAGCGACCTGGTGGCAACCTTCTTCACCTCGTTTGACCCACAGCTGAAGGTGGTGCCAGTGGAAGGCAAGACATGTGCTGCCGACGACCCAGTGCTGGTGGAGATAAAGAAGATGGACGAGGTGGCAGTGGTATCGGAAACGGTGGAAGACCAGGCACTGGCAGTGTATGGCGACCGTCAGGCGATGGTGGTGGTGAAAGGTGTGGATGATAATTTCAGCAGTCTGACCAACATCAGCAATATATGCTATGGCGAAGGAACATTCGCATTGCATGCTGCCGACCTGCAGTATGGGGTGATGGGCATAAGACTCGCCTCGGCATTAGGCACAGGCACCTACTACCCAGGCTATATGCATGTGTATGCCCCACAGAGAGAGGGACAGCTGGACGTGATGAACCCCATGAGCGGTTTTGTGGTGGATTCGCTGCTCTCGTCAGGGGTGGTATTCAGTGTGCAGCAAAGCCGATATGACAGCAACTATATACTCACCAGTTTGTCGTTTGCCAGAATGCTCTTCCAATGTGACGGCGAGATTTCTGCCCTTGAGATAAAACTGAAAGGAGGCAGCGACATAGTCAGGGTGAAGGAGAAGATGCAGAAGGCGGCAGGAGAGAGATACAAGGTGAAAGACCGCTACGAGCAGCAGGAGGAGACCTTCAACATAATGAAGATAGAGAAGCTGATGGCTTATGTATTCCTCACCTTCATACTGATAGTGGCATGTTTCAACATCATCGGTTCGCTGTCGATGCTCATAATAGACAAGAAGAAGGATGTGGAGACCCTGCGCAGTCTGGGAGCAAGAGAAGGACTGATAAAGCGTATCTTCATACTGGAGGGCTGGATGATAAGCATGATAGGTGCTGTGGTGGGAGTAGGATTAGGCTTGCTCTTGTGCTGGTTGCAACAGCAGTATGGCATAGTGTCGTTAGGACAGAGTGCAGGAGCCTTCATAATAGATGCCTACCCAGTGAGTGTGCACTATACCGATGTGGCACTGGTGTTTGTGACCGTGATAGTGGTGGGATTCCTGTCGGTGCTGTATCCAGTGCATTATGCGTTGAAACGGGAACGATAACGAGAACGGGAACTGGAACGGGAACGATACGCGAGCTGAAGCTCGCTACGAAAACGAAAACTATTACCCCTAAACAATAGAAATTATGGCAGAGAGAAAGAAAATTGTGGTACTGACAGGCGCGGGAATGTCTGTTGAGAGTGGATTGACCACCTTCAGGGATGCTGGAGGATTGTGGGACAACTACCCAGTGGAGAGGGTTGCCACCCATGAGGGATGGGAGGCAAATCCTAACTATGTGAACGATTTCTATAACATGCTTCGTGTGAAGTATAAGGATGTGCAGCCTAACGAGGGACACCTGCTGCTGAAAGAACTGGAGAAGGACTATGATGTGGTGGTGGTGACCCAGAATGTGGATGCCCTGCACGAGGCAGCAGGATCGAGCAAGGTGATACACCTGCATGGCGAGATGATGAAGATGTGCTCGAGCAGGGATGTGGACAATCCCCGCTATTGGGTGTCACTGCCCCATGAGGGTTTTGGCGAGACAGGACTGGAGGTACCCCATGATGCCAAGGCAGAAGACGGTTCGCTGTTGCGCCCATATATAGTGTTCTTTGGCGAGGGAGTGCCAAACATGTATGATGCAGTGCAGGAGGCACAGACAGCCGACATATTTATTATAATAGGTACATCGCTCAATGTGTATCCAGCCGCAGGACTGGTGCAATATGTGAAGGCAGGCACCCCGATATACCTCATAGACCCTAAGCCAGTGACGGCAAAGCAGGATGTGACACACCTGATGTGTGGAGCCAGCGAGGGAATGCGACTTTTGCGAGAAAGGCTCGCAAAAGAGTATAAAGTATAAAGGGTAAAGTATAATGTTGTATGAATATGACCGAAGAAATATTCTCATACCGCAGGCTGGTTGTGTATCAACATAGCCGTAAATATGTAAAAACAATTTATGCTTTAACCCAAACTTTTCCTAAGGAAGAACTTTTTGCTTTAACAAACCAACTGAGAAGGGCTGCTATTTCCGTGACATCCAACATAGCAGAGTCAATGGGACGTTACTCTGAAAAGGATAAGCTTCATTTCATAGAGTTTGCCTTCGGCTCTTTATACGAAACAATGTCACAAATAGAGGTAGCTTTCGATTTAGAATACATCAACAAAGAACAATATGAAGATGCAGAAAACCAAGTAACCGACATCGCTAAAATGCTATCAGGGCTTAGAGCCTCTATAAACAGAAAACTGTAATAACATTATACATTATACATTACACTTTATACTATAAGAATGAAGATACTGATAATGAACGGTCCGAACCTCAATCTGCTTGGGGTGAGAGAGCCAGGGATATATGGCGACAGCTCGTTTGAGAGCTACTTGCCAAAGTTGAAGGAACGCTTTCCAGAGGTGGAGATAGAATACTACCAGAGCAATGTGGAGGGCGAGATGATAAACAAACTGCAGGAGGTAGGATTCAGCTATGACGGCATAGTGCTCAATGCTGGTGCCTACACCCACACCAGTGTGGCACTGCATGACTGCATTCGTTCGCTGAAGACCCCAGTGGTGGAGGTGCACATCAGCAATGTGTTCACAAGAGAGGATTTCCGTCATCACTCCTTCCTCTCACCAGCCTGCAAGGGTGTTATCTGTGGATTCGGACTAGATAGCTACAGGCTGGCAGTGGAGAGTTTTGTTAATTGATAATTGACAATTGATAATTGACAATTGAGAATTGAAAATTGAAAAATTAAAAAGTGAAGAGTAAGACCCAAGACCCTAACCACACCACACTGGCTGGCGAGAGACTGCTGGATGAGTATGTGTTGGAGCACAGCGATGATGAGCCAGAGTACCTTTACCGACTGTGGCGAGCCACCAATGTGCACCTGCTTCATGGGCGCATGGCATCAGGCAGGTTGCAGGGTAGGTTGCTCAAGATGTTTGTGGAGATGATTCGTCCGAAGAACATTCTGGAGGTGGGTACATTCTCTGGCTATTCCGCCCTCTGCATGGCAGAAGGGTTGGCAAACGTTAACGTTAACGGGAACGGGAACGATAACGGGAACGGGAACGGGAATGGGGGAAAAATATATACCTTCGAGATAAACGATGAGCAGGAGCCCTTCACGAGGAAATGGATTGTGGAATCGCCATGGGCAGAGTATGTCACCTTTATCATCGGCGATGTGGCAGAGAAGGCGAAGGAGCTTGGGGTGAAGTTTGATATGGCTTTTCTTGACGGCGACAAGAAAACATATGTGGAAACATACGAAGCAATACTGCCACTGATGAACCCAGGTGCCTTCATCTTAGCAGATAACACCTTGTGGGATGGGCATGTGATAGATCCAGAATACGACCGCGACCACCAGACACAGGGTATTCGCCGATTCAACGACCACATAAAAAATGACCCTCGAGTGTCGAGAGTCATACTACCATTGAGAGACGGGTTGACGATTATTAGAGTTCACAGTTCATAGTTCATAGTTCATAGTTCATAGTTGTATTTGTACTATAAAACTATATATATATTCTCTGCAAGAAATTCTAACTATGAACTGTGAACTATGAACTGTGAACTGTTTTCAGGTTTCTCGGATGATGTTGTTCTATCTCCTGCCTGAGGGTGGACATGTCGATGTGGGTGTATATCTCGGTTGTTCCGATGCGCTCATGTCCCAACATAGCCTGAATGGCACGGAGAGAGGCGCCACCCTCAAGAAGGGCAGTAGCAAAGGAATGGCGCAGGGAGTGGGGAGAGATAGTCTTCTTGATGCCAGCCAATAGAGCCTGCTGTTTTATCATTATGAGAATCATGGTGCGAGTGAGGTGTGCACCCCTGCGGTTGAGAAACACATAATCCTCTTCGCCAGGCTTAATATCTAAGTGGCAACGGTCGTCGTACCACAGGTGGAGCTCCTTTATCGCCTTGCCTGAGATGGGTACCAGACGTTCCTTGGAACCCTTGCCGAAAACCCTCAGGAAACCTTCTTCTTCATACACCTGTGCAAAGGTAAGGTTGACAAGTTCGGAAACTCGCAGTCCGCAAGAGAAAAGCACCTCGATGATAGCCCTGTTTCGGTGTCCTTCCCACTTGCTCAGGTCGATGCTTGCCTCCAGCATATCCACCTCGGCAGTAGAAAGAACCTCTGGCAGATGCTTGTCCTGAATAGGTGACTCCAAGAGCTCGGCAGGGTCTTGTTCCACCCAACCGTCCATAGCCATAAACTTATAGAAAGCCCTCACTCCGCACAAAATCCGTGCATGGGTGGAGGCTGCAATGCCCATATCGTGAAGAGAGGCAGAAAAATTCTGCAAGTCTTTAAGTTCCAATTCCAACAGTTTCTTATGATCGGACTCTTCCTCGCCCTCTTGTGCAGAAGAAGCCCATGCCACCAGTTTGCCGACATCTCTGAGGTAAGCCTCCTGAGTGTTGGGTGACAGTCCGCGTTGCAGTCTGAGGTATCTTCTGAACGCAACTATAGGGTTGGTTTTGTTGCTGTTATCATTTGTTGGCATGGTGCAAAGGTAGTAAAAAATGTGAAATGGTATAGGGGCAGATGAAGGGAATAAGTGCTAAAATTTCTTAATTCCTCGAGGTAACTGATACGTGATAAGAAATAAATTGCTATCTTTGTGACGGAATGCAGATTCTAACCAACGTATTAAATACTTAAATTTCTAAAAACACTATGGCTAATTTACAGAATTTCTCACTTGAGGGAAAGAACGCTTGGATTACAGGCGCTTCTTATGGTATCGGTTTCAACATTGCTAAGGCATTCGTTGCTGCTGGTGTGAAGACTATCGTCTTCAATGACATCAACGAGGCTGCTCTTGAGAAGGGCCTTGCTAACTACAAGGAAGCAGGCATCGAGAACGTGAAGGGTTACGTATGTAACGTATGTGACGAAGTGGCTGTTGCTGAGCTCGTTAAGAAGATTCACGCTGAGGTAGGTCAGATTGACATCCTCGTTAACAATGCTGGTATCATCAAGCGTATTCCTATGCACGAGATGAAGCGTTCAGAGTTCCAGGCTGTCATCGACGTTGACCTGGTAGCTCCTTACATCTGTGCTGCTGCTGTTATCCCAGAGATGATGGAGCGTAAGGAAGGTAAGATTATCAACATCTGCTCTATGATGTCAGAGCTCGGTCGTGAGACAGTTAGTGCTTATGCTGCTGCTAAGGGCGGTCTGAAGATGCTCACTCGTAACATCTGCTCAGAGTATGGTGGGTACAACATCCAGTGTAACGGCATTGGTCCTGGCTACATCGCTACTCCACAGACAGCTCCTCTGCGCGAGCGTCAGCCAGATGGTTCTCGTCATCCATTCGATTCATTCATCTGCGCTAAGACTCCTGCTGGACGTTGGCTCGATCCATCTGAGCTTGGTGGTCCTGCAGTGTTCCTGGCTTCTAAGGCTTCTGATGCTGTCAACGGCCATGTGCTCTATGTTGACGGAGGTATCCTTGCTTACATTGGCAAGCAGCCATCTTAATGCAGAATTTATAGTGCAAAATGCATATTTAAGGGAGGACCCTACGGGGTTCTCTCTTTTTTTGTTTGAAAAAAATGCAAACATACCTTAAAAAATAGTCTACTTTCAACTTTTCTTTGTAACTTTGTGGCTGATTTAGACTTACCTCACCCCCGATAGGTGGGGGACTACATAAAAACAAGAGAATGAAACATATATTCCATATCGCTACTATAATGCTGACAGTATGCTTGTTGTATTCATGTATGAAAGACGAGACAACTTCAGTATCTACGAGCGAAGATACAGCCATAACGGCATTCACACTGGGCACTGTTAAGGTAAACAGATATGTAGGCAAAAAGAAATATGCCAAGGACAAAGAGGGTAACCCAATAGACAGTTTCTATACCTACAGCTATAATGGAAGCAAAACGCCTGTGTATATAGAACATCTGGCTAATGATGAGGATGCTAGCAACAAGAGAATAGGACTGGTATATAACATTGACTCTCTGCCAGCAGGGTCTCACATGAAGATGCTTGCCAATATCTCAGCAAAGAACTCTGGTACTATAAGATATCGTGACTGGAGTGCTGCCGACGATGCCACATGGACAAACTATAATGTAGGTGACTCTATAGTATTTGGCACAGACAATGTAGGTTCTAAGGAACTGAGATTCCGTGTGTTTGCCACACAGGGCGGCTACACCCGTGACTACAAGGTGAAGATTGTTGCCCACATGGAATATGCAGACTCTTTCAAGTATGTTGCATTGCCATCACAGGAAATATTTGACGAGGCAAAGGCACTGAGAGGTGCTGCAACGCTTGACGGCTTGTTCGTACTGGTAGATAATGGCACCGAGAGCAAACTGTATATGGGTACGGACATAGGTGCCACATGGGTAGAGAAGCGCACTTTCTCTTCAGATGCTACCATAACAGCTTATGAGGAAAGTCTCTATATTCTTGACGGCAACACGCTCTATTACGGAGACATTGACGAACTGAAGACAGCAGATGTGTCAGGCTATGACCTTGAGCATATCGTAGGAGTGTGCAAGGATGAGGTGTATGCCATAAACGGCAACGGAAACTTCATGGTGGCTAATACAGAAGATCTCGCTACGTGGGAGGTGGACGATATTTTCAGTAATTCAGAAAAGATACCTGTAGCAGACGTTCATTCGGCAACAGTAGTACAGAAGGCTAATAAAAGTGTTTCACGCATTACTGTGGTGGGTAATACATCAGTTGAAGGAAAAGACACCTGTGCAGTGGTGTGGAACAAAAACGTAGGTTCTGAAACAAATGAGAAATGGGTGTATAACGACTGCTCAGACGCCCAGCAGAAGAAATGTGCTCTGCCAGCGATGAAAAACCTCTCGGCAACGGGATACTACAAAGGATGGATTCTGGCAATAGGTGGCAGTGGACTGAATACCTCTACCAAGATAGAAACACCACCTTATGGCACTATATTCTGTTCAGAGGACGGAGGCACTTCATGGCGCTCGCTGAAGGGACTCAAGATGCCTATGAGTGGACTTGACAGTAACAAGCCGGTAATGATATTGTCGGACGCAGGAGGATGGAGCGATTCAAACGACTTAGGTTATTTCTATATCATCTGTGCCGACGGAGGTTTGGTATATCGCTGCAAACTCAATAATGCTACCTGGTATCCGTTAGATACGAAGGAATATACCGTTTTGGACAAATAAGGAAAAATTGAAGAGGATACGACACATATTATCAATGGTGCTGATGCTCCTTATTGCCACTACGGCAAAGGCGCAGGATGACGTGGAATACCGTATGGAACTCGGTGGTGGTGTCAATCTCACGGCTTATCAAGGTGATATGTCTGGTTCGCTTTTTGGCAATGCCCAAGTAGGCGGTTCAGTATTATTCCGTGCGATACTCAATCCACGTTCGGCTGTACGTTTCGGTTTAGGAATATCAAAGTTGAAGGGCGATGTAAGCAGAGCTGACACTCGTTTTCCCGATATCTCAGATTTGCATTATTCGTTCAGCAATACAATGGCAGACCTCTCTGTAACGTATGAATACAATTTCTTTCCTTACGGAACGGGACGTGACTATCGCGGAGCAAAGCGCTTCACTCCGTTCATCTCATTGGGTTTGGGAATGACATATGTAAATAGTAAAAACGGTACTTACGACTATTCAAAGGGGCATGAGGCAGGTGACGACTTTGTTCCTGAGCATAATACAAAAAAGGGAGTCGTTACAGGCAATGTGCCAATAGGTGTAGGTGTGAAATACAAACTTGGTGCTCGTACCAACCTGTCATTCGACTGGCATCTGCACATATCATTCTCAGACAATCTGGATGGTGTGGATGATCCTTATCGTATAGAGAGTACGGGATTGTTTAAAAATACAGACTGTTACTCGATGCTGACGCTTGCATTGACCTATAGTCTTTCACCTAAATGCTCAACATGTCATAAAGACAGATAATAATGATAGATAAAAACAATATACCACAGCATATAGCCATCATAATGGATGGCAACGGACGATGGGCTAAAGAGCGCGGTCAAGTGCGCACGGCTGGTCATGTAGAGGGTGTTGCTGCTTTGCAGCGCATTACCGCAGACTGTTGCCGACTTGGTGTGAAGTATCTCACTCTGTATGCCTTTTCAACTGAGAACTGGAATCGTCCTGATGACGAAGTTGCGGCTTTGATGGGACTGGTATTGACACACCTTACCGAGGAGCTGTTTGACAAGAACCACGTACGTATGAGAGTGATTGGCGACCGTTCACGTCTGCCCCAAGCAGTACGCGAGAAGTTAGAATGGATAGAGAATCGCACAGCCTCTTACGATGTGATGACTGTGACACTTGCCATAAGTTACTCTTCACGCTGGGAGATAACAGATGCAGTGAAGCAGATAGCTGAAGAAGTGAAGGAAGGAAAGATAGCTCCTGATGCTATAACAGAAGAGACTGTAAGCCAGCACTTGAATTCAAGTTTCCAACCAGACCCTGATCTGCTTATCCGTACAGGTGGCGAATTGCGTATCAGCAACTATCTGTTGTGGCAGATAGCTTATTCGGAATTGTATTTCACTCCAGTATATTGGCCAGACTTCAACAACGATGAACTGTTGAAGGCTGTGGAATATTATCAGACAAAGCAGCGTCGTTTCGGTAAAACCGGCGAGCAGGTAGAGGAGGAAGAGAGCAAATAGGATGACAGGAAGATATAACATAAGCGGTAATATGCAGAAGTTTATGTTGGTGTTGAGTGTGATGCTCATTCAACTTTTTGCCTTCAACCTTCAATCTGCAGTTGCCCAAGATAAGATAGAAAACCCAGAGATATCATACGCATCGTCGGTGCGTATGATGAAGATTGGTGCACTGAACGTAAGCGGCGTGGATGGTTACGAGGACTATATGCTCACCAGTATCTCAGGATTGAGCGTGGGACAAGAGATAGCTGTTCCTGGCAACGAGATAACAGAAGCTGTGAAGCGTTATTGGAAGCACGGACTGTTCTCTGACGTAAGAATTGCTGCAGACTCAATAAAGGGTGACAGCATATACTTGCACATTTATCTAAAGACACGTCCACGCGTTAGCCAGATAAACTATATAGGCGTAAAGAAGAAGTCGGAGCGTGAAGACCTTGAGCAGAAACTCGGTTTGCTGAAAGGCTCTCAGGTTACGCCCAACATGATATCACGTGCTAAGACCCTTGCTCAGAAATACTATGAGGACAAGGGATTTAAGAACGCAGAGATAAACATCACCCAGCGTGATGATGTGGCAGAGAAGAATCACGTGATACTCGACGTGGAAATAGATAAGAAGGAAAAGACCAAGGTACACCGTATATATATAGAGGGCAACGAAAAACTGTCAACCAAAAAGATTAAAGGTGGAATGTTTGGCGGTGGTGCCCTAAAGAAACTCCACGAGGTAAACAAACTGGGAAGTTTCCTAAGAAGTAAGAAGTTTACACCAGAGCGTTACTCTGAGGATAAGCAGAATCTCATAGATAAGTATAATGAGTTGGGTTATCGTGATGCTGTAATACTAAAGGACAGCGTGGCAACATACGATGCTAAACACGTTGACATCTATTTCAAGATATATGAGGGACAGAAGTATTACATACGTAACATCACTTGGGTAGGTAATACAGTATATACCACAGACTATCTTTCAGCATTACTGGGTATGAAGAAGGGTGATGTGTATAACCAGAAACTGCTCAATAAACGTCTGAGAGAGGATGATGATGCCGTAGGTAACGCATATTGGAATACAGGTTACCTATTCTATGACCTTCAGCCAGTAGAGGTAAATGTGGTAGGTGATTCCATCGACCTTGAGATGCGCATTCAGGAGGGTCCTCAGGCACACATTTCACATGTGCGCATTACGGGTAATACAAAGTTGTATGAGAAAGTTGTGCGTCGTGAGTTGCGTACCAAGCCAGGCGACCTGTTCTCAAAGGAGGCTCTGATGCGTTCTGCTCGTGAAATAGCCTCTATGGGACACTTTGATCAGGAGAAGGTAAACCCAGATGTGAAACCAAACTATGAGGATGGCACTGTGGATATCAACTGGGATTTGGAACAGAAGTCTAACGACCAGATAGAGTTCTCTCTCGGTTGGGGACAGACTGGTGTCATTGGTAAGATAGGTTTGAAACTGAACAACTTCTCTATGGCAAACCTCTTCCGTAAGAAGGGTGAGCGTCGTGGTATCATGCCTGTAGGCGATGGTGAGACCCTTGCGCTCAGTGCCCAGACCAACGGTACTTACTATCAGGCTTACAATGCATCATACTCTACGGCATGGTTTGGTGGCAAGCGTCCTATACAGTTCAGTGTGGGTGTGTTCTACTCAAAGCAGACAGACGTAAACTCTAATTACTATAATACCAACTGGCAGAACAGCTACTACCAGTATTACTACGGAGTTGGTAGCAGTTACAGTAATATAGAGAACTATTACGACCCTGACAAATCAGTGCAGATGCTCGGTGGCTCTGTAGGATGGGGTAAGCGTTTACGCTGGCCTGATGACTATTTCCAGTTGTCGCTCACTCTGGCATATACCCGTTATATGCTACGTAACTGGAGATACTTCTTAGTACAGAATGGTAACTGTAACAATATCAACCTCAGTATAGCCCTGACACGTAACTCTACGGATAACCAGTTATTTCCACGCAGAGGTTCTGAGTTTACGCTCAGTTTGACGGTTACTCCACCTTGGTCTTCAATCTTTAAGAAGGATTATGAGCATCTGGCAACAAACCGTTATGCTTCAGACTACTCAGAGCAACAGCAGGAGAAGTATCGTTGGATAGAATATCATAAGTGGAAGTTTAAGTCTCGTACCTTTACTTCGCTCACTAATGGTCAGAAGTGTCTCGTGCTCATGACACGTGCTGAGATTGGTTTGTTGGGACATTATAATAAGTTTAATAAATCTCCGTTCGAGACCTACTATATGGGTGGTGACGGTATGTCTGGCTATTCTACCAGCTATGCTGAGGAGACGATAGGTCTGCGTGGTTATGAGAATGGTTCTCTCACACCGTCAGGTTCTGCAGGTTATGCTTATGACCGTTTCTCTGTGGAACTTAGATATCCATTCCTGTTGGGTAATACCACTATATATGGCTTAGGTTTTGTCGAGGCTGGTAATGCATGGTCTGAGGTTGCCGAATTCAATCCGTTCGATATGAAACGTTCTGCAGGTTTGGGCGTTCGTATTTTCCTGCCTATGGTTGGTCTGATGGGACTTGACTGGGCTTATGGTTTCGATAATGTATTTGGTAAGAAGGGTGGTAGCAATTTCCACTTCATCCTCGGTCAGGAGTTCTAATCAGTTCATAATTCATAGTTCACAGTTATGAGAAGGTTATTGACAATAATACTGATTCTACATTCTTCATTCTTCGTTCTTCACTCAAGTGCGCAGAAGTATGCCTTGATTGATTTGGAGTATATACTGAAGAATATTCCAGCCTATGAGCGTGCCACAGAACAACTCTCTCAGGTAAGCAAGCGTTGGCAGGCAGAGGTAGATGCCCTTAATACTGAGGCAGGCACTATGTATAAGAACTACCAGAACGAAGTGGTGTTCTTGTCTCAGGAACAGAAGCAGGTTAGGCAGAATGCTATAATGCAGAAAGAGAAAGAGGCTGCAGACCTGAAAAAGAAATATTTCGGACCAGAAGGAGAATTGTTCAAGAAACGTGAGAGTCTCATGTCGCCTATACAGGAAGAGGTATATAATGCAGTAAAGGAGATATCGGAGTTGCGTGGTTACCAGATGGTAGTTGACCGAGCAAGCAAAAGTGGCATAATATTTGCGTCACCCAAGATAGATATCTCTAACGAGGTTCTCCAGAAATTAGGTTATTGATCAGATAACAATTATATAATAATAAATAAGGTAAAAGAAAAATGAAAAAAACAATTATCGCACTCGCTGCTATGTTTGCTGTAGCACTTGGTGCAAACGCACAGAAGTTTGGTCATGTTGACACACAGTCAATCATGCAGTCTCTCCCAGAACTCACAAAGGCAAATGGTGAGTTGCAGGCTAAGGCTCAGGAACTGGACAACCAGATGAAGGAGATGCAGGATGAGTTCCAGAAGAACTACGAAGCTTACGAGAAAACTAAGGCAACACTCGCACCAAAGGATCAGCAGACTCGCGAGGCTGAGCTTCAGGAGCAGTACTCAAAGATTCAGAATGCCGCTCAGCAGAATCAGCAGGAACTTCAGAAGCTTCAGCAGGAGAAGATGCAGCCTATTCAGCAGAAAATAATGACTGCTATACAGAATGTAGGTAAGGCTGGTCAGTACACATACATCTTCGAGGCTTCTGCACCTCTTTATACTGGCGCAGGTTCTAAGGATGTTACAGCTGATGTAAAGGCTGAGATAAACAAGATTAAGTAAGGCAATGCCTTCAGTATGAAAAAGGTTTTATTATCAATCATTATAATATGCTCTGTCTTCTGTACAGCCAATGCGCAGAAGATAGGGCATTTTAGTTATAACGCTATTCTGAATGGTCTTCCTGCTTACGTTTCTGGTATGCAGGATATAGAGCGTATGCGCAAGCAGTATGCAGATGAACTTCAGGCTTCAGAAAAGGAGTTCAGTGAGAAGTATGAACTGTTCATCGAACAGCAGTCAGAACTCGCACCCTCTATTAGCGAGAAGCGCAGGACTGAACTTCAAGACCTTTATGATAGCAACATTAAGTTCCGCGACGACTCACAGCGTTTGCTCAAGCAGAGCGAGCAGGACTTACTGACTCCTATCAAGGAGAAAATCCGTCAGGCTCTTATCACAATCGGTAAGCAGGGGGGCTACACTATAATAGTAAATACTGATAGCGATGCTTGTCCCTATATTGACGATGCTCTTACAGTAGATGTGACGGAGTCACTACTCCAGTTGCTGCGATAGCCCTCATGTATAGTTCTAACCTTTAATTCTTAACTCTAAACTCTTAACTCTAAACTCTAAACTCTCAACTCTCAACCTTCCCATGTCTCCCATCGGTGTTTTTGATTCTGGCTACGGCGGTTTGACAATACTTCAGCAGTTGCGCAAGCAGTTGCCTGAAAGAGATTTCATATACCTCGGCGATAATGCCCGTGCGCCATATGGTTCACGTAGTTTTGATGTGGTATATGAGTTTACGCGTCAGGCTGTAATCAAACTATTCTCTATGGGGTGCAGACTGGTTATACTCGGATGTAACACGGCATCTGCAAAGGCACTGCGCACTATACAGCAGCGTGATCTCATGGAAGGCTCGCCATCTCTTCTTGAACAAGGCTATCGTGTACTTGGTGTCATTCGTCCTACAGTGGAGATAATTGGTTCGCTGACTAAGAGCCGTCATGTAGGTGTTGTAGCCACTGAGGGAACTGTGCGCAGTGAGAGTTACACCCTTGAGATTGCCAAGTTCCATCCTGACATCAAGGTTACAGGACAAGCATGTCCATTGTGGGCAGCCATAGTTGAGGCAGGCGAGAGTGAGAGCGAGGGAGCAGAGTTTTTTGTACGCAAGCGCATCGGTCAGTTGCTTGAGAAGGATCCTCTGATTGATACCATTATTCTTGGGTGCACACATTATCCCTTGCTGATGAATGCATTGCGTAAGGCAGTGCCCGAGGGAATCAATATTGTTGCACAGGGCGAATACGTTGCTGCCAGTCTTGAGGACTATCTTAAGCGCCATCCTGAAATGGATAAGGTATGCTCAAAGGGTGCAACCACGAGATTCTACACTACGGAGTCGCCTGAGCGGTTTAAGGAATGTGCAAGGATGTTTTTACACAAAGATGTCAATGTAGAACATATTGACTTGTAAACAATCGATAAAATTACAAAATGTCAGCGTAATTACCATTTTCCCGACAAAAGGTTTTGTAATATGAATAATTTTCAGTAATTTTGCAATCACTTTACGGGATAACGTCTCATATTTGAGAATGAAACAATGACATTTTAACTTATTAACAACAATACGACAATGGCAGAAGTATTAGACATTAAGGAACTCGATCAGGTGGTCGTTCGTTTCTCTGGTGACTCTGGCGACGGTATGCAGCTCGCCGGAAACATCTTCTCTACGGTATCTGCTACCGTAGGTAATAGCATTTCTACATTCCCTGATTACCCTGCTGACATCCGTGCTCCGCAAGGTTCGCTCACTGGTGTGTCTGGTTTCCAGGTGCATATCGGTGCCGGACAGGTTTACACCCCTGGTGATCAGTGCGATGTGCTTGTAGCAATGAATGCTGCTGCCCTCAAGACACAGTATAAGTACGCTAAGCCAGGTGCTACAATAATCATTGATACCGACTCTTTCGCACAGAGCGATCTTGACAAGGCTAAGTTTGAGACTACAGACTATCTAGGCGAGATGGGCATTGACCCTGACCGTGTTATCGCGTGTCCTATCACCCAGATGGTAAAGGATGCCCTCAAGGATACAGGTATGGACAACAAGGCGATGCTCAAGTGTCGTAACATGTTTGCCCTCGGTCTTGTTTGCTGGCTGTTCTCTCGTGACCTCGACCTCGTTGCTAACTTCCTCAAGGAGAAGTTTGCTAAGAAACCTGGTGTGGCTGAGGCTAACATCAAGGTTATTCAGGCTGGTTATGACTATGGTCACAACACTCACTCTTCAGCCACTAACGTATATCGCATTGAGTCTAAGGTTAAGACTCCAGGCCGTTATATGGATATCACTGGTAACAAGGCTACAGCATATGGTTTTATTGCTGCTGCAGAGAAGGCAGGACTGAAGCTTTACCTCGGTTCTTACCCTATTACCCCTGCTACCGATGTTCTTCATGAACTCTCTAAGCATAAGTCACTTGGTGTTACTACTGTGCAGTGTGAGGATGAGATAGCTGGATGTGCCTCTTCTTTAGGTGCTGCCTTTGGTGGTGCTCTCGCAGTAACTTCTACCTCTGGTCCTGGTATCTGTCTGAAGTCTGAGGCTATGAACCTCGCTGTCATCATGGAGCTTCCTCTCGTGGTACTCGACGTGCAGCGTGGCGGTCCAGCAACAGGTCTGCCTACCAAGTCTGAGCAGACTGACCTCCTGCAGTGTCTCTACGGCAGAAATGGTGAGTCACCAATGCCTGTCATTGCAGCTACCAGTCCTACAGACTGCTTCTATGCAGCCTTCGATGCTGCAAAGATGGCACTCGAGCACATGACTCCTGTAGTATTGCTCACCGATGCTTATATCGCTAACGGTTCAGGCGCATTCAAACTTCCTGACCTTGCCAAGATGGATGCTATCAATCCTCCTTACGTGCCAGAAGAGCTGAAGGGCACTTGGACTCCTTACATGCGTGCAGAGAACGGCACACGTTACTGGGCTGTTCCTGGTCGTGAAGGTTTCCAGCATATTCTCGGCGGTTTGGAGAAAGACGACAAGACTGGTGCTATATCCACAGCACCAGAGAATCACGACCTGATGACTCGTAAGCGTGCTCAGAAGATAGCTAACATTGAGGTACCAGACCTTGAAGTTATCGGCGATAAGGACGATGCTGAACTGCTCATCGTCGGCTTCGGTTCTACCTATGGTCACCTCCATTCAGCAATGGACGAGCTTCGTGCTCAGGGCAAGAAGGTAGCATTGGCACAGTTCCGCTATATCAATCCACTGCCAAAGAACACAGCTGAGGTACTCACCAAGTATCCTAAGGTGGTAGTGGCAGAGCAGAATATGGGTCAGCTCGCAGGCTATCTGCGTATGAAGGTTGACAATTTCGTGCCAGCACAGTTCAATCAGGTAAAAGGCCAGCCATTCGTAGTAAACGAACTGGTAGAGGCTTTCAGTGCATTAATCAAGTAAAAGGGAGATAAAAGATATGGAATTTACAGCACAAGACTTCAAGAAAGGACAGCCACGCTGGTGTCCTGGTTGCGGTGACCACTTCTTCTTGGCTTCACTGCACAAAGCAATGGCAGAGATAGGTAAGGAACCTTGGAACAATGCCGTTATCTCAGGTATAGGATGTTCTTCACGTCTGCCTCACTACATGGCAACATACGGCATGAACACCATTCACGGACGTGCCGCTGCTATCGCTACAGGTTGCAAGGTGGTAAATCCTGACCTTACAGTATGGCAGATTTCTGGTGACGGTGACGGTCTCGCTATCGGTGGCAACCACTTCATTCACGCTAACCGCCGTAACATCAACCTCAATATGATTCTTCTCAACAACCGTATCTACGGACTTACGAAGGGTCAGTACAGCCCAACCTCTCCACGTGGTTTCGTCTCTAAGTCATCACCTTACGGCACAGTGGAAGACCCGTTCCGTCCAGCAGAACTCTGCTTCGGCGCTCGTGGTCACTTCTTCGCTCGTACCGTTGCTACTGACGGTGCTCACACTGTTGAGGTGCTGAAGGCAGCTAACGCTCACAAGGGCGCTTCAGTCGTTGAGGTGTTGCAGAATTGCGTAATCTTCAATGATGGTACTCACGCTTCTGTTTACAATAAGGCAGGCAGAGCCGAGAATGCTATCTACGTAGAGCATGGCAAACCCCTCATCTTCGGTAAGGATCGTGAATTCGGTCTCGTACAGGAAGGTTTTGGTTTGAAGGTCGTTAAGATTGGTGAGAACGGCATTACAGAGAAGGATATCCTTGTTCATGACGCTCACTGTGAGGACAACACCCTCCAGCTCAAGCTCGCCCTCATGGGTAACGGAGATGGTTTCCCAGTAGCACTTGGTGTTATCCGTGATGTTGATGCACCAACCTACGACGATGCTGTCAACCAGCAGATAGAAGAGGTGAAGGCAGCCAAGAAGTATCACAACTTCGCAGAACTCCTTGAGACCAACGACATCTGGGAGGTGAAGTAATCAGTATTCTACCTTGTCTTCCTTCTCCTGCCAGTCTTGGAAAGCTTGTTGTGCCTCTGTGCGCATCATAGGACGCATGGGAACAGAGCGCTGAGACGCAGGAATGGAAAGTTCACGATAAATGAAATTGTCGCCGAAGCCAATCGCTTCGGCGTCTTTTTTTGTGTTGCCGTAGTATATGTCCTTGATGCCAGCCCAGTAGATGGCGCTGAGGCACATAGGGCAGGGTTCGCATGATGTGTATATGGTACAGCCGTTGAGTTTGAAGTCATTCACCTTCTGGCATGCAGCACGTATTGCACTCACCTCAGCATGGGCTGTAGGGTCATTGTTTGCTGTCACCCTATTCACTCCTTCTGCGATGATTTCGCCGTTTTTTACTATTACTGCACCAAACGGACCTCCGCCATTCTTAACGTTTTCTACGCTCAGGTCAATAGCCCTTTGCATGAATCTCTTGTCCTTCTCCATAATTATTATCTTAATCTTTAACCTCACTCCGAGCTTGCTCGCCTGAGCACCTACGGAGCGCAAGAACCTTACTCTTACTTCTCAAAATGCTGATAGTCTTTCAGACTTTTCCATGCACCTCCCCATCTGAAACCGTGCTCTGTAAACAGTCGGTAGGGCAGGGATGTCCTTGTTATTTCAGGTTGTTGCTTTGCTCCTTTTGGTTTTATTACCTTTCCTTTTATATATGGATTGTCGAATGGGTTAAGGTCCACTGCCAATCCCATTCCGTGTTTTGACACCTTTGTGGTGGAACCTGTAATCATTCTGAAGTTAAAGCATGTGGTGTTGTTGGCTTCCATGCTCTTCTCGTCGTCGGCATCATAGTTATCTACGAGCACCATGCGCTCTATGGGGTATCGTGCCTTGTATAGTTTGCGGAAAATATCGATTAAATCGTCAGAAATGCTTTTGTTGCATACCATCTCGCCCACCTGAGTCTTTCCGTTCTTGTTAATATGTAGCACATGAAGGTATCGCAAGTCACTGCGTTTTATGGTACAGTTCTTGGGGAACGACTTGCCATGCATTCGCTTAAAAACTTCATCAGGTATCTGCTGGGCATAGAAATACTTCTCCTCGTCAGCAGGCTTTACATTGATTATGTCGCCTGCCTTCTGCGCCATAACATCGGTGTGAAGAGGAGAGATTCCTGGTATTAGTGCCAGCATACACATTATTATATATATACGTGCGCGTGTCATAGGTTGTTTTTCTTTCATTCTATTGCAAAGTTAGGAATAATATTAAATAGCTTCGCTATCTGCATGGTTAAAAATTGTTTAGAGTGTTAATCTTTTTTAATTGACATATTTTGTAATGTACTTTTCTCCTTATATATTAGGTCATTTTAGGAAAAAGTAGTACCTTTGCACCCGATTTCGCTCAAAAGGCGAAGTATGCCGTGTGGTCAACATGGTACGTAAAGCGTTGAAATTAAATACAATAAATAAAATAATAACAATTTAAAAACAAAACAAAATGCCTACAATTCAACAATTGGTAAGAAAAGGCAGAAAGGTACTTGTAGACAAGTCAAAGTCACCAGCTCTGGAATCATGTCCTCAGCGTCGTGGTGTATGTGTGCGTGTGTATACAACTACCCCTAAGAAGCCTAATTCGGCTATGCGTAAAGTAGCCCGTGTTCGTCTGACGAACTCAAAAGAAGTTAACTCGTACATCCCAGGAGAAGGCCACAACCTTCAGGAGCACTCTATCGTGCTTGTTCGTGGTGGTCGTGTAAAGGACCTTCCAGGTGTACGTTATCACATCGTTCGCGGTACTCTTGATACCGCTGGCGTAGCAAGCCGCACTCAGCGCCGTTCTAAGTATGGTGCTAAGCGTCCAAAGGCTGCTAAGAAATAGACCCTCCCCGTCCCTCCCTTAAAGGGCGGGAGGTTCTCTTAAAAAGTCTCCCTCTAAGGGAGATTTAGAGGGTCGGGTTGAGTAAATGCTCCAGTGGGGGCGTTGAAGACCAAGTATTTTAACAACAACCACTTTTCATTAAAAACAAAACAAATGAGAAAAGCAAAACCAAAGAAGCGTGTGATCCTTCCAGATCCCGTTTACAATGACCAGAAAGTGTCAAAGTTCGTAAACCATCTCATGTATGATGGTAAGAAGAGCACATCTTACGAAATCTTCTATGCAGCCATCAACACTGTAGGTGAGAAGATGAAGAATGAGGAGAAGCCAGCTCTCGAGATATGGAAGCAGGCACTTGACAATGTTACTCCACACGTTGAGGTAAAGAGCCGTCGTATCGGTGGTGCTACATTCCAGGTACCAACAGAGATTCGTCCAGACCGTAAGGAGTCAGTTGCAATGAAGAACCTCATCTCTTTCGCTCGTAAGCGTGGTGGTAAGGGTATGGCTGATAAACTCGCTGCTGAAATCATGGATGCATACAACAACCAGGGTGGTGCCTTCAAGCGTAAGGAGGATATGCACCGCATGGCTGAGGCTAACCGTGCATTCGCACACTTCCGTTTCTAATCTAATTCATAATTCACAATTTACAATTCACAATTAGATTATGGCTAAGCACGATTTACATTTGACCCGTAACATCGGTATCATGGCTCACATCGATGCCGGTAAGACAACCACATCAGAGCGTATCCTCTTCTATACAGGTAAGACCCACAAGATTGGTGAGGTACACGAAGGTGGTGCCACTATGGACTGGATGGAACAGGAGCAGGAGCGTGGTATTACCATCACTTCTGCAGCTACCACATGTTTCTGGAACTACAACAACCAGCAGTATAAGATTAACCTTATCGACACTCCGGGACACGTTGACTTTACCGCTGAGGTAGAGCGTTCACTGCGTGTGCTCGACGGTGCAGTAGCAACATACTGTGCTGTAGGTGGTGTAGAGCCACAGTCTGAGACCGTTTGGCGTCAGGCTGATAAGTATAACGTTCCTCGTATCGGCTACGTTAACAAGATGGACCGTTCAGGTGCTAACTTCTTCGACGTAGTACAGCAGATGAAGGACGTTCTGGGTGCTAACCCAATTCCTCTCTGTGTGCCAATAGGTGCTGAGGAGACTTTCAAGGGTCTCGTTGACCTCATCAAGATGAAGGCTATCATCTGGCACGATGAGACAATGGGTGCTGAGTATGACGTTGAGGATATTCCTGCTGACCTTGTTGACGAGTGCAACGAGTGGCGCGACAAGCTCCTTGAGTCTGCAGCAAACTACGACGATGCTCTCATGGAGAAGTATTTCGAGGATCCATCAACAATCACCGAGGAGGAAATCATCGCTGCTATCCGTAAGGGAACCATATCACTCCAGTGTGTGCCTATGCTCTGCGGTTCTTCATTCAAGAACAAGGGCGTACAGACCATGCTTGACTATGTATGTGCTCTGCTCCCTTCACCAATGGATACAGAGAATATCGTAGGTACTAACCCTAACACTGACGAGGAGGAAGATCGTAAGCCATCTGAGAACGAGCCAACAGCTGCGCTCGCATTCAAGATTGCTACTGACCCATACGTTGGTCGTCTCGTATTCTTCCGTGTTTACTCTGGTAAGATAGAGGCTGGTTCATACGTTTACAACCCACGTTCTGGCAAGAAGGAGCGCGTAAGCCGTCTGTTCCAGATGCACTCTAACAAGCAGAACCCTGTTGACGTAATCTCTGCAGGTGACATCGGCTCAGGCGTAGGTTTCAAGGATATCCGTACTGGTGATACCCTCTGTGACGAGGCTCACCCAATCGTACTCGAGTCTATGACCTTCCCTGATACCGTTATCTCTATCGCCGTTGAACCAAAGTCTCAGGCTGATATTGCTAAGCTCGACAATGGTCTTGCTAAGCTTGCTGAGGAGGATCCAACATTCACCGTTCGTACCGATGAGCAGTCTGGTCAGACCGTTATCTCAGGTATGGGTGAGCTCCACCTCGACATCATCATCGACCG
>DEJW01000032.1:21540-22481 GCA_002353585.1 Prevotellaceae bacterium UBA2738 | reverse complement strand
ACCAACACCATCCTGCAGTCTGCATTCTTCCGCATCTCAGAGGTTATCCCTGTAGATCTCGCTGTAGAGCAGATGAAGGCATTCGCCAAGAAGTCTTACGGCAAGAAGGGTGATGACGTGGTCAACATGAACTATCAGGCTGTTGATCGCGGTGGCGAGTACAAGCAGCTCACCGTTGACCCAGCATGGGCTAACCTTCCAGACGACGCTCCAAAGGCTGACGATGCACCAGCATTCGTTAAGGAACTCGTTCGTCCTATCAACGCTCAGATGGGTGGCGACCTCAAGGTTTCAGACTTCGTTAAGTTCGACACTGTTGATGGTACATGGATGAACGGCACAGCAGCTTACGAGAAGCGTGGTGTTGAGGCATTCGTACCAGTATGGAACGTTGAGAACTGTATCCAGTGTAACAAGTGTTCATTCGTTTGTCCTCACGCTGCTATCCGTCCATTCGTACTCACTGACGAGGAGCTCAAGGGCTTCAACGGACAGACTCAGGAGATTAAGGCTCCAGCAGCTATGAAGGGTATGCACTTCGTTATTGAGCCATCACCACTCGACTGTCTTGGTTGCGGCAACTGTGTTGACGTATGTCCAGGTAAGAAGGGTGAGAAGGCTCTCAAGATGGTTCCTTACAACCCAGACGCTCAGGATATGATTGATCTCGCTGCAGGTTGGGACTACCTCGTAAAGAACGTTAAGACCAAGCAGGAGCTCGTTGACATCAAGGCTAACCCAAAGAACTCTCAGTTCGCAACACCTCTCTTCGAGTTCTCAGGCGCTTGCTCTGGTTGCGGTGAGACACCTTACGTTAAGCTCATCTCTCAGCTCTTCGGTGACCGTGAGATAATCGCTAACGCTACAGGTTGTTCTTCAATCTACTCAGCATCTATACCTTCTACACCTTACACTACTAACGAGAAGGGTCAGGGTCCTGC
>DEJW01000032.1:424-21519 GCA_002353585.1 Prevotellaceae bacterium UBA2738 | reverse complement strand
GGTATGGTAATCGGTAACAAGAAGATGAAGGAGCGCGTAGCAATGCTTCTCCAGAAGGTTGTTGACGAGAAGATGGGCTCAGCAGAGTACCAGGCAGCAGCTGCAGAATGGATAGAGAAGAAGGAAGATGCAGACGAGACTAAGCGTCTGGCAGCTATCCTGAAGCCAGAAATCGCTAAGGGTGCAGCTAACGGTTGCCCAGTATGCACTGAGCTGAAGACCCTCGACCACTATCTCATCAAGCGCAGTCAGTGGATTATCGGTGGTGACGGTGCTTCTTACGATATCGGCTATGGTGGTCTCGACCACGTACTCGCATCAGGTGAAGACCTCAACATCTTCGTAATCGATACTGAGGTTTACTCTAACACTGGTGGTCAGGCTTCTAAGGCTACACCTCTCGGCGCTATCGCACAGTTCGCTGCTCAGGGTAAGCGCATCAAGAAGAAGGACCTCGGTATGATCGCTACTACCTACGGCTACGTTTACGTTGCTCAGGTAGCAATGGGTGCCGACAACGCACAGTGTCTGAAGGCATTCCGCGAGGCTGAGGCTTACCACGGACCATCACTCGTAATCGCTTACGCACCATGTATCAACCACGGTCTGAAGATCAAGGGTGGCATGGGTCGCTCACAGGAAGAGGAGCGTCGCGCAGTAGAGTGCGGTTACTGGCACCTGTGGCGTTACAACCCAGAACTGGCTGAGCAGGGTCAGAACCCATTCTCACTCGACTCTAAGGAGCCACAGTGGGATAAGTTCCAGGACTTCCTCATGGGCGAGGTACGTTACCTCTCTGTTAAGAAGGCTTACCCAGAAGAGGCTGATGAGCTCTTCGCTGAGGCACAGAAGATGGCACAGCGTCGTTATCAGTCTTACGTTCGTCAGACCAAGATGGACTGGGCTGAGTAATCTCACGCTCTCAGAGTAAACACAATTACTCTAAATAACTCTCAATGCAGGGGCGACACATCGATGTGTCGCCCCTCTTTTTTTTCATGCTCCCCAACAAAATCCCCCACATGCAGAAGCATTACCTCTGCATGCAGAAGCATTACTTCTGCAGCTAAAAGCATTACTTCTGCAGCTAAAAGCATTGCTTTTACCTTTTCGCGATGAAATGGGTACTTTTTACTTCTTAATTTTTACTTTCACGAAAAACTCCAAGTTTTTCGTGAGCCAACCTCCCTAATTCCCTCTCATCCCGCATGAATACTGGGCTGAGCATAGGGAGGTAGGGGTGCTCACACCTCCCTAATATCTCCCTTACACCTCCCTAAGACCTCCCTTGGGGACCCTATAATTAAAGACAACCAAAACAACTTATAACAATTTTATAGCAGTCAGTTTAGCAAACCTGCTAAACTGAAGTATAATATCATTTTGGCAAGTTTGCCAAAATACCAAAACATAATTGTCCCTTTGTTGTCCTTGTTGTTTTTTTAATAAAAACAGGGAGGTCTGAGGGAGGTTTAAGGGAGGTCTGGAAAGTTAACCTCCCTATCGTGAAGGCGCATAAATACTGGGCTGAGAGGGCAACAAGGGAGGTTAGGAG
Organism: Prevotellaceae bacterium UBA2738; assembly: GCA_002353585.1. Lineage (GTDB taxonomy): Bacteria > Bacteroidota > Bacteroidia > Bacteroidales > Bacteroidaceae > Prevotella. Next base: position 19,964 of record DEJW01000032.1, on the reverse strand, counting down.
GTTAAAATGCAGAAATTCTTGTTTTTTGTTAAATATCAGGGCATCAGTAAATTCCTTTATCAATTTCTTTTCACGCAGAGCGAGGTGATACTCCTTTGGAGTTTATGATAACGATATGCTGCTTATTGTAAGCACGCTTTCATAAGCCTCAATCTTATATCACACTGCCTGACGGCAGCTATCACCTCTACGCAAAGAGCAAAGGTCGTGCTTTCAGCACTCACGCCAAGCCATGCGGACTGTGTGCAAAGTCCTCCCCCTTTAATGGGGGAGTTAGAGGGGGTCTCTTTGCGTAAGCTTCGGAGAAGCGTCTTGGCTCTTGGCGTAGAGAAGGTTAAGCTTGAAAAGCTAAGTCATAGACAGGAGCGGACACTATAGGAACTTGCTCATATATGGACACTACTGGCGAGGACCTTAATCCTCTGGAGAGGACAACCTTCTCGGCTTTGCGAGAAACGTTAAATATCGAACATTATTTTGCTGGCAGACCCTGAAAAACTGCTCAAAAAAAACGGGCAATAAACAGACCTCAGAAAATATCGGAATAATCGACGAAATGCTCTGTGGGAAGAATGGTAAAGAAAAGGGAGAAATCGAATAAGCCCCTGATTTACATCCTCTATAAACAGGTGCAGGCTAACAACACTAACTACAGATAACGACAAAGAAAAAAGAAAACGATAACAAAAATAAAATCACAATGAAACAAAAAACAAAACAATTACAATCATCAGGCGAAACACGGAAGACCAACCGAACTTGGCACTTCCTGAGTACCCTTAATTCTTTGCTTCTCAGCAAGCTTTTACTCCTTCTCATAATACCGGCTATAGGAAGTACAGCTGCGTGGGCGGCTACTGAGAGTATCAGTTGGGCTATTACTACAAATGCGCTAACCATTACTCCTACTATTACTCCTTCAGTAGGAGCAAATCTTTCAAATGCTTCTACTACTATTACATTAAAAGATTTCAGTAGTACAAGTTCAAAAAAAGATGGTTATTGTAAACCATTCTACAAAACAGTCGTAGATTTTGATGCTACTAAGAATTTTGCTCAAATCTCTTTTGTTGTTGCAGATGGATACACTTTCACTCCAACAAGTCTTGGCATGACCGTATTTTCTAACGGCACTGGTGATCTAAAATACAAGGTAGTAATATCAGATTCAAAAGCAATAGCAACCTCTGTTACTTCAAATGAAATTCAGCCTTCAGAGGGCAATGAAGCAGCAATAACTTTTGCGGATGGTGCTTTCACAGGCAAGACTTTTGAGGGAACAGTAACAATCAAGTTGTATGCATATAACTTGACAAACTCAAGTTCTGGTACAAGGACATATATTAAAAGTCCTATAACAATATCAGGCACAACAGCGGCAAAGACTCCAGCTACCCCATACACAGTTACTTATACAGCAGGTGAAGGTGGCACAAGTGCAAAATCATCTGACACATATACAGGAAGTGCTTTGACATTGCCTACCGTAACTCCAAAAACTGAAGAAAATAACTATCAGAAAGTGTTCAAAGGTTGGTTCACTGCAGCTAGCGGTGGTAATAAGGTTGGCGATGCTAATGCTGAATATTCACCAACTGGCAGTATAGAACTTTTTGCTCAATATGATACCAAGTACTATATCACGACGTCCGTAGCTCCTGAAGGAGGTGGTGAGGCGGCAACTATTGTAGAGAAGTCTTCAGGTAATCCTATCAGTAGTAATGGCTCATACGTGATGGAAGGTACTGTAATAACTGTTACTGCTGGTGCCGCAAATAGTGGATATGCTTGGAACAGATGGAGTGTCGGTACTAATAATGCTTCTTTATCTTTTAACTATACTGTGGCAGCAAAAAAGACTTACACTGCGAACTATACTACCAATACAGCGATAACACCGTCATCTGCAACATATACCGTTGGTGATACTCCTTCGTCAATAACGTATGCTCCAACACTTTCACCTGCTGAAGATGGCGCTACCTATCAGTGGTATAAGAACAGCGCTAACTCTGCAGTTGTTGATAATGAGCACAAGATAACAGGTGCTACGTCTGCAACCTTAGCTGCTGCAAATATAAATACAGATAGCGAAGGCACAACATACTATTATTGTGTTGTTACACCAACATATAACGAAGGTAGTAAATCAGGAACTTCTGCTACATCAAATATCGTGACAGTTTCTGTTGTTGAGGCAGCTCCCACTACTTACTCCGTGACTTATAATGGTAATGGAAACACTGGTGGAGATGTTCCTGTAGATGGAAGCAGTCCATACGACAGTGGCGCAACACCAATCGTACTTGGCGATACAGGTTCACTTATAAAAACTGGATATACTTTCGACGGCTGGAACACGTCAGCAGATGGTTCAGGTACGTCATACAGCGCAGGTGCTACATTGCCAGCACTGTCAAACGATGTTATTCTTTATGCCAAGTGGACAGCCAACAACTATGCTATCACTCTCGACAAGAATGATGGTGATGCAACTTCAGGTGGTTCTGCTACTGCAACCTATGGTAGCGGTTCACTGTCAATAAGCTCTGCTCCTGTATGGGCAGGACATGTAGTGGAGGGCTATTATGATGATGGTAGTTACACCCACAAGGTGGCAAGTGCTAATGGTGCACTTGTGGCAAGTGTTACAGGTTATACCGACGCCAGCGGCAACTGGACAAGGACTTCTGATGCTACTCTCTACGCTAAGTGGGTGGATGCTTCGTCTTCTTACACTCCGTTTGACCTCTCATCAGCAGATGCTGTAATCGACTTCTCAGAAAGCAAGTGGAGCACTTCTGCTGCAACGGCTTTGTTTGATGCTGCTAATGCTGGCAACGGTGCCAATACTCCTATCAATAATGTAGTGTTCCGTGGTCAGACAAGCGGCGGCAAGAAGGCATTTACTATCAGTGATGGAAAACTGGTTATGGACGTTGGTAATGGTCAGTCAGGCAACCGTTGGTTTGCTATCCCTCTCACCAATATCAATGGACGTATAGATGTATATATAAAGACTCCTTATGCCAAGGGCACGTCATTCTCAGTTAAGGCAGTGCTGGCTAAGGGTACTACAACAGTCGGCGAATCAGCGACAAACCTGAATGCAGTGAAACTTGACTATGTAGATAATTCCTTCGGCACAGGCGATGGGGCATTCCACTTCCGTATAAAGGATTTTACGCAGACAACTGGTGTGCTCTACATAGGACGTAACGGAAGTAGCTGGACCGACATTAACAAAATAAAGATTGTGTCAAGGGCAGCCGAGTTTGATGTTTCTGCAACGAGCGTGACAGTGGGTGACGCTGGTACGAAAGAAGTGACTATCACCAACAATACCGTTTACAGCGCGCGTATTGTTGATTCAGGACTGATCACAGCTAAGGCAACATATTCACTCAACGACAAAACTATCACATTCACAGGCGTAAGTGCAGGTGATGCTGGTAGCATCGGCGTATATCTTGACCTTGACAACGATGGTGAATATGATTCTGGCACTGAGGAGATGAAGACTATCACTGTTAACGTTAATGCTCTTTCTTGGACAACAAATATAACTTCTGAGGCTTTACGCTATACCACAAAAGGCGCAACGGCTGCCACTCTTACAGTAGCAGCTACAGGTGCAACCTATCAATGGTACAAGAACAGCAAGAATAGCACATCTGGCGCAACAGCTATAGATGGTGCAAAAAGCGCAAGCTACACTCCAAGCACCGACTTTGACGAAGACTTGTCATACTACTATTGTGTGGCATCTAAATCAGGATATAAGGACATTGTTTCCAATATCAAGCCTGTGTTAACCACGGTATCTGAGCGTACATTCTGGATGAATACCATCACCCGTCGTAGCACAACGAGCGCGTCGTCACTTGATCTCACCAATGGCACTGACGTTAACATCTACGGAGGTACAGCAACATTTAAGGGCGATGGCTCAGAATTTCATTATGTATATGTATTTAACGAGCCTTACTTCCAGGTTGACGGCAGTGACAATTACTTTAAGATTCACCTTAACACCGCTCTGGCAGCCGGTATGACCATCAGCATCGGCATCAACGGTCTGGGCAGCAATGCGGGCGGCGTATGGCTCTCAAAGGCAAACACACGCAGCGGCGCGGAGAGCAGCAAGATAGAGTTTGCAGGCGATGGTACTGAGACTGTCACCACAAAGGAATATGTGGTGCGGGCAGGCGATGCCATCGTGGGTGCAACAGACCTTTACGTATGGAGTAAACGAAATCTCAATGACTACTTCGGTCCTATCTACATATCAAATCATGTAGCTCCTCTCGAGGTTGCTGACCTTACACCTGCAAGTCAGATCGTGGCTAAGGATGCTACAGCAACCACCCTCAGCGCTAATGTCAAGGGCGGTGCACCTACATATACTTACTTGTGGCAAAGCACCAGCACTCCAGACAATGAAGGTTCTTGGGTTGATGCTGCCGGTACTAATAACACGGCGACCTATACTCCAGCCACAGGAAGCACCGGCACCTTATATTATAGGGTGAAGGTTACCGATAGTCAGGCTACTCCGGCAGTGGTTTATTCTAACGCTGTTTCTGTCAAGGTAGAGGCTAATATTGATTATTATAAGATTGGTACTGGTGAGGGACAGGATACAGGCTGGACTGATGGTGAATATTCCTACTATACAAATAAAACCAACTATGATAATAGAGGTACAAGAACATATTGGACTTGGACAAAGTGGAAAGGTGACGACAAAGACTGTTACGATAGCTCTGGCAACCTGATGATTAAGAAAAGTGGCTCAAAAGGCGTAAAAACAACCTCATTCAATGTGAAAGGTGCAGCAGCTTTCAGAATAATTGATTTTCAAACTCAGACTGACCGAACATTCGACGTAACTGTTGACGACACTAAGGTTGGTGATGCGATACATCCTACCAACAGTGTAAGTGAGGCACCGATTTATGCATTGAATCCAAATGGTTCTGTCATAACAATAGACAACGCAACAGGTGATATAAGACCTACGCGCATAATCTTCTATCAGCATATTCCTTCAACAATCACTATAAAGAAGGGCGATGTTGAAATAAGCGAAGACAAAATCTCTATGGACATCGCGGATAATACTGTGTTTAACTACGATGTCTATACTGACGGCGATGGTGCAATAGGTGCTCCTACTGTGACAAATCCAACAGACTTGCCTGCTGACAAGTACGTTGTTCGCAGTGCAAGCTATGAAAATGGTGTGCTCACTATTACAAAGGGTAATTATCCTGGAACTGCCACTATCACCCTTACACAGGATGATGGCGACATATATAAAGGTGCTACAAAGGAATTCAAGTTTACCGTGCTGAAGCACCAGATAGCCATCAGCGTGTCAAGCAAAGATGTAACGTTGGATTTGGACTTGGATAACCTGTCAAAAGATGCTACTATACAAGCCGGCAAGCTGCCAACATTCACTGTAACGAAAGATGGTGAGCCTTGGCCTGCCGGAACTAGCGTACTGAAATATATCAGCGACGATAACTCTGTGGCTTATCTCAGCAAATCGGGCGACTTCTCATCCACGACATACGACGTAAAGTATGGTGGTGGACAGGGCGGTCCTGAGATTATTGCATACATCGAAGAGTCTGACACTTATACAGGTGACAAGAACTCATATACATTGCACATTACTCAGGGTACGGACAACTTCATATCTAAGGATATGAAAGATGAAACTATGGAAGCTCAGCGGGTTTATCCTATGGATGATGCTAACGGCCAGACGGTTGTAAAGCTGGTATATGGCGGATATAAGTACAATGATAATAGAATAATAACAATAGCAGAAGGTGATAAAGATAAAGATGACGATATAGTATCTGTTAAGGATTCTTGGGCGTATTATTCTGGTGCGCAAAATGCGAAGATGGATGGATACACCTACAACATGCGTAATGGTGCTCAGAATGCCAAGAGTGAAGACAAGGTAGAGATTCTGAGTAATCCTACGGACGACAGAATATGGTATCAGGAAGGAGACACTAAGGACGATGGTGTTAGCACATACGCAGCTAATGAGCGTATAAAGCCATTCGCTATGCCATGCGCAGGATCATACCTGATGTTTGAGGTAAAGAAAACAGGTATTCTGACAGCATACGTTTTACAGAATGGTATTGTAGGCTGGAAGAAATCAAATGACGGAAAGATAGCAACCAATCCCCGTCTGGGCTATTGGTTCGATCAGGACGGCTGGGTACAACATCCTACGTCAGTAGTGTCAAAAGCCGTGATTTCTGACGGCAACGGTCGAGACCAGCATGAATATTCAGGAGAGACATACCCAACAGAGCATTCTTTGAAATCTGTGAATTTCTATGGCAGTGATAAAGATAACCCCTCACTCCTGTATAAGCAGCTGACATACAAGTATTGTGACAATGCAGATAATCCTACAAAGTATGCTCAAACATCAGGAACAGACGGCTGCTCTGCTATAAACCCATACTATTGGCCTACAGAAACAAGCGATGGCGATATAAGCATAGATGCGAACAGAGCCAAGCAGGTTCCACGCAAGATTCGCCCTATACCATATCGTAATGGCTACCTTATGATTGAAGAGGGCTACCTGAAATATACTCTCCCAGTAAAGGCTGGTCAGAAGTATTACTTCTTGGGTTGTGGTACACGAATTGGCTATGTTGCCATGAACTTTGTAGAAGATATTAATGCATTCGGTGATGGAGCAATAGACTATGTAGAAGACAATGTTGACTTGAAGGGTAGTGATGACTGGACTTCACCTACTGTAAGAACAGGCTTCACCAAGCCTACAAAGCCTACTGTATATAACCAGATGACACTGAAGAGGAACTTCACTCCTAACCAGTGGAATACTATCTGCCTGCCATTCGCAGTAAGCGAGAAGGACGTAGAAGCTATATTCGGTACTGGCACTAAGCTCTGTCTCTACAACGGACTGACAAAGAAGGGTGGCAATGCTTATGTAATCAACTTCATGCGCCACGTAAATCAGGATATTCTGCCTGGTCAGCCTTACTTCATCTACCCAACAGGTACAGGAGTTGTACTTGGCAGCAATGGTAAGATTGGCGGAACAACGGGTGTGGAGTTCTACAACGTGCTCGTTGACCCTGATAAACTCACGACAGGCATCAACTATGGCAGCGACAATGACAGAGAAGATGGTGCTACAGAAAAGAATGATGAGATACGCTATAAGGCTGTGGCAACTCTCGCTCCAACTGACATGAAGCAGAATGGTTTCTATATCAACACTAACAATGGAGCGTTGATGAAATATACACCAAGCTCAGACCTGAGAGTGAATACCTATCGTACATTCTTGCAGCCTAACGACTGGGCTGGTACCAATTATTCTGCTCTCTCGTTGGATGCTGACCTTGACGTAGAAGATGTGTCAGAAGAGGGTGATGTTCCAACAATGATTATCGTTGTAGGAGAGGACAAGGCAGAGATTGTCAATGGTAAACTCTTCGATGGCAAGGCTTATAACATCATGGGTCAAGAGGTGGATGCTGCTAATGCCAAAGGCATGGTTATTGTTAATGGCAAGAAGTATTTTAGAAAGTAATAAAGGAGGAATTATTAGAAATGAAAAAGATATATATTCAGCCAGAATTAACTTTTGAGCCTATTGAATGTGAAGAAGGTATAAATAACCTTAGTACCCAGGGGGAATCTAAGGGTCCGGGCAATACACCTGGTGCACCTGGTACTACTACGCCAGGTGACGGTACTGGAGTAAATGACGATGAGATAGAAGACGGCAACAGTTTGAATCTGGGCTTCTCTTTTGAATAACTTGGCACTCTCACATTATTACATATAACAGGGCTCGCACTCCACTACGGGGTGCGAGCCTTTTTGGTTTCTGCACTTGCTTAGCAAGGGCGCACGGGTGCTAAGTAAGGGCACGCGGGAGCTAAGTAAGGGCATGCGGACACTAAGTAACCCCGCGCCCCTCTTTTTTCTTCATTTATTTGGGGATATAAAAAAAAGTTAGTACATTTGCAGGCGAGAAAGGTGTAAAAGGCATTTTACACTTTGAGGCAATAAATGTAAAACAGGTTTTACACATTACTGAAAGAATATGGATAGATAGAGTCTGCTATTCTCAACAAAATTCCTCTATGGGCATTTGGCTTCTTATATTGAACCTTTACCTGTTATGCGAGCCATAGGCGATGCGACGTTTCTGGAAATCGCGAGCGCGCTTCTGCGACCAAGGGGAGAGTTTGCCTGTGAGGTACTTCTCGAGAAGGAGACCGCCGATAGGCACTGCAAACTCGGCTCCGAAACCACCATTCTCCACATAGACGGCGATGGCTATCTTAGGGTTGTCCATTGGGGCGAAGCCCATGAATACGGAGTGGTCCTGACCTCGGTTCTGGGCTGTACCTGTCTTGCCACACACCTCGAAGGGAAGGGTGCGGAGTGCATGACAGGTGCCTTTGAGCACTGAACTGCGCATGCCTGCTACCACCCAGTCGTATGCCTCACGTGATGCCATAGTGTAATGGCGAGTGGTATAGGCACTGTCGAGAGGCTCACCCTCTACCCTCTTCACTACATGGGGCACGTGATAATAGCCTCTATTGGCTATGGTGGCTCCGAGGTTGGCTATCTGCAGAGGGGTGAGGTTGACCTCGCCCTGACCTATGGAGATGGAGATGACGGTGAGTCCGTTCCACGACCCTTTATAGGCATGGTCGTAATAGTCGCCGTTAGGTATGAGTCCGCGCTTCTCGCCTGGCAGGTCGATGCCCGTCTTATAGCCGAAACCCATAGACACCATATAGTCGCGCCAGCGGTTCATGGCATTGACCACACTGCCGTATTTGCCTCGGTTGCCTATCATATAGTATAGTCCCCAGCAGAAGAATCCGTTGCATGAGGTGGAGATGGCATCGACAAGTGCCAGGGGCGAACCGTGGCCGTGACAACCCACATGAAGTCCGCGGAAGGAGAATCCGTGATGGCACTGGAAGAGGGTAGTTGGAGTTATGATGCCCTCGGTGAGATAGGTCAGCGCCTGTGAGGTCTTGAAGGTGGAGCCTGGAGGGTACTGTCCCATAATGCTACGGTTAAGCAGGGGTTTCCATATATTACGTTGCAGGGCAAGGTGGTTCTTGCCACGCTTGCGGCCTGTCATGATGCGAGGATCGTAGGTGGGCGACGATACCATGCAGAGCACTTCGCCTGTGGAGGGCTCTATAGCCACGATGCTGCCTATCTTGCCTTCCATGAGGCGTTCGCCAAGTGCCTGCAGCTCTACGTCGATGGCAAGGGTGAGGTTCTTGCCAGGCACTGGGCGACGGTCATATTTGCCGTTCTGATAGCGACCCTTGATTCTGCCATGAGCATCGCGAAGGAGTATCTGCATACCCTTCTCGCCTCGGAGCTGCTTCTCATAGAAACGCTCCACACCGAGTTTGCCGATATAGTCGCCCTGCAGGTAGTAGTCATCCTCATCTATATCACGCTGTGACACCTCGGCGACATCGCCCAGCACATGGGCTGCATAGGGGTACTGATACTGACGGATGGCGCGTCGCTGTATATAGAAGCCAGGGAAGCGGAACATCTTCTCACGAAAGACGGAGAAATCTTCCTCGTCGAGCTGGGTCATGAAGGTCTGCTGGGTGTAGCGTGAATAGCCTGGATTCTTGTTGCGGTCCTTGATGGCATTCATGCGGTTGATGAACATCTCCTTGGTGATGCCAAGGGTCTGGCAGAGGTCGAGGGTGTCAATATGGTCGCGAGCCTCATTCATCACCACCATGATGTCGTAGGCAGGCTGGTTATAGACAAGGAGTTTGCCATTGCGGTCGTAGATAAGACCCCTGGAAGGGAACTCTATCTTCTTCAGAAAGGCGTTGGAATCGGCACTTTTTCGAAAATCGTCGCTCATTATCTGGAGCGTGAAAAGGCGCACGATGTATATGAGCACTATAGCAAGTGTTATAGCACCGATGATGTATTTGCGGTTTGTATAGTCGGTAGTTTTCACTTCTTTTTGTTACGCAGGCTCTCTGTTGCGAGTATGATGAAAAGGGTGAGCACCAGACTGGAGAGTATGCTCAGCAACCAATGTAGCCAATGGGCGAGCGTGAAGGCTTCGAGTGTGAATATGGTGAAGCAATAGACGAGCGTAAGGAAAAAGGAGTAGCTGAAATAGCGTATGAACCCCATAGAGCGGAGCGTGGGACGGAAAGTGTCCTCATCTCCCTTCCTGAGATAAAGGTTGAGCACATAGGGCTGAAAGAAGGCAAGAAGGGTGAGCGAGGAGGCTGCCAGTCCGGGGGTGTTGCTGAAGATATCGACAGCCATACCGAGCAGGAAACTGAGCACCATGGAGGTGATGCGTGACTCATTACGGGGCAAGAGCAACACGAAGTATATGTACACAAGGGGTGTTGCCACACCAAAGAGGTGAATGCGGCCGAAGATGAGCGCCTGCAAGAGGGTGAGAGTGAATATGTAAATGAGATAGTTCAAGAGGGGTTCAAAGGGTTCAAGTCGCGCTGAAGCGCTGGTTCAAAAGGGGTTCAAGTCGCGCTAAAGCGCTGGTTCAAGGAGTTCAAGGGGGTTCAAGAGTTCAAGGAGTTCAAAGGGTTCAAGTCGCGCTGAAGCGGGGGTTCTTGCGCTCCAGTAGGTGCTCAGGCGAACAAGTTCGGAGCAAGGGTTTTCGTTTTCGTAGCCCGTAGGGCATTTCGTAGGTGCCATAGCACCGTTTCGTACGAGCATAGCGAGTTTACTGACTATTCTGCTTGATGGAGTCCTGGGCTGCATGGAGTATGTCGAGACGCTCGCGCATTGGGGCATCGTCGATTACGCAGACGTCACGCAGATTGGCAAAGTCGGTATTGAGTTGCACCTGGAGACGATAGGACAGTCCGTCAGGAGAGTTAAACACATGGATAATCTTACCCACACCTATGCCTGGAGGGAATACTGAGGAATAGCCTGAGGTGACCACACGGTCGTAGAGCCTGAAATGGGCATGACGGGGAACATCATCGACGTAGGCAAGGTTGCTTGCACCACCATCCCAATGCAGATAACCAAAATAGCCACGATGCTGTATGGTACAGCTGATGTTGGACTTGGATGAAAGGACGGGGATGACAACTGAATAGTGGTCGCCAGCGAGATACACTATACCCACGACGCCCTTGCCGCTTATGACACCCATATCACGATGTATGCCGTCAGCCTTACCCTTATTGATGGTAATGAAATTGTCGGTTTCATCGACACTATTCTGCACCACCTTGGCTGGAATAAGCCTGTAATCCTTTAAAAGCGACGAAGCAGAAAGGGCTCTGTAGGTAGAGTCCCCTTTCTGCTCGTCAAGTATTTCGCGGAGCTGCTGTGCCTCATGCTCAAGGTATGCATTGCGCATGGTGAGCTGCTCGTTGAGAGTCTGAAGATGAAAGTAATGCCTGACCTCTGATTCTGCTGCATATACCGTACCTGCAACAGCATTGGCTGTGGATGTCCACGCAGCACTCTGATAACTGTTATGCTGAAACAGGAATGTAAGGCCTATCACCTCGAGAATGAGGCAGACAAACCAGTTAGAGTATGTGCTTATGAATTCAAGGAGGTTACGCATTCACTTATCTCATAAGGAATGAGAAGCGGTTGATATTCTTCAATGCTATGCCTGCACCACGTGCTACGCTGAGGAGTGGTTCCTCGGCAATGTGGAACGGAATGCCTATCTTAGCCTCAAGACGACGGTCGAGACCACGCAGATAAGCACCACCGCCAGTGAGCCAGATGCCATTCTTAACGATGTCGGCATAGAGCTCAGGAGGAGTATTCTCAAGTGCCTGGAGCACGGAGTTCTCAATCTTGGCTATCGTCTTGTCGATGCAGTGGGCTATCTCCTGATAGCATATAGTAACCTCCATAGGGAGGGCTGTGATGCGGTTAGGACCATGAACGACGTAGTCTTCAGGTGCCTCGCCTTCAGGCAGTTCAGGGAGGGCAGAGCCAACATTAATCTTAACGCGCTCAGCCATACGCTCGCTGACCTTGACATTATGCTGACGTGACATATACTCCTGAATGTCGGCTGTAATCTCGTCGCCTGCTACACGGATAGACTGGTTGCAGACAATGCCGCCGAGAGAGATTACGGCTATCTCGGTAGAACCACCGCCGATATCGACTATCATGTTGCCTTCAGGTGCCTCAACATCGATACCTATGCCTACGGCTGCTGCCATTGGCTCGAAGATAAGATACACATCACGACCGTCGGCATGCTCAGCTGAGTCGCGCACAGCACGAAGTTCAACCTCGGTAGAGCCTGATGGCACACCGATAACCATGCGGAGGGATGGAGAGAAGAGGTGGCGACCAGAGCGAACCATCTTGATGAGTCCGCGCATCATCATCTCACAAGCTGAGAAGTCGGCTATGACACCATCACGCAGAGGGCGCACGGTCTTGATGCGGTCGTTGGTCTTCTCATACATACTCTTGGCACGCTCACCAACAGCTATCATCTGGTTGGTGTCGCGGTCTATTGCTACAACGGATGGCTGGTCAACAACTATCTTATCGCCCTGGATAATGATGGTGTTGGCTGTGCCAAGGTCCATTGCTATTTCTTGTACAAAAGAAAAGAATCCCATTTAGATAATTGAGAATTGATAATTGAAAATTGATAATTAACCGAGGAACCACTTGTTGATTGCGGTGTCGTAGTGGCTGGAAACGCCGAAGGCGCGAGTAGCAAACATGCGACGCTCTTCGATATCGGTCTGTGCGCCCTTCTTATTAAGGATGTCGAGAAGCACGCTGTATTCTGCCTTAGAAGGAACGATAACAACGTCCTTGAAGTTCTTGGCACCAGCACGGATGAGAGAGATGCCACCTATGTCGATCTTCTCGATGATGTCAGCCTCAGAAGCACCACTTGCCACTGTCTGCTCGAATGGATAGAGGTCAACGATTACGAGGTCGATCTCTGGTATCTCATACTTAGCCATCTGGTCGAGGTCGCCCTGAAGCTCACGACGTCCGAGGATGCCACCGAAGATTTTGGGGTGAAGGGTCTTGACACGTCCACCAAGGATGGATGGATAAGTGGTAACATTCTCTACAGCCTCACACTGATAGCCGAGAGACTCGATGAACTTCTGTGTGCCACCAGTGGAAAGGAACTTAACGCCCTCAGCATTAAGTTTTGCCAACAGCTCCTCAAGTCCGTCTTTATGGAACACACTGACGAGCGCTGTCTTGATTTTTTTTGCTTCTGCCATGTTGTTTTTGTGGATTTATCTTGTTATTTTTTCTTTGTCTGTTTTGCCAAAAGGTACTAGTACCTCAATTTACGAATGCAAAATTACGAAAAATATGGTTATTATCAAAATTTTAATCGCTTATTTACAATGAAAAGGAGAAAAGTTGACCTAATTATTGCTCATCTTAACTAAAATGACTATCTTTGCAACTGTCAATAAACAAAACCCACCCTAAAGAATGTTTATAAATAAACGAATGGCTGGAGTGCTATGCGTGGTCATGACGGCACTGCTGATGATAGCTACTGACGCGTGTGCACAACAGAGAGGCAAAGCCTCATTCTACTCACGACGCGCCAACGGCGCAAGGACAAGCAGTGGCATAAGACTGAACAACGACTCGCTGGTATGCGCCCACAAGACACACCCCTTTGGCACAAAACTGCTGGTGAGGAACCCTGCCAACGGCAAGGAGGTGGTGGTGACGGTGATAGACCGCGGACCACACATCAAGGGAAGGATAATAGACCTGTCGCATGAGGCTGCACGCAGACTCGGCATACTGGCAGCAGGAGTGGCAATGGTGGAAGTGGAAGAGTATGACGACATAGTGGTGCCATACGAAGCCAAGAAACACGAGAGGCCTGAGATAGACCTGGAGCTGCCTGTGAGCGGAGAAGGCGGAGCCATACCTGACTGGCAGAAAAAAGAATAAAGATGACGGAATATACTGACGAGGAACTCGCACAAATACTGGACAAAGACATATTTCACCTGATTTCGGAGGCAGCAGACGAACTGCAACTGGAATGCTATGTCGTGGGCGGATACGTTCGCGACATTTTTCTCGAACGTCCGTCAGACGATATAGACTGTGTAGTGGTTAATAACGGGAACGGGAACGGGAGTCCTGGCATTGCAGTGGCTAAGCTGCTGAAGAAGAAACTGGGCAAGAGGGCTTACCTGTCGATATTCAAGAACTTCGGTACGGCGCAGGTGAAAATCAGTTCACAGTGCACAGTTCACAATTCACAGTTGCAGGCACCTGAGACTTGTACAGAGGTGGAGTTTGTGGGAGCGAGAAGGGAGAGCTACCAGCGCGACTCAAGGAAACCCATAGTGGAGGATGGCACCCTGGAGGATGACCAAAACCGCAGAGACTTTACCATCAACGCTATGGCGATATGCCTGAACAAAGAGAGATTCGGCGAACTGGTTGACCCATTCGGTGGGCTGGACGACCTGTGGGACGGCATAATACGTACCCCACTCGACCCAGACATAACATTCTCTGACGACCCGCTGAGAATGCTGAGATGTATAAGGTTTGCCACCAGACTGAACTTCCAGATAGAGGATGAGACATTTGACGCCTTAGAGCGTAATGCCGAGAGGATAAAGATAATATCAGGCGAAAGGATAATAGAGGAACTGAACAAGATACTGCTGACCAAGACTCCATCAAGAGGATTTGTGGACCTGATGAGATGCGGACTGCTACCAATAATAATGCCTGAACTGGCTGCAATGGACATGGTGGAGGAACGCAACGGCAAGGCGCACAAGAACAACTTCTACCACACACTGGAAGTGGTGGACAACGTGGCAAAAACCACGATGAAATGGGAGAAAGATAAGGCTTTATGGCTGAGATGGGCAGCACTGATGCACGATATAGGCAAACCAAAATCAAAGCGATGGGACAACCAACAGGGATGGACATTCCACTCACATAACTATATAGGTGCGAAGATGGTGCCAGGCATATTCAAAAGAATGAAACTGCCTATGGACCATAAGATGAAATATGTGCAGAAGATGGTGGAACTGCACATGCGCCCTATAGCCATAGCCGACAACGAGGTGACAGACAGTGCGGTGCGCAGACTGGTGAATGACGCTGGCGACGACATTGACGACCTGATGGTGCTATGTGAGGCTGACATCACATCAAAGAACCAGGTAAGGAAGCAGAGGTTCAGAGACAACTACACGCTGGTGAGGGAGAAGATAGAAGACCTGAAGCAGAGGGACTTTAAACGTCTGCTGCAACCAGTGATAGACGGTAATGAGATTATGGAACTATATAACCTGAGACCGTCGAGAGAGGTGGGCGAACTGAAACAGTATCTGAAGGATGCCGTGCTTGACGGCATAGTGCAGAACGAACACGAACCGCTGATGCAACTGCTTAACAATAAGGCAAAAGAAATGGGGCTACTGAAATAGCCCCATTTATTATATATAAGGTAGAATGTAATGCTTTGTTTAGCTTTCCTTTCTATCCGAATTCTTACGATTATAGTAGTCTGCCGTAGCGGTGAAGAACACATCGCCACTGGAGTTGAGGGCTGTCTCAACAGAGTCTTGCACCACGCTGATGATGAAGCCCACAGCCACTACCTGCATGGAAATATCCTGAGAGATGCCAAACAGCGAGCATGCCATAGGGACGAGCAACAGCGAACCACCTGCCACACCTGACGCTCCACAAGCGCCGAAGGTGGCAAGGATGCTGAGCACAAGAGCACTGGCAAGAGATACGTCTATGCCGACAGTGTTACAGGTTGCCAAGGTCAAGATAGTGATAGTAATGGCTGCACCGTCCATATTGATAGTGCTACCAAGAGGAATGGAAACAGAATAGAAGTCTTCATCCAGGCCCATGCGATCGCAGAGCGACATGTTTACAGGGATGTTGGCTGCTGAAGAACGTGTAAAGAATGCACTGACAGCACTACCCTTGATGCATCGCCACAGCGTAGGCCACATATTGCGACGCAGGAGCAGACTGGAAATAACAGGATTGACTATGAGTGATACGGTCATCATACAGCCTACGAGCAAGAGAACGAGTTTGCCATAGGTGGTAAAGATGCCTAAGCCACTCTCGCTGACAGAGGTATATACCAAACCCATAATACCAAAAGGAGCGCAATGTATAATCCAATGGACAATGAGGGTTATCACGTTTGCCAACTCATGGATGATATCAATAGTGCCAGGAGAAGCCTTGCGCCTGAGTGCAAAACCCATGATGATGGACCACATGAGGATGCTGAGATAAGATGCCGAAGTGATAGCAGCAATAGGGTTGCTCATGAGGTCGGTGGCTATCTTGAGGAATACGTCACCAATGTTGTCAGGGGCTCCGCCCTGACCTGCAGAGGCTTCAGGCAACTGCAACACAAGCGGGAACATCTGCGAAGCTAAGACAGCCACCACTGCTGCCACCATAGTGCTGAAAAGATAGAGGATGATGACAGTGCGGAACTTCTTGCCCAGTCCCTCACGTGACTTGGCTATAGACGATGCCACAAGCAGGGCAACGAGTATAGGTGCTATAGCCTTGAGTGCTCCCACAAAGAGCTTACCAAGAATAGATACAAAGGTAAGACCAGGAACAGTGAGTCCCAAACCTGCTCCTATCAACAGACCTATGAGGATGCTCACCATGAGGTTAATGTTGCGATAGAAGCGTACTATGGAGATGAGAAAATTCATATATTATATATGCGCTTTTAGTTTCGGTTCAAACAAAAAAGGCACCACAACGGGAGTGTTGTGATGCCTTTTATCTATATAACCCTCCGCATAGGGAGTAAGTTGTCTTTATTCAGCCTTTGCCTCTTCAGCAGCCTCAGCAGCAGGTGCTTCAGCCTTTGCTTCCTCAGCGGCAGGTGCTTCAGCCTTTGCTTCCTCAGCTACAGGAGCCTCAGCCTTCTCTGCTACAGGTGCCTCAGCAGGTGCCTCGGTTGTAGTAGCAGCCTTCTTACCAGCACGACGAGTCTTCTTAGCAGCTGCCTTAGGAGTCTTAGCCATAGCCTCATCGAAGTCAACGAGCTCTATGAAGCATGTCTCAGCAGCATCACCCTGACGTGCGCCAAGTTTGATGATACGAGTGTAACCACCAGGACGGTTGCCTACCTTCTCAGATACTGCAGAGAAGAGCTCCTTGATAGCATACTTATCCTGAAGATAAGAGAATACTACACGACGGTTGTTAGTGGTATCTTCCTTAGCACGGGTAATCAAAGGCTCAACGTACTTCTTGAGTGCCTTAGCCTTAGCAACGGTCGTAGTGATTCTTTTNNCCACCGGGACGGTCGCCTACCTTCTGTGCTACAGCTCCGAAGAGCTCCTTCAGAGCCTCCTTGTTCTGCAGGTAGCTGAATACCACACGACGGCTGTTAGTGCTGTCGTCCTTAGAGCGCGTAATCAGCGGCTCTACATATTTCTTGAGTGCCTTTGCCTTGGCGAGGGTCGTAGTGATTCTTTTGTGCATGATCAGAGAGACAGCCATGTTAGCAAGCATAGCGCTACGGTGAGATGCAGTACGACCGAGATGGTTGAATTTCTTGTTATGTCTCATTTGAGTTTAATCTTGATTAAGTTTGAATTTTGAAATGTCAGTTCCAAACGACAGATTCAGACTCTCGAGCAAATCATCAAGCTCTGAAAGCGATTTCTTACCAAAGTTGCGGAACTTGAGAAGGTCAGTCTTGTTGTACTGAACGAGGTCGCCGAGGGTGTCAACATCAGCTGCCTTAAGACAGTTGAGGGCACGAACAGAGAGGTTCATATCAACAAGGCGTGTCTTAAGGAGTTGGCGCATGTGGAGAATCTCCTCATCGAACTCCTGGTTAACGTCAAGACCAGTATCCTCGAGCTGTATCTTCTCGTCAGAGAAGAGCATGAAGTGATAGATAAGAATCTTGGCTGCCTCCTTCAGGGCATCCTTTGGGTGAATGGAACCGTCCGTAGTGATTTCGAGTAAGAGCTTATCGTAGTCAGTCTTCTGCTCAACACGAGTTGGCTCAACAGAGAACTTCACGTTACGGATTGGGGTGTAGATAGAATCGATGGCAATTGAGGTGGCATCGGTGCAGAACTCACGGTTCTCATCAGCTGGAACGTAACCACGTCCCTTGTTGATGGTGAGTGTAATCTGCATAGAAGCCTTTGAATCTAAACGACAAATCACCAATTCGGGGTTTAACACTTCAAATCCAGTAAGATACTTGTTGATATCACCAGCCTTGAACTCTGTACAGTTCTCTACCGTGATAGTAACTTTCTCATTCTCGAATTCTTCTACTAACTGCTTGAATCTTACTTGCTTCAAATTCAAGATGATGTTTGTCACATCTTCCTTCACGCCAGGAACAGAAGAGAACTCCTGCTCTACGCCCTCAATACGGATGGTATTGATGGCAAAGCCCTCAAGTGAAGAAAGAAGGATGCGGCGAAGTGAGTTACCAATGGTAACACCGAAGCCAGGCTCCAACGGACGGAATTCGAACTTGCCGAACTTGTCTGTTGACTCCAGCATCACGACTTTTTCGGGTTTTTGAAATGCTAATATCGCCATTAATTTAATGATTATTTAGAGTACAACTCAACTATTAACTGCTCCTTGATGTTCTCAGGAATATCTGCACGCTCTGGACGGTGGAGGAACTTACCGCTCTTAGAAGCGTTGTCCCACTCTATCCATGGATACTTGCTGTGGTTGAAGCCTGCAAGTGCATCCTCGATAACCTCGAGAGACTTAGACTTCTCACGAACAGCAACAATCATTCCTGGCTTAACCTGGAATGATGGGATGTTAACTACCTCGCCATCAACAGTGATGTGCTTGTGACCAACGAGCTGACGTGCAGCACGACGAGTTGGCGCAATGCCAAGACGGAAAACAACATTGTCAAGGCGGCTCTCCAAAAGCTGGAGGAGGTTCTCACCCTTAATGCCTTCCATCTTTGCAGCCTTCTCAAAGAGGTTACGGAACTGGCGCTCCAGTACACCATATGTGTACTTAGCCTTTTGCTTCTCTGCCAACATGACACCATACTCAGACATCTTGCGACGACGATTATTGCCATGCTGTCCAGGAGGGAAGTTTCTCTTGGACAAAACTTTGTCGGCGCCAAAGATGGGTTCACCAAAACGGCGCGCAATTTTAGATTTCGGACCTATATACTTTGCCATAATTTTGAAAAAAAATCTTATTTAGTGGGATATCCGGAAAACCGGATAGCCGTACACATTAATTATACACGACGACGCTTTGGAGGACGGCAACCATTGTGTGGCAGTGGTGTTACGTCGATAATCTCCATCACCTCGATACCAGCTCCGTGGCAGGCACGGATAGCGCTCTCACGACCGTTACCGGGACCCTTCACATAGGCTTTCACTTTACGCAGACCCAGGTCGTAAGCAACCTTTGCGCAATCCTC
>DEJW01000032.1:0-365 GCA_002353585.1 Prevotellaceae bacterium UBA2738 | reverse complement strand
ACCTGACCGTCGCTGTTTGCCAAGGAGACAATGATATTATTGAATGAACTGTGAACGTGCAGCTGACCAATCGCGTCAACCTTCACGTTTCTTTTCTTTGTGACTGTTTTCTTAGCCATTGTCTTTAAACTTTAAACTTTAAACACTAAACCTTAAACTTACTTCGTGGCCTTCTTCTTATTAGCAACAGTCTTCTTCTTACCTTTACGGGTACGGGCGTTGTTCTTTGTACTCTGACCGCGCACAGGAAGACCATTACGATGACGGACTCCACGATAGCAACCAATATCCATCAGTCGCTTGATATTCATCTGGATCTCACTACGGAGATCACCTTCAACTTTGAATTCAGCGCCGATAATTTC
>DEJW01000036.1 GCA_002353585.1 Prevotellaceae bacterium UBA2738 | reverse complement strand
CAAGTTATATGTTCTTTATGAGCTAAACTCCTAAGTCCATATACCTGGAAGTCCTGCACCTTCCTAACGTCAGGTTACGCCCTTATCAGGCAAAAACAATAAAAACCAATTCAAAGTACTAAGTGACAAGGTGACTAAGTACAAAGGACAAATAACGATAAATAGGCATAGATTAAAAAAGACAACTGGGACAACATTAAAAGATTAAAATGAGAAGAGAAATATTTGGAGGTTATAAAATTACTTTGTAACTTTGCAGGTGGAATAGAATAATAAAGGAGAATATTATGACTGCTATACAGTTAAATGCGGAATTATATAAGGCAATGAGCGTAATAGCGTACGATGAGAATCTGATGACAAAGGTTCTTAAGTATGTTAAGAAACTTGCTGCTAAAAAAGAAGACCCGACCTTAATGACTAAAGAGGAGTTCTTAAAGAAGTTGAAAAAGGGAGAGGAAGAATATAGACAAGGAAAATGTTACAAGATGCTCCCTAATGAAGATTTGGATGATTTCCTTAATAGAGTTGGGTAAGTATGTATGACATCACATATACACAAGATGCGCTGACTGACCTTAAGCGTTTGCAAAAGAACGAACCTAAGGTTTACCAAAAAGCACGTCGCTTTATAGAGGAACTGAGAGAGCATCCTAAATCTGGTACAGGACACCCAGAACCATTGAAGGGTAAGCCTGAGGGGCGTTGGAGTCGTGAATTGACTAAGAAACATCGCTTGGTTTATCGTATTTTTGATGAGGAAGTATTGGTGTTGGTACTCTCATCTTATGGTCATTATGATGACAAATAAGCTCTTGCGCTCCGTAGGTGTTCTTGCTCTGGCAAGCGTAGCACCAGAGGTGCGTCCGATTACAGGCGAGCAAAGCTCGGAGATTCCTGGTTGTCGTTATAATCTATTCCGAGTTGTATTTTAATTAATAAACCACGGATTATAGGGACACAGATTCTAACATAAACTCTTGGTGAATTAAAAAATACTTTGTAACTTTGCAGGCGAGGAAAAGAAAATATTGAATATGCCTTCCAAAGACAACATATCACGCGAACAATTCATTGAGAAGTTGAATGACTGCCATTATAATTTGAAAAAAAAATATGGCATCATCTCTTTGCGCCTGTTTGGTTCGATGGCGAGAAATGAACAGAAAAGCGATAGCGATATAGACCTCTTTGTTGAAACAGAAACTCCCAATCCGTTCTTGCTCATGGATGCAAAGGAGTATATTGAAAATTCTATTGGAAGACCTGTCGACATTATTCGCAACCATAGGAACCTAAACCCTCGACTTAGGAAACGTATAGAAAGAGATGGTATCACTATCTTCTGAAAAAAAAGAGCTTGCTCTTGATATTCTCTATGACATTCAGTCTGCTATAGAAAGATTGAAGGATAGAACAAAGGAAATCCATAGTATAGATGATTTCCTAGACTCTCCTAATGGAATGATTTTATTAGATGCTACGTGCATGCTACTAATTGCCATAGGGGAGAGCTTAAAGAACTTGGATAAAGTTACAGAAGGAAACCTATTGACTACATATCCTGATATTCCATGGAAACAAGTAAAGGGTATGCGTGATATTATATCACACCACTACTTTGACGTTGACCCATCGCAGGTGCTTTGGATTATTATGAACGAACTAAACCCATTAAAGAGTGCAATAGATTATTTTATTAGTGAGTTAGAAAAAGTATAACTGCACTTATTCCCATTTACCATGCAAGAAGGGTGCCTTTTGAGGTGGTGAGAGTGTCTTTGCCACTATAGATGACATAGAGAGATGTGGTAGGGGTGTCGGATAATGATGCCCATTTGGTGAGCCCAGAGAAAAAATCGGTGTTAAAGGTGGCTCCAGACTTTATCTCGTAGGCTGTGGGATGAGTACTGCCATCGTACAGAAGCAGATCAACTTCGTTTCCCTGACTGTCACGCCAGAATCGCAAATCGGCTTCGTATCCTTTGTTCCACGCACGTTTCAAAAAATTAGTGATTACCAGATTCTCAAATAGTCCGCCTCGCAGATAGTGAGTAGCTAATTGAGACGGCGAACTGATGTCGAGTAGTGAGCATGCCAGACCTGTATCGTAGAAATACAGTTTGGGAGTCTTCACTAAACGTTTTGAGAAGTTGTTCCAATCGGGGCGCAAAAGATGACAGATATAGCTTGCCTCAAGAAGTGAGAGCCATGATGAGGCTGTGGGAACGCTGATACCACAGTCGTTGGCAAGTGACGATAGGTTGAGCAACTGACCGATACGTCCTGCACATAGTTTTAGAAAACGTATGAAGGCGCTGAGGTCGCCTATGTTCTTCATCATTCTTACATCGCGCTCCACATAGGTCTGCAGGTAGAAGGGATAATAATCGGTTGGGGAGATATTTTTATCGAATATACGTGGATAGCCTCCATAGAAAATCTCCTCGTCAATGGTGGAGGGCAAAATGCCTCCTGAGACCTTCTCATCATGGGAAAAAGGCAGAAGTTTGAATATGGCTGTCCTGCCTGCTAATGATTGGTTGACTGTCTCCATGAGCAGGAAATTATGAGACCCTGAAAGTATATATAACCCAGGCTCATCAACTTCGTCAACATGGGTTTGTATATATGAGAACAGAGTGGGTACTCTTTGTGCCTCGTCTATTATCACATGCCTTGGGTATGTCTTGAGAAAACCGTGAGGGTCTTCTGTGGCGAAAGTTCTGACATCAAGGTTTTCTAATGATACATACTGATAATCAGGAAAGGCGTGACGCAGGAGTGTAGATTTGCCTGACTGACGTGGTCCTGTGAGCGTTACGACGGGGAATTTGGATGCCAAATTCTCTATCTTCTGTTGTATTGTTCTTGCTATCATAGAAATACTTTTTGATATTCCATGGGCAAAAGTACAACTTTTATTTTAAATCTGCAAGAAAATCTTGCAAATTTAAAGTTGGATTTTAAATCTGCAAGAAAAAAAGGCTCCCTTTTACTTTGTCCTTAGTTAGCGTTATCGTTCCCGTTAACGTCCTTTGTCACCTTGTCCTTCCTTATCGTAGCCCGCAGGGCGTATCGTAGGCGCTTGCGCTGTATCGTAGCGAAGCGTATCGTTCCCGTTAACGTTCCCGTTCCCGTCCTTTGTCCTTAGTATGTCTGTTCCTTCCTGCCTGTGGCGATGAGGTATTTGGTGCGGGCGTGGTGATAGTCGCAGAGTGCATCGCTGAGATTGTCGTGGGCTGTCTGCTGCTGCTGGCGTGCATCGAGCAGTATGGTCATGTTGGTTACACCGTTGATGTACTCCTCATGCTTGATGCGGAGGTTCTCGTCTGCCTTGGCGATGCTCTTGCGGGCTATTGCCACCTGCTGATAGGCGGCGGAGAGATTGTCGTAGGCATCCCGAATGTTGAGGTCGAGCATCTCGCGCTTGTCGCGTCGCTGGTCGAGTGCCATCTGCTCTGAGAGCTTGCTGCGACGCACCAGGTGGCGCTCGCTCCAGAATGTGCTTATGGGCATGACCACTGTGGCGAAGGCTACGCCCTTGGTGTTTGCCTTGGAAAGGTAGCGGCTGATGCCGACGTTGCCTCCTAAGGCGAGGATGGGCAGATAGTTTGCCTTGGCAAGCTTGGTCTGCAGCTGGGTGCGCTCTACGTTGAGTTCGAGCAGGCGGTTCTCGTTGCTGTTATCCACGGCGCTCTCTACGTTGACCCATAGGTTCTCGGGTGCCACAACAGGGGTGGTGAGCAGGGTGGTATCTACGTCGAGGTCTTCGCCTGCACACCCCATAGCCTTTGCCATAGCGCGGCGGAGCAGGCGGATGCCGTTGTCGAGGCGCACGCGCTGGGCGTTGAGCTGGTCGAGAGCCAGTTCGGCTGTCAGGGCGTCGTTGCTGTTCACTATGCCCTCAGTGGCAAGGTTGCGTGCATCCTTGAGTATGCTTGCCACCTCGGCATCAGCAGCAAGGAGGTTCTGCTGCTTGCCGTGGAGCTTGACGAGGGTGAAATAGAGCAGTTCTGCCTCGAGTACGAGGATGTCGTCGTTGGTGTCTTGAAGGAGTTTCATGCCCTCCACCTGCAGGTCGGCGAGCTTGTTGACGTTATGTATCCTGCCGCCGGTATAGAGGGGCTGGACGAGACCGATGTCGGCTGATGAACCACGCTTGAGCACATTGATGCTGGTATCAAGTCCGAGGTCATATTCGCGGTTGATTTCTTCGATGGCTTGTGATACGTCTGGTGAGAAGAGGTCCTTGCGCAGCAGGTAGTCGTTAGCCTCAAAGTGGAATGCCCTTGCGCTGACGGTGGGGTAATATTTTGTGCGTGCGTACTTCTGGAACTCTTCTGCCATCTGCACATTGTTGCGTGCGTTGGCTGCCTTGATGTTCTCCTTGCGCATGGTGCTGACGCACTCGCTGAGGGAGACGATTCGTGGTGAACTGCCAGCCATGGGCTGGGCGTTCAGCGAATTGACAATTGAAAATTGACAATTGAAAATTATTATCGCTATTGCGATGATTTTTTTTGTCATATTGTTTTTTTGTTTTCGTAGCCCTTCAGGGCGTATCGTAGTGGCTATGCCACGTATCGTAGCACCTATGGTGTGTATCGTTAACGTCGTTAAAACTCTTCCATTTCCTTCTTTGCCACCATGCTGTAAACAACAGGGATGATGGTTACGATATAGAGCATGGAGATGAGGGCTCCCACGCAGATGACGATGCCCATAGGTCCCCAGAGTGGGGTTGCCTTGATGACCATAGGGATGACACCCATGGAGGCGGCAGAGGCAGTGAGGAAGATAGGGCGGAAACGGCGCTTGGCAGCTGTCTCGGCGGCTTCGTCGGCTGTCATGCCGCGCTGATGGAATAGTTCTTCGCCATAATCGACCATGATGATGCCGCTACGGGTGATGATGCCCATGAGCGACACGATGCCGAGGATGGCGGTGGCTCCAAACTCGAAGTTGGAGCAGAACATGCCGATGGCGGTGCCAGGGATGGCGAAGACGAGCGATGCCATCATGAGCATCATTAGGCGCACGCTCTTAAGGTGGAACAGCATGATGAAGATGATGAGGGCGATGGCGATAACCATGCCCAGATACATCTGGGGACGGTAGCGGCCCTCTGACTCTGCCTGTCCGCCCTTAGCCACCTTCACGCCCTGAGGCAGTGAGAAGGTGTCGAGCTGGGCATAGAGATGCTTGTTGAGGTTGCCTATCTTGGAGCCTCGCGTGGTGGTGCCATAGATGCTGGCACAGCGTATGCCGTTACGGTGCTGTATGATGCCTCCGCACCAGGCTGGCTTGACATCGGCTATCTGGGTGAGGGGCACGGTGGTGAGCGTAGGCACGAGCCCCGTGACGCGTATGTCCTTGAAATCCTCGATGTTCTGTTTGCCGTCGCCTGCATCCTTTATCATGACGGCTATCTCGTCGTCAGCCTCCCACATCTTGGCTACTGGTATGCCCCCCGAATAGCGCAGGGCAAGGTTGAGCGAGAGCAGTGAACGGCTCATGCCTATCTGGTTAGCCTGTTCGGGATGCATGGTGATGTCGAGACGATTATTTTGAGTGCCCCAGCTGGTGGTGACGGTCTCTATCTCGGGATTGCGACGTAGCAGGCTGACCACGCGGTCGGTGGCTATATGGAGCGAGTCGAGGTTATTGCCAATGAGGCGCACCTCTACGGGCGAGGTGGCATCGGTATATTCTATCTGCTTGAACTTAATCTGAGCCTCGGGGAAGTAGTTGGCGTAGTAGGCTGAATATTCGTCGAGCACTGCCTGAGTCTCGCTGTCGCTATGGGTGTTGACGATAAACTGGGCGTAGTTGGAGCCACCAAACTGTGGCATGAAGGTGACGTGGAACCTTGGTGAGCCCATGCCATAGAAGGTGGTGATATTGGTGATGCGCTCATCCTTACGCATCATATTGGCAAGGGAGTCGGCAACAGCCTCGGTGCGGCGGATATCGGTGCCTGTGGGCAGCCATATCTCGACGGCAAAGAGGCTGCGGCTGGCGCGAGGCATGAGCCTCTGAGGCAGTGCCAGCATGAGCAGCGCGCCCAGAAAGACGGTAAAGAACCCTATGGCGAGGGTTGCCTTCTTATGGCGGAAACAGATGCCTATTATCCTGTCATATACAGCTTGTATGCGTTCGAGGATTAGGTGGTGCTCGCTGCCAAAGCCGTGAGTGATGAAGCGATGCTCTATGATGGGTACCACGAGCAGAGCCACGAGCAGCGACACCGTCAGCACTATGGTGATGGCATAGGGGAAAGACTCGATGAAATCGTGGATTATGTTGTCAGTGGTAAAGAGGAAGGGGAAGAATACTATGCTGATGGAGAGCGTAGCCGTGATGATGCTGGCGGTAAACTGGCGTGCCGAGGTGATGGCTGCCTTCCAGCGGGGCATACCCTCGTCAAGACGGTCTATGTAGCAATCGACCACCACGATTGAGTCATCGACTATCATGCCCAGCGACACTATCAGGGCGGCGAGGGTGACGGAGTTTATTTCTACGCCCGCAATATAGAATATGGCGATAGATATGAAGATGGTGATGGGGATGGTGGTGACAGCCACGCCCGCTACTCTCATAGGCAGCATGAGCAGGGTGACTATGACTACGGAGGCTATGGCGATGAGCAGTTCGGTAAGGAACTCGGTGACTGACTCGTCAACCACCTCGCTCTGGTCGGTGATTACGTTGATATGTACATCGGGTGGGAGGGTTTCCTGAAAGTCCTTGAGTATAGCCTTCACATCCTTGCCAAAGCTGACGATGTTATTGCCGCTGACCATCTGGAGCGACATAATCATCGACTTGTTGCCGTTGTTCTTGATGTATCGCTTCTGCGGAGGGTATTCGCGCTTTATCTCGGCTATGTCGCCAAGGCGCACGATGGTGCCCGAGGGGTCGCTGAACACTATGGTCTGGGCTATGTCCTGCTCTGAATTGAGCGAGGGCACCACATGGAGCATACGGCTGAGGTTGCCGTCGTCCAGCGAGCCGGTAATCATCGAGCCGCTCTGGCTGGAAAGCTTGCTATAGACCATAGCCGTATTTAAGCCGTATGCCACCAGGCGGTCGCGGTCGAGGTAGATGCTGATTTGCTCGTTCTGTCCGCCGAGGGTGTAGATGTTAGCCAGTTGGGGAATGGTGCGCAGACGGTCGCCGAGTGCCCGTGCGTAGTCGTCCATCTCGCGATAGGTCTTGTCCTCGCTCTCAATGGATATGAGCATAGCCGACACATCGCCAAAGTCTTCGTTGGCAAAGACGCCCAGCACGCCTGACGGCAGCTTGGCGCGCAACAGGGGCAGGCGCTCCTTGAGCTTGTTCCAGAACTCGGTATTGTCCTCGCCCTTACTCTTGAGCCACACTATGGAGTAGCACACGTTGTTCTGACATACGGTGCTCACTCTTTCCTTGTCTATCTCCTTAAAGGTCCAGAGAAAGTCCTCGAGGGGTTTGGCGAGCTGCTGTTCCACCTCCTCCTCAGTGGCACCGGGATATACGCCCACCACCAGTCCGATGGGCAGGTCAAACTGCGGAAACTCGTCCTTGGGGATATACACCAGCGATATGATGCCTGCAATCATCATCACTGCCACCAGCAGCAGGGTGATGCTCTTATGACGCATGGCTGATGCCACTATATTTTTGCGATCGTCCTTCACTTAGTTCTCAGTTTACAGTTGGTTTCCGTTCCCGTCATCGTTCTTGCGCTCCAGTTGGTGCTCAGGCGCTTCGCGGAGCTCGTTCCCGTTATCGTTCCCGTTCTAATTCTCCTTGATGGAGACGCCGTCGCTGACTTTCTCCTGTCCCTCGATTATCACGTGCTCACCCTGGGTTATGCCGCTCTCGATGATGACACCCTCGTTGGTTATGTCGCCGGTGGTGACGCTGCGGCGATGAGCCTTGCCGCCCTTAGCCACCCACACAAACTTGTCCTGTCCGCTGACCATGATTGCCTGCTGTGGCAGCACGAGTGAGTAGCCCTTCTTGTCGTTGGCAATCAGCACCTTCGCTATCATGCCAGGCAGGAGGGCGTGGTCGGCATTGTCCACCAGAGCCCTTACCTCATAGGCGTGGCTGATGGGGTGGGCGGTGAGTCCGCGAGCTATCACCTTGCCGCTGAACTCCCTGCCTGGCAGTGCAGCGACGGTGAAGCGTACGGGCTTGCCTATGGCTATGTTGCCTATCTCCTTCTCAGGTATGGGGATGCAGAGTTTCACGCGCTCTATCTTGACCAGTCGTATTCCGTTCACGCCAGGGGTGAGGTTGGCTCCCTCATGCACGTTTACCTGGGCTATGTAGCCGCTCCACGGAGCGCGCAGGGTGATGTCCTCAAGGCTCTTGCGTGAGATAGCCTCGGAAGAGCGTGCCCTCTGCAGTGCCGACTCTGCCTCTACCATTCTTATCTCGGGCAGGGTGCCCTTGTCGTAGAGGTTCTTCAGGCGGCGATAGGCATCCTCAGCCTGATTGAGTGTGGTCTTTGCCATGGCATAGGTCTGGCGGATGTTGCGGCCGTCAGATACGGCGAGAGGCTGTCCGCGCTTGACGAACTGCCCCTCATCCACCAGCACGCGCTCCACCGTGCCCAGCACGCTGAAGGTTACGTTGACGCCTTCTTCCTCCTCTATGGTTCCCACGTAGTTCTTGGTCACACCGTCAGTGGCTGAGGTGACCTGCATGGTCTTTACGTTTATCACGCTCTCCTTGGGTGTCACCTTGCGTGAACAACCCACTATGGCCATTGCTCCCAAGAGCAACAGCCATAGCGCGTAATTACATCTTTTCTGTATTATGGTCATTAACTGTAAATTGAGTTCCGAGCTATGCTCGAAGAATTGTGAACTATTCCACCGCTACCTTGACAGCCTTGCCGCTGTCGAAGTCGCGCACCACATATACGCCAGGCTTCAGTCCGCTGAGCTTGCCGTATGCTGACATGCCCACCAGCGTGCCGTCGAGGGTGTAGATGTTGAGGCGGCGCATGTCAGGGAGGGTGGTGTCTTCCTTTACGCTTATCACCTCAGTAGGAATAGTCTCGTCATACTCCTTCCATCCCAGATCGGGCTTGTTGCCCTGATAGTCAGTATAGCCGTCGATTATCTCGCCAGCGTCGATGAACTTGCTGCCCTCTGCCAGACACATGGTAGGCACGGTGAAGGTGCCGTCCTCGTTGCGTGCACCAACGCTTGATGCTGGGTTAAGGTTTTTGAAGTCTTCTGCTGTCGGCTTCATACCCTCCATATCCCATGAGTTGTTCGAGTGGGTGTAGTTGCCAGTGGTTATGATGTCCTTCCAGTGCTCGTCCTTCGGCTTGCTCCAGTCAGCCTCGTGAGAGTAGTGGCTTATGCAGTTTCTTATTTCGAGCCCGTTCATCTCAGCCGAACCGAAGTGGTAGTTGTTCTTGTTGTCGTAAGCTGAACAGTTGTAGAGCTTCACATTGCCTTGGGTGTAGTTCTGGTCGAAACCCTTAACGGTGTTGGCTACGGCAAGACAGCGATACATCGTCACGTCGGTAGCCACGCCGGCACCACCAATCTTAAAGCCGTTTTTGTTGCCGTTGTTGTAGTAGTGGTTTCTGTACCATGTGTCCGTGTGGTTCTTTGATGTGGTCATTGTCTTACCCTCCACGCTGTCAAACCAGCTCTTGTCTGTCACCAGACGCGGGTTGCCTGTGAAGTCATAGTATTCAGGTGAGTTGTTGTATGTTATGCAGTTGATGAACACGATAGGCTCTGAGGTGCCGCGCTTGTAGAGGTCCCAGCCATCGTCGCTATTGTTCCATGCACGGCAGTTGATATATGTATTGCCGCCACCAGTAAACTGCTTGTCGCAGAAGCCGTCGGCATTGCCGCCAAAGTCGGGGTTGCCCGTGCCGCCAAGCTGATAATCGAAGCTGTCAAATGAGTCGCAGTTGAGGAACGTGCTGTTGTCGGCATCCTTTATTCCGAAACCAGAATCCACACTTGCCTGTGATGTACAGTTCTCTATCAGGTTATAGCTTCCGCCAATGAGGAATCCCTTAAAACCAGCATAGCGCATGGTGATGCCGTATAGGTGAACGTATGCCACACGAGTACGGATACCATTTGACTGGCTGTTGTTACTATATGCCATCTTGCTGCCGTCAATTATGGGGTGAGCACCTTTCATTGCTCCCACGAAGGTTCGCTTGTCTGCCGTGCCAGCAGCTGTCTTCACGTCAACGGTGGCAGTGATGTAGTACACTCCATCCATCAGGAACAGCGAGTCGCCTCCTGCAATAGTCTTAGCAGCCAGATTGTTCAGGTCGCCTGGGTTGCTGATGCTCTTGCCGTCACCTTTTGCTCCAGGTGCAGCGTAATAGTTAGTTGCCTGTGCCATTCCGAACAGGCATGCGCACATGGCGCTGAGAAAGATTCTTTTTTTCATCTCTTTTTGTTTTTTAGTAGTCGTAATTATGGTTAGTTAACACGTTTATATAAGTCCACAAAGTAATGGTCGTGATGACTCACACGCTTTTCCTCTGGAGGCAACTGCATGTAGTCGCCATACATCTGGCGCAGGTATCGGTCGTAATCTCCAGGTATGTATACATCCACATCTTCAAAATGCTTCGTGGTAAGCGGAAAGATCCACTCCTTCGGGTGTATTTCTTTTTCAGCCCATGCGCCCCCATAGTTTACTATGTAGGTAGATTGATTGTAATCATACTTGGCAGCTATGCGTTCGAGTGCGCCTATAAGCCAACGTCTTACATTCTCGCGTCCAAGGATGAAAGCTGCAGTCTGCATTGCCATGCGCCCCCATTCTTTAGGTTGCAATACCAGTGACAGATACTCTTTAAGTGTGAGGTGAGAGAGCACGGCATTGATCTTGTTGTTTATGCGCTTGAAGCGACGCATTATCTGCTCTGCCTCGCGTTTCGTTGGTGCTGTTCCGTCTATGGGGAAGACATCTATATACACTCCGTAGAGGCATGGAACCTTTTCCAGTTCGACAAGCGAAGTGTTAGCATCACAGAATTTCGAGAAAAAATAAGGATAGCCCTCCATGCTGGGCGTGGCAAGTTCATATCCGCCAAAATCATGATCCTTGGCTATCTGCAATAGCTTGTCATAGTCAGGGCGTGGCATTGCAACATCGATATCGTCATCCCAGGGTATGAACCCCCTATGCCTCACTGCCCCAATCACGGTACCTCCGACGCAATAGTATGTCAGACCATACTGCTCGCATATATCCATAAATCTATGCAGGCATCCCATGAGAATGTCATTCCATCGTTGGCGCTCTTCTGTCGTAAATACGTGTTCCACGTCACTTTTTCTATTTTGTTCGCAAAATTACAGTTTTTTCTTGAAACAGCCAAATCTTTTATAATAAGGTGTAGATATTTTTCACAATTGGAAAATAATCCGTACCTTTGCACCAGAGAAAACGGGAACGTTAACTTTAACTGGAACCATTAAACTTTTGAACCCCTTGAACCAAACTTCCTTCTCCCGTCTTGAACTGCTCGTGGGCAGTGAGGCGATGCAACATATCTCTCAGACTAAGGTGATAATCTTTGGCGTTGGCGGCGTTGGCGGCTGGTGTGCCGAGAGTCTCGTGCGCTCTGGCATCTGCCATCTCACCATTGTGGACTCTGACGAGGTGAGTCCCACCAATGTCAATCGTCAGATAATGGCTACCTCGGCAACCGTTGGCGAGCCAAAGGTCAACGTGATGTGCCAGCGACTGCTCGAGATAAATCCTGAGGCTGAAATCACTGCCTTGCACAAGACTTATTCGGCTGAGACTAAGGAGGATTTCCACCTTGAGCAGTATGACTACGTGATTGATGCCATCGACTCGCTCAAGGATAAGATACAGCTCATTCTCCATGCCACCTCCATAGATAGTGTCACCCTCTTCTCCAGCATGGGGGCTGCCTTGCGCACAGACCCCTTCAGCGTCAGGTGTGCTGAGTTCTGGAAGGTGCGCAACGATACCCTGGGCGCCATCATGCGCAAACGTATGCGACAGCGCAAGATGATGCCTTCCAAGAAGTTTCTTTGTGTCTATAGTGATGAACTACCCCAGCCTAATCGCGGAAACACAGACGAGACCTGCGATTACAAAGCTCAGATCAATGGCACCATGTGTCATGTCACAGCCACCTTCGGCTTTGCACTCGCCAGTCTCGTTATCAATGACCTATTAAAGAACAGTTCCCGTTAACGTTCCCGTTCCCGTTAACGTTCTCATTCCCGTTCCTTGTCCTTTGTCACCTCGTACTTACACTAACATATCTCGCCTTGCTTGCTATGTTAGTTGTCTTTTCGTCTATATCACTTGCCTTTTTGCGATACACTATGGTGGTATTGTCTATCGTTATGTCGTGCACACAGTCCAAGCCCTCCAGTCCTTTCGCCTTTAAGCCAGTCTTGCATCCCATGCATATCACATTATTTATATGTATGTCCTGAAACTCTGGTATGCGCTTCTTTTGTTTCTCAGTTAGTGTGGCAGACCTCTTCGGAGTACCGTCGGCATCGTGGTCGCTGTAGTCACACTGGAACACTATCGCCTCCTTGGCTATGTCGCTCATTATGATGTCCTGTATGTATATCTTCTCCGTCTTGCCGCCTCTGCCCAGTCCGCTTTTGAATCGCAGTCCTGTGTCTGTGCTGCAGTAACGGTTTTTCCTCACCACCATGCGCCTTATGCCACTGGTGGTGTTGCTGCCCAGCACAAAGCCGCCATGGGCGTGATACACCGTGTTGTTTTCCACTATTATATCTTCGCAACCGTTGGCTGGAGCCTCTTTCTTTGCCACACTGCTCTTCATGCAGATGCCGTCGTCACCCACATCCACCGTGTTGTTTACTATCAGTCCTATGTTGACGTCCGTAAAATCTATGCCGTCGCCGTTCTGGGCGTTCCACGGACAGCGCACCGTTATGCCATCTACTATCACGTTTCGGCAGTTGTTTGGGTGCACATGAAAACGTGGCGCATTCTGCACAGTCACCCCTTTTATCAGTATGTTCTCGCAGCAGAACAGCCTTATAAGGTCATTCCTCAGGTTCTCATACTGCTTGGGCTGCTCCACTATGTCAGGATATTTGTTCTTCAGTTTCCAGGGATACCACAGTTTGCCGTCCTCAGTGGTGTATCCTCCCATACTCTGATACATCTTCCATTCCACGTCGCTCTGCTTATTCCTTTTCACAGGGCGCCACTGCTGACCGTTTCCGTCTATTATGCCCTCGCCTGTTATGGCTATGTTCTTTCGTCCTGTGGCATATATGCAGGGCAGCACTCTCTGCTCTCTGTCCGTATGTCCCTCATACAGCCGTTTGTCTGGCGAGAAATATATAAGCGCGCCTCTCTCCACATGCAGCTCTATGTTGTCCTTCAGTTCTATAGGTCCTGTCAGCCACACTCCGTCGCCTACCACAATCTTGCCGCCTCCCATCGCCGTCAGTCGCTTGGTAGCCTCCTTAAACGCCTCTGTGTTCAGCGTCACTCCGTCGCCCTTGCCGCCACAGTCCGTCAGTCTCACCACGTTCTGCGGTATCTCTGGCACCGTCACCTGAGCCACCTCCGTAGGCAGCTCCACGTAATACTTGTCATACTCTCCAGCCCACGCTCCTGCCACCAGCAGGCTGAGCCATAATGTCATAAAATACTTCCGCATAGTCATGTTTGTGGTTTTAATTATTATCTCTCAACTCTCAACTCTAAACTCTCAACTCTAAACTCTCCCCTCTTCCCTCCTAATCACCCCCACATATCCTAACAGCACCACATTCATCATCAGCGCATAGATAATCGCTGGCACTGCTATCGTCTCGTTATTAAACACAAAGGGGCTGCAAGCTATCGTGATAGCCTGTGCCGCATTCTGCATACCCACCTCTATCACTATCGTTCTGCGTTCTCTCTCCGTCAGGTGCATAATCCATGCTAACACCGCTCCGCATCCCATCGTAGCCAGTATCAGCATCGTCACTGCTCCGCCCAGCGTGGCTATGGAGCTCACTATCGTTACTCTGTGCTGCACAAAGAATATCGTCACCAGCACCACCAGCGCAGGGAAGGCAAGCCTTTTCAACACACCATGCAGACGCTCTGCCGTGGCAGGGCGCACCATAGCCAGCAGCAGACCTAACACTATAGGCACTGCCATCAGCACTATGTTCTGCATCAGCAGGTTCATCACTGGCAACTCCACCTGTGTCGTATTGCCCACAGCCTGTGTCACCACGCCCATCAGCGCTGGTATGGTGAATAGCGTTATCACACTGCTCAGCGCCGTCAGCGACACCGATAGAGCCACATCGCCGCCTGCCAGCATCGAGAATACATTGCTCGAACTGCCACCAGGACTGCATGCTATCAGCATAATGCCAATGGCAAACAGTGACGGAATATTAAACGCATTACATATACACCATGCTATCAGCGGCAGCATCACTATCTGTCCTATCAGCCCAGCCATTATCGGCATTGGGCGATACATAAACAACTTGAAATCCTGAGGCTTCAGTGTCAGTCCTAGGTCAAACATCAATACCGTGAGTATCGGTAAAACAATACAAATTGTATTCATGGGTTCAAAGTTAAGAAAAACTTACCACCCAACCCAAATATTGTAGTTAATATGAGTTAAATAGCAAGCCTGCATTACCTCTCTGCCCAGTCTCCTCTGTCCAGCATGCGATAACCTATTGCCTCGGCTATATGCTGGCTTTTTACTTGCTCACTTCCATCCAAATCAGCAATAGTTCTCGCCACCTTCAGTATGCGACTATACGCACGAGCCGACAACGAGAAGCGCTCCATCGCCTTACGCAACATCTCCATCCCCTCCTCATCAGGCTTCGCATACTTATGAATCATCTTCTCCGTCATCTGCGCATTGCAGTGTATCCGCTCCTTCCCATTCCCGTTCCCGTTATCGTTCCCGTTCCCGTAGCGTTCCTCCTGTATTTTCCTTGCCCTGATCACCCTCTCCCTAATGGCAGACGATGGCTCGCCCTCCTTCACCTGTGAGAGGTCCTTGAAGGGCACAGGCGTTATCTCACACTGTATGTCTATGCGATCCATCAGCGGACCAGAAATCTTGCTCATATAGCGGGCGCGCTGTCCAGGAGTGCAGATGCAGTCGTGAGTAGGGTCACCATAATAGCCGCAGGGACAAGGGTTCGCTGAGGCTACAAACATAAAGGAGCAGGGGTAATCCGTAGTATATTTAGCCCTCGCTATGGTTATCTTGCGGTCCTCCAAAGGCTGGCGCAGCACTTCGAGAGTCTGCTTGTTAAATTCAGGCAACTCGTCAGCAAAAAGCACACCGTTGTGAGCCAGACTAATCTCGCCTGGCGAAGGGTTAGTGCCACCACCCACCAGGGCAGTCTGAGTGATGGTGTGGTGGGGCGAACGGAACGGACGCTGCGATATCAGCGACTGTCCTGGCGCCATCTTGCCAGCCACAGAGTATATTTTAGTTGTTTCCAGACTCTCAGCCAAGGAGAGAGGGGGCAGAATGCTGGGCAGACGCTTCGCCATCATACTCTTGCCACTGCCAGGAGGACCAATCATAATCATATTATGACCGCCAGCAGCAGCCACCTCCAGCGCACGCTTCACATTCTCCTGACCCTTCACATCAGCAAAGTCCAAGTCAAAATTATACTGCTGTTCATAGAATATCTTGCGAGTGTCAATAACGAGAGGGCGGAACTTCCCGTTTCCGTTCCCGTTCCCGTTCCCGTTCTTGCGCTCCAGTTGGTGCTTAGGCGCTTCGCGGAGCCCGTTCCCGTTAACGTTCCCGTTATCGTAGCCCGCAGGGCGTATCGTAGGCGCTTGCGCCGTATCGTAGGAGCTGGAGGCTCCGTATCGTAGCGAGCTTGCTCGCGTATCGTAGTCACGGAGTGACGTATCGTTCCAGTTTCCTGAAAGGAACTGGATGACTTCAGTCAGTGATGTCATGCCATATACGTCGAGGTTATTCACCACGGCGGCTTCGTGGGAGTTTTCCTTAGGCAGGATGATGCCCTTGAAGCCCTCTTCCCTTGCCTTTATGGCGATGGGGAGGGCGCCGATGATTGGTTTTAGGGAGCCGTCAAGTCCCAGTTCACCCATCATCATATATTCTTCCAGGTGGTCTGGGGGGAGTTTCTCGTCTCCAGCGAGGAGGGCAATTGCCATAGGCAGATCGAACCCTGACCCCTCCTTGCGCAGATTAGCAGGAGAGAGGTTGATAGTGATAGACCGAGAGGGAAATCTGAGGTTGCAGTATTTCAAGGCTACACGGATGCGGCTCTGGCTCTCACGCACCGCTTCATCACCCAAGCCCGTGAGAATAAGCTGCTGCCCCGTCTCCACACTCGTCTCTACCGTGACAGTATTGACTTGCAGACCATTGACCGCTGCAGCATAGGTTTTGACTAACATAGGGTTGGAGGGAGTTTTTTGAGATTTCAGTAGTTAAGGAGTTAAGGAGTTAAGGAGTTAAGACATTACCTTTAGGAGTTAGAGGGAGATAAAAGGAGTTAGAGGGAGTTAGAGGACAATACCAAGGAAGTAATGAGGGGTGAGGAGTTAGAGGGAGTTAGAGGGAGTTAAAAGGAGTTAGAGGGAGATAGAGGACATTACGGGGGGGAAAGGGTGGTTGTTATTTTCTGGATTGACGGAGGAGTTGGAGGAGTTTTTCTGTGGCGCCTGACTGGCTCTGGACGTAGTTGCCTGCTGCGGCGGAGGCGGTGCGGAGGTAGTCGGGGTCGGAGATGAAGCGGTCCATGACGGCTGCGAAGCTGTCGTAGTCGGTAATCTCGAAGCCTCCCTGGCATGCCTTGAGCTCTTGTGCTTCCTGGAATTTGTGGTTGTTTGGTCCGAAGATGACGGGAAGGTTCCACACTGCTGCCTCGGGGAGGTTATGGATGCCTGCGCCGAAGCCGCCTCCTACGTAGGCGACATCGCCGTATTTATATATGGAGCTGAGCAGTCCGAAGCAGTCGATGATGAGTACCTCGGTATCGGCGAGTGCCTGTTGGTCGCCTGCGGTGAGTTGGGAGTAGCGCAACACTCGTCTGCCTTGCAGCAGTTGCATAATCATCTCGATATGGCTCTCGGCAATGACATGGGGCGCGAGGATGAGTTTCCAGTCACGATGCTGGTTGAAGTAGGGGATGAAAATCTTCTCGTCAGGGAGCCAAGAGGAGCCTGCGATAAAAACTCGGGACGAGTTTTTAACGGGAACGTTAACGGGAACGGGAACGTTAACGGGAAGACCCTTTAAATCTCCCTTAAAGGGGGACTTACCTGCGAAGGTGGCGACGGCGGGTATTTCCTTGCTCTGGTGGGCTATGGTGGCTACGCGGTCGAAGCGGGTGTCGCCTGTGACATCGACGTTGTGGATGCCGATGGTGGTGAGGAGCTGTTTGCTCTGCTCGTTCTGCACGAAGAAGTGGGTGAAGCACTTGAGTACATGGGCGTAGGTTTTGCCGTACCAGCGGAAGAAGACCTGGTTGGGACGGAAGATGCTGCTGACGCTATATACTGGCACGCCACGATGGCGCAGTATGTGCATATAGTTGTACCAGAACTCGTATTTGATGAAGAATGCCACGGAGGGGCGCACGGTGCGCAGGAAGCGCAGTGCGTTGGTTGGTGTGTCGATGGGGAGATAGCAGACGAGGTCGGCGAGCTCATAGTCTTTGCGCACTTCATAGCCTGACGGTGAGAAGAAGGTGAGTAGTATCTTCTTCTCGGGATAGACTTTGCGGTATTCTTCGATGATGGGTCTGCCCTGCTCAAACTCGCCGAGTGAGGCGGCATGGAACCATGCGTAGTCGGCGCCAGGCTCTACGTGTTGTTTGAGATAGCGGAAGGCGTCGCGCTCGCCTCGCCACATCTTCCTGACTTTGTCATTGAAGAAGCTGGCGATGAAGACACCGAATTCGAAGATATAGAAGATGAGGTTGTACATATTTTTAACGGGAACGATATGTCACTTCGTGACTACGATACGCGAGCAAGCTCGCTACGATACGGAGCCTTCAGCTCCTACGATACGCCCTGCGGGCTACGATAACGGGAACGTTAACGGGAATGGGAACCAAAGGGCGGCAACCGAGAAAGGACTGCCGACACGGGGGCGGGGGTTAGCCGAGGACCTCGATGGCGCGGCGGATGCGCTTGATGGTTTCGTCTTTGCCGAGGAAGGCGGAGATGTCGAACATGCCTGGTCCCTTGCCCTCGCCGACGAGGCAGAGGCGGAAGGCGTTCATGACGTCGCCGAGTTTGTAGCCCTGGCTCTCAATCCACTGGAGGACGATGGGTTCCTGAGACTGGATGGAGAAGTCGTCGATGGTCTCGAGCAGGTCGGCAAGCTGTGTCATGACCTGTGCAGAGTCGGGCTTCCAGCGCTTCTGTACTGTCTTCTCATCGTAGGTTACAGGTGGGAAGAAGAAGAAGGAGCAGAGGTTCCAGAGCTCATGGACGAAGTTGACGCGGTCTTTCATCATGCGCACCACCTCGGTAATCTGTTGCATAGTGGCACTGGCACCATTGCCAATGACGATAGGTGCGAAGAGTTGAGCCACCTCTTCAGGTGACTTGCGGAGGAGGTACTCATGATTGAACCAGATGCACTTCTTATAGTCGAACTTAGCGCCAGCCTTAGAGCAGCGAGAGATGTCGAATGCCTCGATGAGCTCAGACATGGAGAAGATCTCCTGTTCGGTGCCTGGATTCCAGCCCAGCAGAGCGAGGAAATTGACCACAGCCTCAGGGAAGTAGCCGCTCTCGCGATAGCCAGAGCTGACCTCAGAGGTCTTAGGGTCGTGCCACTCGAGTGGGAAGACAGGGAAGCCGAGGCGGTCGCCATCGCGCTTGCTCAGTTTGCCCTTGCCTTCAGGTTTGAGGAGCAGTGGCAGGTGAGCGAACTGTGGCATGGTGTCAGCCCAGCCAAAGGCGCGATAGAGGAGCACATGAAGGGGTGCTGAGGGCAGCCATTCCTCGCCACGAATGACGTGGGTAATCTCCATGAGGTGGTCGTCGACGATATTGGCGAGGTGGTAGGTGGGCAGTTCGTCGGCACTCTTATAGAGCACCTTATCGTCGAGGATGTCGCTCTTGATGCGCACCTCGCCACGAATGAGGTCGTTGACGAGAATTTCCTCGCCAGGCTCAATCTTGAATCGCACCACATACTGCTGTCCGTCGGCAATGAGGCTCTCCACCTCGTCCTTAGAGAGGGTGAGGGAATTGCGCATCTGCATGCGCGAGCGGGCATCATACTGGAAATTAGGCACCTCGGCGCGCTTAGCCTCAAGTTCCTGAGGGGTGTCGAAGGCTATGTAAGCCTTGCCAGCGTTGAGGAGCTGATCAACATACTGCTTATATATCTCGCGACGCTCGCTCTGACGGTATGGACCTTTGTCGCCACCAAAGGAAACACCCTCGTCGAACTCGATGCCGAGCCAGCGAAACGACTCGAGGATGTATTCCTCAGCTCCTGGCACGAAACGTGTGGAGTCGGTATCCTCGATGCGGAAGATTAGTTTGCCGCCATGCTGACGTGCAAAGAGATAGTTGTATAGTGCTGTGCGCACACCACCGATGTGCAGTGCCCCTGTGGGGCTTGGTGCGAAACGCACTCTTACTTTGTTCATAATTGAGAATTGATAATTGACAATTGATAATTGAGAATTGAGAATTGAGAATTGAAATTATTGGTGCAAAATTACAAATAAATAACGAGAATGGAAACGAAAACGAAAACTTTTTTGTATTTTTGCACCCAAATAGAGTAATAAACCTAAAAAAAGACGGATAGCCTATGGCAATGGAGAATGTGAACATCACGACGGCATCGGAGCTGAGGCGAGTGCTGACGACGATGCTGGTGTGGGTGGTGTCGGTAATACTGATAGTGATAGCAATGCCTAACACTGAGAAGCCACGACTGGCATACATGGTGAACGAGCCTTGGATGAGTTCGCAACTGATATCGCCTGGCGAGATACTGATACAGAAGGATGCCAAGCAGGTGGAGCAGGAGCGGCAGGAGGCACTGAGAAACGAGTTTGTGCCCTATTACACCTTTGACGAAGGCATAGGCAAGCGCTATGTGGAAGCATTCTTAGAGAAGTATGGCGAGGGCACCGATACGGTGTCGGCATACCTGATACAGGTGGTGGCAGAGGAGATGCAGAAGATATAT
The DNA here is from genome assembly GCA_002353585.1 of Prevotellaceae bacterium UBA2738. GTDB lineage: Bacteria > Bacteroidota > Bacteroidia > Bacteroidales > Bacteroidaceae > Prevotella. The sequence goes on along the minus strand of DEJW01000036.1, from coordinate 57,195 downwards.
GAGACGGGCGTGATGTCGCAGATGGACTACTCGCAGATGCTGGAGCAGGACAGTCTTGCCGCCATAATGCTGGTGACCAACAAGGAGGGCGGACGGTGCATGGTGAGAGATTTGTATTCGATCAAGAGCGCCTACGAGACACTGTTTACGGACAGCAGGCTGGACGGAGTGAGGTCGGCACTGATGAAGATGGACATAAACCTCTTTATCCACCCCAACATAAGATATGACGGGCAGAGGAGCGAGCAAGCCAAGCTGGACATACTTGCCACGATACCCACCAACTCAGGCGTGATGAAGCAGGGGCAGGAGATAATAAACCGCGGCGAGATAGTGACAGAAGAGAAGGCGAGGATGATAGACAGCTATAACAACTTCCTGTCGTCGAGAAGTGATAACGAGCTGTATATGACCAATGTGCTGCAGATGCTGTATGTGGTGGTGCTGTTTACGATGTTCATGTTCTACATGAAACTGTTTCGCCACGACTACTTAGAGAAACCCCGTTCGCTGGCAATGGCATTCACGCTTATCACCATATTCCCCATAATGAATTCGCTGGTGATGAGGTGGTCGCCACAGAGCATATACATAGTGCCGCTATGCCTGGCGCCAATGTTTATAAGGGTGTTTCTTGACTCGCGTACGGCAGGCATGACCCACCTGATAATAGTGCTGATATGTGCTGCCACGGTGAGCGAGAAGTTTGAGTTTATAGTGGTGCAGTCGATGGCGGGACTGGTGGCGATATACGAATTGAAAGAGCTGTCGAAGCGTTCGCAGATATTCGTTACGGCGATAATGATATTCCTGTCGTACATAGTGACCTTCACCATACTGAAGTATATGGACAACAGAGAGGTAACCTTTGACGCACTGCAACAGAGTTACCTGTGCTTTGTGGCAAACGGCACGCTGCTGCTGCTGACCTATCCGCTGATGTTCCTGGTAGAGAAGATGTTTGGCTTCGTATCGCCTGTGACGCTCTTTGAGTTGTCAGACACCAACCGCGACCTGCTTCGTAAGTTGTCAGAAGAGGCACCAGGCACCTTCCAGCACTCGATAATGGTGGGCAACCTTGCCGCTGCCATAGCCACTGAGGTAGGAGCCAAGAGTCTGCTGGTGAGAACAGGCGCCCTGTATCATGACATAGGCAAGATGAAGCACCCAGTGTTCTTCACCGAAAACCAGTCGGGCGTGAACCCCCATACTCGCCTGCAGCCGCAGGATAGCGCAAGGATAATAATAGGTCACGTGACAGAGGGACTGAAGATAGCCGAGAAGAACAACATACCTGATGTGATAAGGGTGTTTATACAGACCCACCACGGCAAGGGACTGGCAAAGTATTTCTATAATACATATAGGAACGCGCACCCAGACGAGGAGGTGGACGAGAAGCCATTCCGCTATCCAGGTCCTAACCCCTTCTCGCAGGAGCAGGCGATACTGATGATGGCAGACGCTGTGGAGGCAGCCTCACGTTCGCTCAACGAATACACAGAGGAGAGCATCTCGGCACTGGTGAACAAGATAATAGACTCGCAGGTGGCAGACGGCTGTTTCCAGGACTGTCCTATCACCTTCAAGGATATAGCTACCGCCAAGCGCGTGCTGATAGAGAGACTGAAGACGATGTATCATACGAGAATACAGTATCCTGAGTTGAAAAAATAAATTTTGAGGAGTTAAGGAGTAAAAGGAGTTAACGCTCGCTGAGTTCGCTTAGGAGTTAAAGACAAATGCTTCAACTATTACATGATTTGCAGTAATGTCTAAGTGGTTGCAAGCCACGTTATCTTCTTTAACTTCTCTAACTTCTCTAACTTCTAAAATAATGAACCAGATAGCTCGTTGGTGGCATGGCAAAGGCTTCGGCATACAGTCACGCTCCGACTATGAATACCTAAAAGATGTGATAAAAGAACCCTTGCCCTATTATGCCTATGAGCAGATAAAGAGCGAGAGGGCGAGGCTGATATACCGAGTGTGCAACCACGACAAGGAGCGCAAGGTGACAATGGTGGGCATGTTTACACCAGAGGAACAGACGGCAGCGCGACTGGCACTGCACCATGAGCCAGACACTACACCACAGTTGGCACACCTGCACGGCAGAGAGACGGTGATAGTGAGCGACATAACAGGCGAGAATGCCCCTCTGTGGCAGATGGCGCAAGAAGCCCAAGCCATAACATGGGACATGGGCAGCATAGGACTGGTAAGATTTGTGGAGGGAAGGTATCCTGAGCACTACGTTGTTTAATTGATAATTGATAATTGATAATTGACAATTGATAATTGAGAGTTGACAATTGATAATTGAGAGTTGAAATTGCTAACCAAAATGAAGCTGACTAAGATATACACAAAGACAGGTGATGAGGGAGAGACATCACTGGTGGGGGGCATTCGCATAGCAAAGAACGCTCCGAGGATAGAGGCATACGGTACGGTGGATGAGTTGTCGTCGCACTTAGGACTGCTGGTGGCGATGTTGAGTAAGGATGCTGAGCATGGCGAGGAATACCAGCCGATAATAGAGACACTCGAGAGAATACAGAATAACCTGTTTAGCATATCGTCAATACTTGCCACAGATGTGGAGGCACTGAGCCAGAACAAAGCGGAGTGGGTGAAGCCTTATATAGAGAGTCTGGAGGCATTCAGCGAGCAGTTGGGCAGCACAGAGACGCCCCTGTTAGAGAAACTTACTGACGAGTATAACGCCCAGTTGCCAGTGCTAAACTCTTTCATTCTGCCTGGCGGCAGTATGACGGCAGCGCAATGCCACGTTTGCAGGGCGGTGTGCCGTAGGGCGGAGAGAAGGATAGCCTACCCCCAGCCCCTCCCGGAAGGGAAGGGGGAAGAGAACGTTAACGGGAACGATAACGGGAACGGGCTCCGCGAAGCGCCTAAGCACCAACTGGAGCGCAAGAACGGGACCTCAAACCTCAAACAATACATGAACAGATTGAGTGATTATCTGTTTGTGTTGGCACGAAAAATAAATATTATTAACGGAAAGGAAGAGAAAACTTGGCAAAATACTTGCAAATAAGAAAACTTTATAGTATTTTTGCACGCAAATTGAAAAAGGCTCTGTAGAGGGCAGCATGAACGGTAATTAACAACCTAACTATAAACAACTATAAACACTATGTATTGGACACTTGAATTAGCATCAAAGCTCGAAGACGCTCCATGGCCTGCAACCAAGGAGGAACTGCTCGACTACGCCACAAGAAGTGGTATATCAATGGAGGTGATAGAAAACCTGCAGGAACTGGAAGACGATGGCGAGACGATATATGACTCAATAGAGGATATATGGCCTGACTACCCTACGAAGGAGGACTTCCTATTTGATGAGGAGGAGTACTAGATAATTGACAATTGATAATTCTTGCGCTCCATAGGTGTTCTTGCTCTGGCAAGCGTAGCACCAGAGGTGCGTCCGATTACAGGCGAGCATAGCTCGGAGGAAAATTGATAATGATATAAGAAGTAAAAAGTAATAGAAAAAATAAGGTTAATAATAATGGGAGCGATGTGGCAAGGGCTGCATCGCTTTTTTTGTGTTATAAGGGAGGGAGGAGTTATCTGTGCAGTTGTGACTTGAAGAATGCTTCGCACTCGCGGAGAATCTGGACGTGAAGGAGTTTCATGATGACATAATAGAGTAAAGTGGCTATGAGAACCTTGGCGAGGAGAAGCAGCCAGATGTTGAGGATGGGTTGGGTGATGAACCATGTGAGGAGCATGACGGCAAGGCTGAGGAGGACGAAGGGAGCCACATCCTTGAAAGCCTCCCACCAACTGTAGGCTATGAGGCGACCAGTGAAGAGGTGCCACGGCAAGAGCCATAGGAAGATGAAGAGGGAGTATGCCGCCACCATGAGATACATGCCATAAGGGGCAATGAGGATGATGAGGGCGACCTGGAGGATAATCTGGAGGATGTTGAGCCACATGAAGATGTCGCTCCTGCCATTGCTGATGGCAAGATTCTGATACATGGTATGGAGAGGCATGAAGGCACCAGAGAGGCATAGTAGTTGCAACAGAGGAACACACCCCAGCCATGCAGAGCCAATGGTGATGAGGATGAACTCGCGAGAGACGAGAGCCAGTCCGAACATGAGGGGCATGGAGAGAAACGCTGTAAAACGTATCATCTTGCGATAGACCCGTAACTGGCTGTCGCTACTTTCCACCAAGACGGGCTGAGCCAGTTGTCCAACGGTGTTGGTGATGAGCGAATGAGCCATGGTGTCCCACTTAAACGCCTGAGAGTAGTTGCCCACCTGAGGCATGGGGAAGAGTCTGCCGAAGATGACGGTGAGCACGTTGTTGGAGGTGGTATTGATAATCTTGGTGACCAGAATCTTCATGGCAAAAGGTGCCATCTGACGCACAGGGGCGAAGTCGAGCGTGAGGCGAGGTCGCCAGCTGACGTAATAGTATCGTCCCAGATTGAGGGTGGTGATATAGGCTATCTGTTGCCATGCCAGCGACCAGTAAGAGAAACCCAGCAAGGCGAGTGTGATGCCCACAGAGCCAGAGACGATGAGGGCAAGGGCGCCGATGATGGCTATCTCCTTATTCATCATATTCTTAGTCATAAAGCCCCCATGTGCTATGCCCAGAGACGAGATGAGGAACGAGAGGAACACCACCCTTGACACACTGACGAGGCATGGCTGGTGGAAGAAAGAGGCTATCAGAGGAGCACAGAAGAAGAGTAGTGCATACATGATGAGAGACATCACCACGTTGAAGGAGAAGACGCTGTTATAATGACGGTCCTCAGGACGACGGATGTTGACCAGCGCCTGAGTGAAGCCAGCACTCTGCAGGTCGCCCGCTATGGCAGTGAAGATGGTTAGCACACCCACGATGCCATAGTCGGCAGGCGACAGCAAACGGGCAAGGAAGATGCCGATGACGAGGTTGAGCACCTGTGTGGTGCCACTGTTCATGGCGCCCCAAAAGAGCCCTTTGGCTGTTCGTTCTTTAAGAGAAGTCTGTGACATGAGTAATTTTAAGTTTCGCAGTGGCTCAACTTCTTAGGAGTTAAAGGAGTTAGAAGGAGTTATCGTGGCTTGCAGCCACTTAGGAGTTAGAAGACATTAGTTACAACTACGGTGAGCATTCCGCGAATGTTAAGTTATTATATTATTTTGCCACTAAATAGCGGATTAACCTATATATGAAATCGGAAAACCATAGGGGGAGGAGGCTGGAACGGAACATGCCGTACAGCAGTTTGGCTGAGATATGTTCAGGAAAATAACGCAGTATATGGTCAGCCTCATGAAGAGGGATGCCCGACTTGCGGCACTCCCTATAGCAGTTGAGCACACCAATTTCGAGGCTCAGCGGCAGGTGACCGCGCATGTGGTAGAAACTGAGCACCCGCTTCATGGCACGGAAATAGGAGAGTATATTCTTCTTGTCGATGTTCTTGGTGTATGAAGAGGTGTTGTCAGTGCGATACCAATAGACCACCTCGTCAGTAAAGGAGCGCGAGGTGACAGCCGCCAGACGGGAGGTGGCACAGACATCCTCGGCAAAGTCGATGCCATCGAAGAAAAGAGGTGACACCTTGCTGATGACACCAGACTTATAGAGTTTGCCCCACACACGGAGGGAGATTAGGTTCTGACAGAGAGCCTTATTGAAATAGGTGTCGGCACCGTCATGACAAGGCAGGAAAGAACCACTCACCTTGCCATCGTGATACTCAGCATAAGCCCCCTCGACAATGTCGGTATCAGTCTGTTGCATCTTGTTGACCAGTATCTCTATGGCATTGGTGGGAAGGATATCATCGCTATCGGCTATGAAGAAACAATCACTATGCACCTCAGAGAGCAGGTGAGCACGAGTCTCTCCCACACCCTTGTTTTGTGCATTGCTGATAATCTTTACGTGAGCCTTACGATGGGGATAGCGCTCCATTACCTCATGCAGCACCTCGATGCTGCGGTCAGGAGTGCAGTCGTTGCAGAAGACATACTCAAGATCTGTGTATGTCTGCTGAAAGAGCGACTCAGCACACTGGGCTATGTATTGCTCCACACCATATATGGGAACAAGGATGGTAACGGTCATGTAGTATAAATTTTTATATATTCTGTCTGCATGGTGGCCAGTGCAAAATGTCGCTCGGCAAAGAATCGTGCCTGTTTTGTCAGCGACACCCTGTCAACAGAAGGAAGTACTTCCTTAAAAAGATGTAACCACTGCTCTACATTATTATCCCTAACAGATAGTGGCCATTCTTGGGGCAAAGTGTCAGAGAGACCAGGGCAATGATTTATCATCAAGGGCAAACCATTCATAGAGGCTTCTATAGCAACAATACTCAGTCCCTCATGTATGGATGGCATTATCATATAATCAAAATCGCCCATTTTATCGACGAGATTTGCTATTGGTCCACCTGTTTCTACATTCTTAAATCCTTTTAGGCGACTCTCCACCATCTTTTGTAAACGTCCACTACCATGAATATGGAAGAAATATCTATCGTCATCTTGCAACAGAGAAACAATCGTGCAGAGGGTACTGATGCCTTTCTGCTCTTCAAATCTACCAGCAAACAGAATATGGGCAGGAAACTGAGTCGGAAAAACCTTAATACCATGTGGAACCCTTACACCATTATATATAATGGGCGGTAGCGAACCACCATATTTTTCCACGTATGCCCGTTGTACCCCCTCTGAAATTGCGACATTAGCATTACGAAACTGCATGAACCGCTCCACTCTCGGACCTATAAAGCCCATACCACTCCAAAGGCGAGTATTGTGGATGGTGCGAATCACTCTGACGTTGATGAAAGGAAAAATTTTCAACGACAACCACAGTGCCATGTCAGGCATCTCTGTGTGTGAGTGTATTATATCAGGACGATACCTCAACCACAACCATAGCAAACGCAGAGGAAATAATGCCGAAACAAGACGGTCGGCATAATAGTGTACGTGCCATTTAACAGGTAACCATGAGCGATGAAATGGGATATTTTCTTTTTTCAGTTCTCGCATCATAGATGAACTGAAGGCAGAACACCCCCGTTGCAACTCTACGATATGCTGTTCCACATCCCGATTATGGTATCTCGCAATGTTGATGGCAACACTTTCTGCACCACCAACATCTAACCTTGCTATTATGTGGAATACCCGTTTCATTTCTTTTATGCAAAAATATGATATGCCACCAGCGAGAGGTTATGCCACCAGAGGAAAATGGTGAGGGCAAACATAAGCACCAAGGCTGACAGACGCAGAGGAAGGGGTGCCTTCTTCAGCAGGTAGGCATAGGATATGGGCAGGATGAAAGCCCAGTGGGCAGTCATGATATAGACATCGGAAGAGGCGAAATTGAGTCCTACATGCAGGAGCATATCACAGAGGAACATGGATAGAGTCATACACATAAGTCGTTCACGTCTGCCATACCACAAGCCGAGGAGGAACAGCGAGACGATGGTAGCCTCTACGGCATAGTACCACCAGTGGTTATACCTCACAAGAACAGGGCGATGCCCCTCACGATTGGCATCCTTCAGTGGGTAGTCCTCATGCAGCAGTAGTCCCTCGCCAAAGATATTCTCCACCAACGATGGTATGCGGTCGATGTGGTATTCAGTGTTGGTGACTATAGGATTATCGAAAATCTGGTGCTTGCGAATCTCAGCCATCTTAGCCTCCTCAGCCTTGTGCTTTCTGGCAAAAGACTCGTTCTTCGCCGATTTCTTGTCGATGATATTCTGTTTTAACTCCTGTTCAGCCTTCTGTGTGGTATCCAACTGATAGGAATAAGCCCCATAGAGCAGGGCAAGAGGGATGAGGTAGAAGAGAAAATGCAGGCATACACGAGCGAAAGGCTGTTTGCCGATGCGAGTAAAGAAATCAGCCAGTCCCACCTTTACAATGTTGGTAGTGGTGACACCAGTGGCAAGGAATGCCAAGGGCAAAGACTGCCACAGAGGCATGGTGCGCTGCCCTCTGACAGCCCTGCCAGCAAGATATATGGCAAGCAGAATCAGAGGAAGGGTGACACCCATGTGATCAGGGAAGAAGGTGATAATCATCACATGAGAGAGGGAGAAGAAGAAGATGGTGAGCAACAGACTGGCGCGCCACGACATGCGGATGACCTTTCTCACGATGCGATACATAAGCACCCATGAGCAGGTGGCGAGCAGAGTCCACAAGACAGCCACAACATAGATGGCACAGTTGATGTGCAATTCGCTTCTCAGCATATCATTCACCTCATACATAGGCCACATCATCATGGCAAGCAGGGGGTGGCGAGACAAGACATAGACAGGTCGGAAGGATGACACCACGATGTAGGTGTAGGTGTCGAAACCAGAGAATTCGCCATGATTCCAGAACTGACTCCAGGCACCATAGCGGGTGCTGGTGAACAGGTCTGGTTGCCATTGCAGCATCATGATGTTGAGAGCCGCCATTATGAGCAGTCCCAAGAGCGTGATGAGCAGAGTCTCCTTATGTCGGGATATGAATGATCTTATCATGAAAAGTATTCAGTAAGCATGATGACATTCCAAATGAATATGTAACAAGCCATAAGAGTTATGAGGATGGTGGCTGGTCTGTGCCATCGTGGAGCGATATTCTTGAGCAGATAGGCAAAGACTACAGGCAGCGCAAACATATAGTGGGGCGACATGATATAAATCTCGTTGATGCCGAAACCCAGTCCCATGTGCAGGGTCATATCCATCAGGAATATGGACATTGCCGTCCACATAAACAGATGATGCCTGCCAACCCACAAGCCAAGCAGGAAACACAGTATTAGCAAGCCCTCAACGACGTAGTTGAACCAGTTGACGTAGCGCACTATCATAGGACGGTTACGCAAGACATCGCCAAGGAGGTAGTTCTCATGAAACATGATACTCTCGCCAAAGAGGTTTTCTACACCCACATCCCATCGCGAGGTGGTCTTGTCAGTCCACCCCATAAACTCACCTTTCATAAAAGGCTTGCCAGTGTTCTTGTTCCATATCTGCTTATGGTCGTGACGATATTTGGCAATAGCACGTTGCCTGATGATACGATTCACCTCTTGAGCAGCCTTTACGGAGTCGGGCTCCTTGCCATTCACCTGTTTCAGAGAGTCGATGACATGTCTCCTGATATTCTCAGTGCGCTGTTGCTGAACACGAGCCTTCTGTTCCTGTCGAGCCCTATATTTCGGAGCCTCCCATGTGGAGTATTCCCAACGAGCGAAACTCCATATTATGCAGGCAGGAATAATGACGGCAAAGAGGATGTAGAGAGGTTTGAAGAATCTGCGGCGACGGGTTACCAGAGCAGCCAGAAACACTTTCAGTCCGTTATTGAGCGACACACCAGCAGTGAACAGGAATATCACGATGGTTTGCCACATATTGAGTGCAGAGCGCTTCTTCAGTTTCTCGCCAGAAATCCAGAGGGTAAGCAGCAGACAGAACTGAGACATCACAAAATGGTCTGGCACCATGCTGGCAAGCATTATGTAGGAGAAAGAGAAGTAGAGCAGGCAAAGGATGTTGGATTGCCTGATGCTCAGTTGGATGACATTCCTGAATATGCGGAAAAGAAAGACCACGGAGTAGGTGGCGCAAAAGATGACAGCCACAGCGGCGAGAATGGTAGCAAAATTGGTGCCAGTGGTGGTTATGAGCCAGTTGTTGACACAACTGAAAGGCCACATGAAGAACGCCAGAAGAGGGTGGCGATAGATGTTGTAGGCAGGAAACCATTCAGAGATAACCTGATAGGTCAAAGGGTCGAAGCCAGAAATATGGAAATGCCTTACAAAGAGACGGTGGTAGTTATCGCTTGGCACGCTGAACACATCCCAGTACCTGCATACCGTAACAGCATTAAGCAGGGAGAATGCCAATAGCGCCAGTGCTACTGTCAGCCTCTCTTCTTTCCTTATGGAAAAAAGTCGGAATGATGTGTAAACGAATCTCTTAAATTTGTTCATACACTTTGATATATTGTTGTGCCACAATCTTTTCGCTGTAACATTCTAAGACCTTCTCTCTTGCTGCTTTGCCCAGTCGCTCGTTGTTTTCAGGACTGAGCACATAGCGAATGCCGTTGGCAAGGTCTTCCACATTCTGGAATCGTGCCAGGAAACCATTTTCCTTGTGGTCTATCATCTCAGGAATACCACCAACGTCGAAGGCTACGCAAGGCACTCCGCACGCCATCGCCTCCATGATGGTGTTAGGCAGGTTTTCAGAGAGGGACGGCAACACAAAGGCATCAACACTATTATATAGCTCTACCATCTCCTCCTCATTATTTATATAAGGTATGTCACGACCTAATGCTATGACCTCAACCTTCTCGTCGCCTTTCAGCATCTTTACGGCTTCATCCAGATAGCTCATGCCCTTCATGGGGTTGTTCACATCCTGTGCCACAAAGAGTATGCGACGGGCGTGAGTCTTGCTCTCCATAGGAGCAAACATGTCGGTATCAATAGGGTTGGGGATGGCTTTTACTGGTAATAGTTCTGTCAGCGGACTGCTTTGCACTTCATCCATTAGCCAGCGGCTACAAGTTACAAATTGTATCTTGTTGAGAGAATAAAGTTTTTTCTTGCGCATCCATGTCCAGCGTTCCAAGAGTGTTTCGCGTCTTTGGCGTGCTATGTGGTATGCACCCATGGTGTTCCAGGCATCGTGCATGGTCCATACCACCTTCTTGCTGTCCTTGATAAACTGCCTGATATTGCTAAGCGACAGGAACCCCTGGTTCACCCAGTGCAGGTGTATCACATCAGCCTCCTTATACTCCTTGGTGTGGGTGATATCCTGTCCGAACAGGGCTATGTCAGTTGCCCAAAGCTCCTTTTTAGAAAAACCGTTGAAAGCCCATATCACCATGCGCTCCATAACGCTTGATGAAGACTGCTTGCTCCACAGTTTCATATTCTTGCGGCACATCATGGTGACATCTACACCATTATGGCGTAAAGCCTGTAGCAATCGGCTGGCAGCTATGGCTGCTCCACCTGCCTTTTCATATGTGCTGAGCAATAGAACCTTCAATTAACTTTCAATTCTTAGTGGCAAGATAGTTGCGCAGAGGGTTGGCATACATCGTCATCATACGTTCGCGAAGGAACGGCTCGTCAGGATTCGGAATGCTCACTTTGGCTATCTGTTCCTTCAGGTAAGCCTCAAAGTCAGCCTTATCCTCAGCCGTATATTTGTCGCTGTTGTTGGTGCCGTCGAGCTCGTCCATAGCAATCCAGTTGCAGGGGTATATTCTGTATCGGGAGTGTATCTCGTGATCTATGTGTTCAGCCACCAGTCGCAGAATATCCTTCTTAGGCATAGCGGGGTCGAGGGTGTCGAGCCATGGGTTGATACATGGTGAGAGTTCGTAGTGCACCTTGCCCTTCTTGCCCATGATGCCAGTCTTCATATTGTCGAGGTCGTCCTGCTTCGACTTCTTCCATGCGGGGTTGTCTCTCTTAGCCTGAAACTCCTGTGCCTTGAGATAGTCGCATGGGTCATGTTCGTAAGATATGGTCAGTGGGGCTATGTGTAGATGCTTCAAGGCGTCAATGACATTCCCGTTCCCGTTATCGTTATCGTTATCGTTTTCATACCCCATGCAGAACATCTTCAGCACACTATCCTGAGTGCGGTCGTCGCTGTCCTTGGCACGTCCTTCGCGCTGTGCTATCCAGATGTTTTCACGTTTCTCGTTGATGGCAAAGTGCATATACTGGCTCATGAGGACAGAAGAACGCATCATCTCGTGAGCTGTCAGTCCTCTGCGCACGGTAAACGTCTTGTTCATGCGCACCAGTTTCTTAATCCACGGATATATGAGCAGGTTGTCGCCGATGCCTATCTCGCAGGTCCTTTCAAACCCGTTGCTGTACAGCATTAGGTCGAGAATAGCCGAGTCGAGCACTATATCGCGATGGTTGGAGATAAAGAGGTAGCGGTCCTTTTTGTCCATACTTCTCGGATAGGCGAATGATGCGCCCTTGGTGCATCTCCACAGTTCGAGTTTCACCACAGGTTTCATAAAACGTATCTGGAAGTCTTGCGAGGTCTTCACGCCCTTGAACATCAGGCGTAGCAAACCATTACGCACAGCCTTAGGCAACCAAGGCACAAAGCCCTTCATAAGCAAGTTAAACTGTCTGTCATTGAGCAGTTCCTCAAAGACTACAGGCATCTCCTCAGGCTCGTAGGGTCTTATCTCGTCAAAATCGTGAATAGTCATAAGGGGTTCAAGAGTTCAATAGTTCAATGGTTAGAATTGATTCTCAACGATATCAGCGAGCACCTCACCAATGTCAAGACCAGCAGCCCTTACCTGTTGTGGAATGAACGATGTGGGTGTCATACCAGGAGTGGTGTTTATCTCGAGCATGTTAATCTTGGCATCAGCACTCTGTGGGTTGCTGATGATGTAGTCCACACGAATGATGCCGTTAGCATGCAGAATGTCATAAATGGCAGAGGTAATCTTTGCCACACGCTCAGCCACCTCTTTAGGCAGTCGGGCAGGGGTTATCTCCTGCACCTGTCCGTTATATTTTGCGTCGAAGTCGAAGAACTCGTTTTCGCTCACCACCTCAGTAGCTGGGAACACTACGCTCTTGCCCTTCGTCTTGTATATGCCCTGTGATATCTCCATGCCCTCCAGCATACCCTCTATCATAACCATATCGCTCTGTCCGAAGGCGAGGTCGAGGGCAGCCTTCATCTGTGAATATTCCTTCACTTTGCTCACTCCGAAGCTACTGCCGTCAGCAGCTGGTTTTACAAAACAAGGGTAGCCCACTGTCTTTGTTATCGCTTCGTCAGTGATACTGCTTTCTTCACCTTTGCGCACCAGAATGCTCTCAGCCACGCTAACTCCGAAATGGCGCAGGTAGTTGTTGAGCACAAACTTATCGAATGTCAGAGCCTCTACCAAAACACCGCTGGTGGAGTAGGGCATACCTATGAGGTCGAAGTAGCCTTGCAACTGTCCGTTCTCGCCAGGGGTGCCGTGTATGGTGATATAGGCATAATCGAAATGCTTTTTCTCTCCATTCTCCATGAGCGAGAAGTCATTCTTGTCTATTGGCGCCTGCTTGCCGTCGGCAAGGTTTACGTGCCAGTCGCCTTTTTTCAAATCTACGATGTAGCAGTCATACTTGTTCTTGTTGAAGAAAGAATAGATGCCTGCTCCTGATTTCAGTGATACATCATGCTCAGATGAGTCACCACCACAAATGATTGCTATTTTTTTCATATATTAGGAAGTGTTTTATGTTTTAGTTTTGTTCGTTCAGATAGTCTCTCGTAGTACCACCGATGTAGGCTCTCCACTTTTCTATAAGTGCGGCAAAGTCCTCTGGCCATTCGCTGGTGAAGTCCATCTGTTCGCCTGTCACGGGGTGCTTGAACCCAAGAGTTTTGGCGTGCAGAGCCTGACGTGGACAAGCCTTGAAGCAGTTTTGTATGAAAGCCTTGTATTTTGATGATTTCTCGCCTCTGAGTATCTCTGTGCCACCATAGCGCTCGTCGCCAAAGAGTGGATGACCAATGTGTTTCATGTGGGCACGTATCTGGTGGGTTCTGCCAGTCTCGAGAATGCACTCCACGAGGGTCACATAGCCGAATTTCTCTATCACCCTCCAGTGGGTTACGGCTGGCTTGCCTATGCCTGAGTCGGGTGCTGCCACCGTCATGCGCAACCTATCCTTTGGGTCACGGGTTATGTTGCCCTCTATGCGTCCTTCGTCTTCAGTGAAGTGTCCCCATACCAGACAGTGGTAGGAGCGATGGGTGTCATGCACAAAGAACTGCTTGCCCAGATTGGTCTTTGCCTCAGGGTCTTTAGCTATCACGAGCAGTCCGCTGGTGTCTTTGTCTATGCGATGCACCAGTCCCACCTCAGGCGAATTGGGGTCAAACTCCTCGCCCCCTCGCTTGGCTTTCAGCGCAGGGTCTTCATGCAGCATGTGCCATGCTATGGCATTGATCAGTGTGCCATTGAAATTGCCTGCTCCTGGGTGCACCACCATTCCAGCCTCTTTGTTTATCACCATCAGCACCTCGTCTTCATACACTATGTTGAGCGGAATGTCCTCAGGGTATATCGTGGTGTCGTGCTTGGGCTGGTGAAGCATCAGCGTCACCACATCGCCAGGTCTCACCTTATAGTTGCTCTTTACGGGCTTGTCGTTTACGTGTATGTATCCAGCCTCCGCAGCCTGCTGTATGCGGTTGCGTGACGAGTGCTGCATGTGCTCAAAGAGGAATTTGTCTATGCGCAGAGGCATCTGTCCTGCATCAGCCACGATGCGGAAGTGTTCATACATCTGTCCTTCGTCGCCTGTTGAGGCTTCCTCTTCCAGTTCGATGTCGTCAATGTCCTCTATGTCCAGTTCGTCTTTCAGCACTGCAATATATTTTTTATTTTTTACTTCCTGTGTTTTGCGCAGGGAGGCTCTCTTTGACCACCTCAAATTCGTCCTGCATCGACTCTGTCTCGCCTGCACCGCCTACGGCACCGCTTCCGTCTATTATCTCTTCCTCGTAGTATTGTATAGGTGCATCAGTCATATACACGGAGTCGGCAGAGTCACGCTGACCGTTGCCCACCTGTATCACCAGTGTAGCCTCGATAGATATGCGCTCGCCAGCCCTCACGTTACGACCATTCACCAGTATGCCATACACCCAGTCTTTCTCGCCAGCCACATACTGCGGTTCTCCCACCTTGAATCCTAAGGACAGGAGTTTCGCCCTTGCCTCACGCAGACTGCTGTTGTCTATAATGTCAGGCAGGGTGAGGGTAGGGGTATTCTCAGCGTTTATCGTCAGGTAGATTATTCTGCCACTCTTCACCATAGTGCCAGGAGCAGGCATCATTTCCAACACCGTGCCAGGAGGCAGTGTCTTAACATATCCTGTGTCAGATACCTGTACCTCCATTCCCAGGTCTTCAAGCGCCTCTACGGCACTCTCAAACGAATGTTTCCTTACGTCAGGCAAGGCTATCGACTCTCCATGATGGGTGTATATGCCCATCATAAACTGTGCTCCTACGCACAATACCACTATCACGGCGAGCATACCAGCCAGGTTAGCCCACAGATAACGGCTTGTCAGTTTTTGAAAAAATTCAGAAGGTGCCACTTTATGCTTTATAAATAAAATTTATAGTTCCTTGCAAAGTTACTCTTTTTTTTGTAATTTTGCAAACAATTATGAAAATATTGCGCAAATACCGCATTTCATTGGCTATAGCCTTGGCTATATGGGTGGTTTGTCTCATACCTATACCAGAAACTCCGCTTGACAAATATTCCTTTGTTGACGAGTGGACACATTTCGTTATGTATGGCATCCTCACCATCTCTATGCTTTATGAGAGCAGGTCGAGGGAAACATCTACCCACATCTTGCTGATACCTATTGGCAACGGACTGCTTGTGGAACTGGCTCAGGCTTACCTCACCACCTGTCGTTCAGGCGATTGGTTTGATGCCCTCTGCAACACCCTCGGTGTTTTTGTCGGAGCAGTAATCTTCTGGTCGCTGTCGCAGATGAGGAGGAAAAAGTAAAAAGCAAAAAAGGATGGCGATTGCCATCCTTTTATAGTGTGGAGCTGGAGGGAGTCGAACCCTCGTCCAAACGGTGAAACCGTGTGCTTTCTACATGCTTATCTTGGACTTCATTTTCGTGCTACGGCAAGACCCAAGCCACCAACCGCAACCTTATCCCCATAAGATTTCACAAGAGCATAGAGGCACTACCCCTGCTATCCCCGATATTTCTGCACCGCTTTAATCAGTAAGCCTCAGGGAGAGGGCTCTGAGCGATGTCTCGTTCCCTGCCTTGCAGGGATAAAGCTAATCTACTATACTTCGATTAAGCAGCGAGAGCGTAGTTGTTTTCGCCAATTAAATTGTTGACCGACGAGATTATGGAGTGCACAGTCTTAACTCCGCATGCTTACATACAACCTCAGTCCGCTGTCAAATCCAGTCAACCCCGAGCGTTTTTTCGTAAGTGAGGGTGCAAAGTTACTCATTTTCTTCGTATTGCCAAAGAAAAATCAAACTTTTTTCACGCTCACCCTGATGTTTCTGCCAAACTTCTGGTTTATATCCTTCATCATCCTGCGAAAGTTCGGTCCGTGGGGAGTCTTGTCCTGCTGCTTCGTGGTGATGAGGTAATAGTGTATCATCTCGTGTATTATGATGTCTTCCCACATCTCTTGTGACAGGTCGTAATACGTGCTAAAACGCATGTGCAGATTGTAAATCTCCCTCTTGCCCAGTCCGAACAGTCCCCTCTTATATGAGTAGCACAGCGACCCCAGGCGCGTTCTCGCCCTCCCTAATTTTATGGGCAGGGGAGGTAGCACCCCACCAAACATCAGGCGGTTATACTCCTCAAATCTGCTGGTTATGAAGTTCAGGGTTATCTGCATCTTGCTATCGGCAAGTTTTATCACCGATTTCGCCCGCAAAGGTAGTTTTTTTTGCTGATGTAGGCAATTTTTGTTGCAAAATTTGTTTGTTTCGAAAATAATCCGTACCTTTGCTGCGTAAATTTAACGCAATAAAGATATGGAAACCCTAAACTATCATTACAAGTACCCACATCCCAGTGTCACCACCGACTGCGTCATCTTCGGTTTCGATGGCACCCGTCTTAACATCCTGCTCATAGAGCGCGGTATAGAACCCTACAAAGGCAGGTGGGCATTCCCAGGCGGCTTTCTCAATATAGACGAGGCAGCCGAAGACGGAGCCCGTCGCGAACTCTTTGAAGAGACAGGACTCAAGACCGCCTACATCAGACAGTTTCACACCTTCTCAGCTCCTGACCGCGACCCTCGCGAACGCGTCATCAGCATAGCCTATTATGCCCTGGTGCGCCTTAGCGACGTCAAGGCAGGCGACGATGCAGCCAAGGCACAGTGGTTTCCCCTTGACAAAGTGCCCTCACTTGCCTTCGACCACGACCTCATCCTGCGCATGGCAACCACAGAACTTCGTCGTCAGATACACTTCGAGCCCATCGGTTTCGAACTCCTGCCCCCTAAGTTCACCATGACCCAGCTGCAGCATCTCTACGAGGCAATCCTCAGCGTAAAGTTCGACCGTCGCAACTTCTACAACAAGAT
Organism: Prevotellaceae bacterium UBA2738; assembly: GCA_002353585.1. Taxonomy (GTDB): domain Bacteria; phylum Bacteroidota; class Bacteroidia; order Bacteroidales; family Bacteroidaceae; genus Prevotella. The sequence goes on along the minus strand of DEJW01000036.1, from coordinate 39,985 downwards.
GCTTAAACTCGGCATCCTCAACCAGACCGACGAAACCATCCCTCTGCCCAACAAGAAAGAGGCATTCCTCTATAGCTTCAATGCCGACAGCTATAACGAGATGAAAGAAAAAGGCTTCCGACTCGAATTCTAACCCTTAAACTTTTGAACCTAAAAACCATTGAACTAAAATGAAGAACCTATTACTAAGCGAGGCTATCGGCGACATCAGTGGCAAGCCTTACGAATTTCATTATCGTACCAAGAATTATGATGCAGTCAATCTGCTCCATCCCAAGAACGACTATACCGACGATACCGTCTGCACCTTCGCCTGTGCCGAAGCCCTAATGAACGGTCTCGATGTAGCCCAGAACCTCTGGCACCGATGCCGTGAAGAACCGTATCGTGGCTACGGAGGCGGTTTCATGCGTTGGCTCACAGGCAGGGAAGTCAAACCAGCCTATGGCTCCTACGGCAATGGTAGTGCTATGCGCGTATCCTCAGCAGGTTTTATGGCTCAATCAGAGAGCGAGTGCATCGACCTTGCTACCAAAACCGCCGTGCCTACCCACAACCATCCAGAGGGCATCAAGGGTGCCGTAGCAGCAGCCCTTGTCACCTTCCATTGCATGCATGGTAAGGATAAAGACTACATCAAGGAGAATGTGCTCAAACAATATTACCCATCATGGTATTCGCGCACCTATGCTGACATCAAACCTGACTATGACTTCTCCGAGACCTGTCAGCTCACCGTTCCAGTCGCCATCATCTGTTTCCTCGAAAGCAAAGATTATGCCGACTGCCTCAAACTCGCCATCTCCCTCGGAGGCGATGCTGACACCCTTGCTGCCATCGCAGGTCCTATGGCTTACGCCTATTACAAGGAAATGCCTGAAGACCTCATCCAACATGCCAAGACCAAACTCTCCGACTGGATGCTTGACCTCAGCGACCAGTTCGACACCTTTGTAGAAGGGAGGAAGTAAAAAAAATGAAGAACGATATACTTAAGTATTGCCTCTATTATAAAGGTGAGAAGAAATGCCCAGAACGGGAAAAGTTCGTGTGCACGGATAAGGAGTATCATTTATACTGGCGATTCTGGTGTTTTGAGGCTGAATACTATTTTGGAGCATTTCAAAATAAATCCAGAAAAATGTGGGAGAGACTAGGGAGCAATATGTTTAAAGACCCTCAGTTTCAGGGTGCTTGGAAAGACCCTAAATGGAGCAAAATACAACTTGGATTTATGGCATATGCTGAGTGTATGCCACCAGATTATAATTCATGGGTTTGTGATTACGGCAAGTGCACTAATCTCAGGCGCAAGCCTAAGCCAAAACCGAAGACCGCCTGGGAGGGTATGATGGAAATCTGCCGTTATTATCGTGGCGGCAAGGTAAATCCTTACCCCTGGGGAACTGCAAAGGCTCATTTCTGGGAATTGGAGTGGGAATTCGCTAATAATTACTATCAAAAAGACCGACGCCTCGAGGACGAGTATGATCTTAATTTTATCGCTGCTTTCCCCGACCAGCTGTATAAAGCCCCCTATGGTGCTATCTACCTTCCATTAAAGGCTTTCCTGCATGCCCGCTATTATGATTCAGGTGGCAGTGATGCTGGTTTTCCAGCCTACCTTGATTACTACCTTAAAAACCAGTAAACTAATATATCATATCTTGCTATGCTTTAACCTTATAAAAGCTATGGTTTAAGGCGATAAAAGCTATGCTTTTACATCATAATAACTCCCCTCTCCAGTCAAGCGGCTGAAGAGGGGATTGTGGTGAAGATAATGTATCTTCATTCAGGGTTTAGGCTGCTCCTTCTTCTTAGGAACGATAATCTGACCCTCGATGGCGTATTTCTCGCCTGTCAGGCCCCATGCGAAAGACTTGGAAATGACCTTGCCAGTGTTGTCGCGCTTGTTTTTTTCGCAAGAAAATTGAAATGCGGAAAGTAGGAAATGCGGAAAGTGGACATGAAGCATTTTCCGAGTGCGGAAGAGAGACTTTTATAGTATAATTTTTTTTTAATTTATTATTATTACTACTATTATTTATCTTCCTTAGAATACCTTAATGTCTGCTTTCCTACTTTTCTACTTTCCTACTTTTTCTTTGATTTATTTGGTATTATCATAAAAACTCCCTATCTTTGCAGTGTAAATTTAATCGTCTATGCTATTACAGAAAAATATCGTTAAGAAGTATCTCAACATGCTCAATGAAGAGCAGATTTTGACCCCCTGGCAGCAATACCAGAGTTATTTTCTCAACGTAGATATTCAAGCTAACATCCATAAGATTAAGGAGGAGCAGTTTCAGGAAGGGTTCCTTCGCGAACTGTTTGTGAAGGTGCTGGGCTACACCATCAATCCCTCGCCCAACTACAACTTGACCACCGAGTTGAAAAACGAGGTGGGTTCTAAGAAAGCCGACGGTGCCATATTGCTAAATGATATGGTAATAGGTGTGATAGAGCTGAAAGACCACAAGACACCCGACCTTGCAAGCATAGAGACTCAGGCCTTCGGCTATAAGAGCAAGCATAGGGATACGCGTCTGGTCATCATCTCCAATTTTGAGAAGTTGCGCCTCTATATCGACAATGCTGTGGAGTATAGGGAATGGGATATATTCCACATGACACTTGATGATTTTCGTGAGCTATACCTCTGCCTGGCATGGGAACAGGTGGTGCATGGCATTGCCATACAGATGAAGAGTGAATCGGTGTCTAACGAAGACCAGATAACTAAAGCTCTCTATCGTGACTACTCCGAGTTTAAGCGTGCGCTCTTTGCCGACATCCTTGCCCAGAATCCAGCCCCTGAGGGTAATGACGAAAAGCAGTGGCAACTATTGCTTTTCAAGAAGACGCAGAAGTTGCTCGACCGTCTGCTGTTCATCTTCTTTGCTGAGGATGCAGGTCTGCTTCCTCCCAATATGATCATGCAGATAATAGATGAATGGAAGCAACTGAAGGAACTGGATATGTATGTGCCCCTCTATGAGCGCATCAAGAAACATTTTGGTTATCTCAACACGGGTCACACCACCAGTAAGTATGAGATATTTGCCTATAACGGCGGACTGTTCAAGCCTGATGAGATGCTCGACAGCCTCACCATAAGCGACGACATACTGGCTGAGCACACTCGCAAGCTCTCTGCCTACGACTTTGAGAGCGATGTGGATGTGAATATTCTTGGTCACATCTTTGAAAACTCCCTTAGCGAAATAGAGGAGGTGACTCAGCAGATAAATAATGGCGAGGCGCCTCAGACCTCTAAGCGCAAGCAGGACGGCGTGTTCTACACCCCTCAGTACATCACCAAATACATAGTGGAGAACACCGTCGGTCGCCTCTGTGCCGAGAAGAAGCAAGAATTGGGCATCAACGAAGAAGAATACAACTCTGACCAGCGCAGGCAACTGAAGACTAAGCAACGCCTTTTGCAGCAACTGGAGCAGTATCGTGAGTGGTTGCTCCAGCTCACCATTCTTGACCCAGCCTGTGGCAGTGGCGCATTTCTCAATGCCGCCCTTCAGTTTCTCATGGCTGAGCACAAGCAGCTGGACGAAATGAATGCCAAGATTACAGGCTCGGCACTCGTGTTCCAAGATGTGGAGCACAGCATACTTGAGCATAATCTCTATGGCGTGGATATCAATGAAGAGAGCGTGGGCATAGCCCAGTTGGCTCTGTGGCTTCGCACAGCCAAGAAGCACCGCAAGCTCAACACTCTGAACCAGAACATAAAGTGTGGCAACTCGCTCATCAGCGACCCTGCCATAGCTGGCGACAAGGCATTCGACTGGCAGAAGGAATTCCCGCAAGTCTTCGAGAAGGGTGGCTTCGATGTGGTGATAGGTAATCCGCCGTATGTTAACGCTATAACACAATTATCATCGTCTGACATGACCTCTCAAAGACAGGCCATTATCGACTCGAAAAGATATAAGACTCTTTACCAGAAATGGGATTTATATATTCCATTTATAGAATTAGGCATAAGACATCTTTGTAAAGAAGGAGGTCTTTGTTCTATGATTGTGCCTTATCCTCTAAACACGCAACTTTATGCGCAAAAATCAAGAGAAATGCTGCTGGAAGAATTCTCATTATATGAGGTATCAGACCTTAAGGGAATTATTGTTTTTGATGATGCGGTTGTAACAAGCACAATCTTCTTTGTTCAAAAGATACATAGCCAACAACCAATAACAATCTCGAAAATAGAAAATGGCACCTTAAAACCAATATTTCAGAAAGATTTCAAATCGCTCCTACAAGATGAAAAGTCTTATGTTTGGAATTTGGATAATACAACAAAAAAGACAATTCGGCATGAAGGAATGAATGTCCTTGGCGACTTCTGCTATATTAGTGTTGGGATGGTGCTAAATGCAGACGAGAAGACTGCGAAAGGAGAGTTCGTAAAAGAAGATTTGATAAGTTTGATAAAAGACGAAATCCATTGTCGCGAATATATCGAAGCAAAAGATATTGACAGATATCAGACTAATAGAATAAGGTTTTTAGAATATAATACAGAACGTTGTCCAAATAAACTGAGAAGGCCAACTTTTCCTGAGTTATATTGTGTCCCAAAAATCCTAACGAACAAGATAGGTACAATGAAAGCAACGTTAGATGAGAAATCTTTGCTTTGCGACCAAACAAATAGAATCTGTATTCTGTGGAAGGACCTTAATGGAGTAGAAAATAACAGTATAGATGGTAGTGTCAAGAGATACTCTACATTATCCAGAAAAGAAATGGAACATCTTTCTAATAATGTATCCTTAAAGTATTTGTTAGCCATTATCAATGCAAGATACTTCCAATATCTTTTAGAAAGCATACGTGGAGATGGTAATATTGATATTAATCCAGAATATATAAGAAATATTCCCATACCGTTGGTGTCCACAGATGCTCAGCAACCATTCATTGCGCTCGCCGATACAATGCTCACACTCCACGAGCAGTTGCAGGAGAAGCGTAGCCGTTTCTTGAATCGGCTGAGTGAGGACTATGACGGACTGAAGAAAACGACAGCCTTGCAGCAGTTTGACACGATGGACTTCAAGGGACTGAAAGCAGAACTGAAAAAGCAGAAGATAAGCATACCACTCAAAGAACAAGACGAGTGGGAGGACTTCTTCAACCAACGCGTGGCAGAGTGCCAACAACTTACGGCACAGATAAAAGCTACTGACGAAGAAATAGACAACAAGGTGTTTGACCTCTATGGACTGACAGACGAGGAGCGCCAGATAGTAATGAATAGCTAAAGAAAAAGTCTCAAAAAAGGTACATGAATCGCTTGCTTCTGTGTTTTTATCGTCACCAGTCTTTTATGCAGACAATCAACATGTTACACCCAAAAAGTGACGGTGACGATGATTTTTATCTTTCAAACAATGGGGGAGGTGAATAGTACAGAAAAGAAGCATTTTGAAAAGTAACCTCCTAAGGTCACTAAAAAAGATCAAAATAAGTCTGAATGAGTTCCACTTCCAGTAAATAAGAGGGTAAAATCTATATGCCTAAAGAATTAAACATTTCTTCTGATGAAGAAAATTTCTCTATACGACCAGCCTGCTTATCTTCTTGAGAGCGCTGATAGCTACTTTTGGCTTTTGGAGTAATCTTTTGAATAAGTACTCCAAGTTCCTTCAAGTAGGAAACAAATGCCTTCCCACTTGCAGAACGCTCATTTAGTGTAATTGTATATGTTGCCATAGTTCCTTTCTTGACTGTTTACTTTTGCAAAGTTAGGAATTTATTTATTATTCCTCCAAACAAAGGGATAGAAAAAAGCGATTTTTGCTGACAAAGTGAGTTTTTCTGAGGCCGCGAGAGTGAAGAATTTGGAGGCAAGAGGAATGTCGGCTTCAAATTCTAAAACCTCGCGAATTTTGTAAGAAACTGGTTGTCAGAGGGTTGAAAAATGGGGTGATTTTTATGCTGTGGTATTGGTGTGATAATCTGTGAATAAGGGTCGAATTTTTGGTTGCAGAAGCATTGGTTTTGCATGCAGAAGTAATGCTTTTGCAGATAAAAGTAATGCTTTTATAGGTGGAAATTGAGAATGCCTTGATTTTTGGCTAAAAATGGGGTTTGGAAGTCTCCAGATTTGATTTTGAAACGGAGGTTTTTCATTGAGCAGAATGTCACAAAACAGGGCATTTTGCTTTCACTTTGTTTTTGGTTGTTTTCTTAATTATCAATTGTCAACTATCAACTATCAATTGTCAACTATCTGATTGCATAAAATAAGGTATTATACCTATTTATTTTACAAAAAGTTGTGTAGTTCAACTTTTTTTAGTAATTTTGCACCTCAAATTGCAAAATTATAAAAGACAAGAAATATGAAAATTACATTTGAAAACCCAGAGAAGGTAAGCGGACTGATGACCATCACAGTAGAGGAGGCTGATTATCAGGATAACGTGAAGAAGCAGCTCAATGAGTATCGTAAGAAGGCTAACATCCCTGGCTTCCGTCCAGGTCAGGCTCCTATCGGCCTGATTAAGCGCCAGATAGGTCCACAGGTGAAGGTTGATGCTATCAACAAGCTCGTTGGCGAGAAGCTGTATGAGTATGTTAAGGAAAACAAGATAAACATGCTTGGCGAGCCTATGCCACACCTCGGCGAGGAGCCTGTTGACCTTGACCAGCCAGCACCTTACACTCTGAAGTTTGACATCGCTGTGGCTCCGGAAATCGACGTTAAGCTGTCTAAGCACAATAAGATTGTGTACTACAACATCAAGACCGACAAGAAGATGATCGACCAGCAGATAGACGCCTACGCTTCACGCGGCGGTTCATACGAGAAGGTTGAGTCTTACGAGGACAACGATATGCTGAAGGGTGACATTCGCGAGCTGAACGAGGACGGCACCACTAAGGAAGGTGGTATAGAGGTTTCTGAGGCTGTGATTCTGCCTTCATACATCAAGGTTGACGAGCAGAAGGCTCTCTTCCAGGGATGCAAGGTGGGCGACATCATCACCTTCAACCCTAAGAAGGCTTACCCAGAGTCACCAATAGAGATTTCTTCACTGCTCAAGATTAAGAAGGAGGACGTGGAGAACGTGAACAGCGATTTCTCTTTCCAGATAACTGAGATTTCACGCTATAAGAAGCACGACATCAACCAGGAGCTCTTCGACCAGGTGTTCGGTAAGGATGCTGTGAAGGACGAGAAGGAGTTCCGCTCTAAGATAGAGGCTCAGCTCAAGGAGCAGCTCGACGCTAACGCCGAGTACCGTTTCCTCGCTGACGTGCGTACATACGTGGAGAAGAAGCTCGGCAAGGTGCAGTATGCTGATGAACTGATGAAGCGCATCATGCTTGCCAACAACAAGGATAAGGACCAGAAGTATGTGGACGAGAACTACGAGCAGTCAATCAAGGAGCTCACATGGCACCTTGCCAAGAACCAGCTGCTGGAGCAGACTGGCGTGAAGATTGAGGATGCTGACGTGAAGGCTGTAGCTAAGGAGATGACCAAGATGCAGTTTGCTCAGTATGGTATGAATAACATTCCTGACGAGTACCTCGACCAGTATGCTGAGGAGATGCTGAAGAAACCTGAGCAGGTGGATCAGTTCATCAATCAGGCTGCTGACCGCAAGCTGATGACAGCTCTCAAGGAAGTTGTAACTCTCGATGAGAAAGAAATCAGTTTTGAGGAATTTTCTAAGCTTAATTAGGAATTAGAAATTAGGAATTAGGAATTAAGAGGGCTGTTACCAATCGGTAGCAGCCCTTTTTTATGCCCTAATCATGAATTGTTATAGACAAAATTTTTCTTGCGTTCCTTACTTTTTACTTTTTACTTCTTACTTCTTACTGATTGAAGCCCACGCTTCAATCAGTAAGGTTTATCGCTTGCATCAGTTTCACAGCATCCACGTATTGTGCTATGCCCTCGGCAACCTTCTTGGCATCCTGCATGGCGTGGACTACGGTAGCCTGACGACCTACCACATCGCCACCAGCGAAGACACCCTTGCGAGTGGTCATGCCGTAAGGCACATCGCGTGTGATGAGGTATTTATGCTCGTCGTTCTCCAGTCCTGAGGTGGTGCGCACAATCTTGGTGTGAGGCGTAGCGCCGATAGCCATGATGATGTTGTCGGCAGGCAGGGTCTGCACCACTGGTTCCTTGTCAGGTTCCCGAGTCTCAAGCACTATCTCCTTGATGTCGAGAGAGTCGTCAACGTGTATCTCCTTGATGCTACTCCACCAGTTGAAGTTTACGCCCTCCTTCACGGCATCGTCATATTCAGCCATGAGAGCCGACATGGTGTCGATGCCTTTGTGGTAAATCACATCAACCTTTGAGGCACCTATGCGCAAGGCAGAGCGCGAAGCATCCATCGCCGTGTTGCCACATCCTATTATCCATACCTTTGCCCCCTCGTCAACAGGTATCTCGTTGCGTGCCATGAAGCCCTCAGAGATGAGTTCGATACGACGCAGGAAGTGGGTGGCAAAGCGTATGCGCTTGAGGTCGGCACACTTGAGGTCTTCCCTCTGTTTGCCATTCTGCCAGATGGGTATCTCGAGCGACTTGGGCTTGCTGGTACCTGTACCTATGAAGATAGCATCAAAACCCTGTGCAAAGAGGTCGTCGATGGTGGTATCTACGCCGATGTGGTAGCCGCGATGTATTATCACGCCCATCTTCTCTATGTGGCGTATCTCGCGTGCCACCACCTCCTTAGGCAGTCGGTATTCGGGTATGCCGTAGCGCAGCATTCCACCACACTGCTGTTCCATCTCAAACACCTCGACGGCAAAGCCCATCCTGCTCAGGTCGCCAGCAACGGTGATGCCTGACGGGCCAGCACCTATTACAGCCACCTTGCCACGAGTCTTCTCGGCGATGTCTTCGTGGGTCAGCCCGTTCTCTGAGTCGAAGTCGGCTATGAAGCGCTCCAGTTTGCCTATATGCACAGCCTCGCCCTTCTTGCCCAAGACACAGGAACCCTCACATTGTTTCTCATGTCCGCACACGCGTCCGCACACGGCTGGCAGATTGCTCTTGGCGCGTATGATGCTGATAGCATTGCCCAGATTGCCCTTCTTCAGTTCGTGAATCCAGTCGGGTATGTCATTGCCTATCGGACACCCCTTCTTACACTGGGGCACCTTACAATGCAGACAGCGCTGAGCCTCCTGTATGGCTTCAGCCATGGTGTAGCTCTCATTTACCTCGTTCAGCATAAATTAGATTATAATTAGAAATTAGAAATTAGGAATTAGGAATTAGGCTCCGAGCAGAGCTCGAAGTTCAACTATCAATTGTCAATTATCAATTATCAATTATCAATTTTACTTTTAATCCACTCCTCATGTTCCTTCTCCATACGTTCGCTGGTCCAGTGCTCGTTGACAGGAGTGATGACACACTCCTTAGGACAGGTGAGCGTGTTCCATGCAGCATAGCTGGTGGTTGGAGGACACACGTTGTCGTTATAGCCCCAGGTCATGCGAACAGGACACTTGACGATGCGACAGAAGTTTATCACGTCATAGTATTGCAGCACGTTGACAACCTGCGGAGTGAGTATCTCGGGCTTGAAGTGAGGATAACCGCCAGTGCGTCCCTTGTCGGTATAGGCAGCCATATCGGTGAGGGCAGGGTGGTTGACGCAACAAGCCGTTACGCGAGGGTCGAGAGCAGCAGTGACTAAGGCGAGAGCTCCACCCTGTGAGCCACCCTGTACGGCGAGGTTCTTACCATCCCATTCAGGCAGCGAACAGAGGAAGTCAGTCCAGCGCACCATACCAGCATATACATGACGCATATAGTAAGCCTCACGGTTGTCTATGCGATTGGTGAAATAACCATTGTCCTTAGAAGCGAAGGCACTGGTAATATCCTTGAAGGTACTCTCAGAGAGTCGTGGGTCGAGACCGTGAATTTCTACCTCAAGACGTATGAAACCATCCTCAGGGTAATACTTATGGCGAAGAGGGTACTTGATGGTCTTCACACCTGCTCCAGGAGGAGAGAAAGCAGCAGGCAGTTTCTTGCCCTCACGGTCTTTAGGCATGAAGAGGTAACCAAACATACTATGCTCCTTATCTATCTTCAGACGTATGAGCCAACAGTCTATCTTGTCTGTGCAATATTCCTTTGCCAACTCGCGTGTATATGAGAGAGGTGTCTTATGCATCTTGTCGAGTGTCTGCTTCCAAAAATTGCCGAAATCATCGGGCATTTTGGTGAATGGAAGTATCTTATCAACGTCGTAACCCACCTTCACATGATGCTGGGTTGCCTCGCCGTCAACGGTAGCCTTGAGCACAAGGTCGGTAAAACCAGGTGCAGTACGAGTACCGATGTTTATGACAGCCTTGCCGTTCTTGAGTTTCACACTACCCTTGGTAGAGGCAGGCATCATGTCCTGTGCCACCTCGTAATCCACTTTCACGTCTTGAGCATAGCCATACTTGAAGAGTTGCACCTCTACGTTAGCCTTCTCGCCTGTCTTGTAGAGCCAGTCGGCATGGTCAGGTGTTGTTACCCAAAGAAAATCACTACGGTAAGGATAGTTCTCTACCGCCATAGCTGCCATGATATTGAGCAGCATGATTGCAATAATAGTTATTTTTTTCATATAAACCAGAATTTTTTCTTTTTCTTCTTTTTGGTTGTGTCGTTTGCAGCAGCAGCCTTCTCAGCCTCCTTGGCAGCCTGCTTCTCGGCTTTTATTCGTGCCTTCTCAGCCTTGCGAGCCTCCTTCTCAGCTTTCTTGGCTTGCTTCTCAGCCAACTTTTTCTCATATTTCTCGGTCTGGATTTTAGCCTTCTCTATTTCTTCAGCCGTCCACTTATGGATACCCTTGCTGTCGTGTTTGGTGAAGTAGGTCTTGTAGGTGTAGTAATGTTCTGTAGCCGTCTGGTGATACAGGAAATCAACACCGATATTGAACAGAGACTTTATCCACATAGCGGTACCAGTGGCAGTCTTACCATCGCTCTCCAGATCGACAGTTGCCTTGTGGATGTTTAATAAGCCCACCTTAGCTTCGCTGATGACGGCGCTGAGACTGCCTATAGGCAGTTTGCCACGATTGAGGCGCAGAGCTTTCTGTGTCTTCTTACCCGTGATATCAAACTTATATTTTGCCTCGAAGCTGGCAGTGCCTATCTCCTTGACCTCCATCACTTCGCCAAACTTGAAGTTCTTGGTGCTCATAGTACCCTGCATAGAGCGTAGGTAGCGAATGCGTCCATCTACCATACCTCCTGGTGTGCCGTGTATATTGAAGTCAAAGCGAATATTACCAAACTTGGAGTGCAGCGTGCCATGAAAATCCTGGTCAGTCTTATAGATATTCATGTAGCCATTATAGTCTATATCGCCAAGTTTGCGCATCTGTTTCTGCATCTTCAAATCAGTTGTTTTGGCGAAATGCCCTACGAGCTGCTCCTTAATGCCGCCATGCGCCTTCATGCGTATATTGCGGAAGTGGAACTTGAATTTCTTTTTTACCGTGATATCTTTCATTACGCCCTCAGCACGGAGGTCAAGACGCTTCTTCGATTCATCCGTGACATGGATATTGCGTATGTTGAGATTGTCCAACTCACCATCAAAATTAGCAGTGACCAGCAGAGGCGTGGTGAAATTTCTCAAAGGTGGCACTCGATAACGTGCGAAGTCCCTGCAGATTACTCTCGCTGAGAGCGACGAGGGAGAGAATGCCAACCTTGGCTTCATCACCATCTTACCTGGTGTCTTCTGGCTTGGCGCTTGTCTGAAGGTAATCTTCAAAGGTAGCTCTGAAATATTCGCCGTAGTGCTGCCCGTCCTGACTTTTATATCCTTCACCATAGCCTCGATAGGCTGAGAGAAGTCAAACTTTACCTTCTTTCCCTCCTCCTTGAATGGTATAGAAGAGAAATCTGCGTTATCGATGGTGAAATTCCATCCTTGGAAGGTACCACTGAGATTTTCTATTTCGCTCTTCAGACTGGTTTCGCTTCCCATTGCCAGCTCCAGCGCATCGAACGCCACAGCAGTGGATGAATGTTCTTCGCGAGCCTTGAGGTCCTCTATCGTGATATGCTCAGGCAGGTCATCGCCCATATGTCCACTAATCCTCACGTTGTCCAAGACGACGCTGAGATGATTGGTATCCAACTGCTTTTTGCCATCAAACTTGTAAAGCTTATGGGGCTGTGACCTGACATCCCACTTGAAGTATGTTCTTTTCAGGCTCAGCAGTTTCAGGTCCAATGCCAGAGGGGTATTGATCTTCTTCTCGTCCTCTTTCTTTTTGTCTTTGTCGTCCTTGTGTGATAGTTCCTTTATGACATCAAGCGCAAACTGGTAGTTGGCAGCCGTGTCAGGACGTTCCTTATAGAATGTGCCCTTTGCTCCATGCAGATAAACACGCTCTATCTCCACCTTGTGGTCAAAAATCCTCGTAAGGTCAACCATAGCCTCCAAGGTGTCCACCTTCAGCATGGTGACATCCTGTTTGTCATCAATCTCCAGGCCATAGAGGGCTATGCCTCCCTTGCTGAAACTGATGGCTATCTTGTCAACCTTCACTCGTGTGCCAAGTGCATCCTGCAACATATCGACGCCCTGAGCATACAGCCATTGCTGCACTTTGTCAGTAGAAAGTGCATAGATTACACCACCCACAATAACGAGTAGCGCAACCAATATACCGATTATCCACTTAAAAATAGTTTTCATTTAAGGTTTTGGTTATGAGGTGAAATTGTCACTATGTTCTGCAAAAGTAAGAATTTATTCTTAATCAGCCAAATTATTATGGCGAAAATGTTAAAAAACTAACCGTATTGCAATAATTTTTTCACGCGTACGTTATAAAAGAGGTATGATTGAATATATAAAAGGCGAACTGACAGACATCACCCCTGCAACAGCGGTGATAGAGGCAAGAGGCGTAGGCTACTTGCTCAACATATCTCTGAACACCTATACGGCGATACAGGGGAAGAAAGAAGTTAAGTTGTACGTTCACGAGGCTATAATGACTGGTGGACGTGACGATAGTTACACACTCTACGGTTTCTACAACAAGCAGGAGCGTGAACTGTATCGTATGCTCATTACCGTTAGCGGAGTTGGTAGCAATACAGCACGTATGATACTCAGCGCTACGAGTGCCACTGAACTCGTGAACATCATCTCAACGGGCAACGAGAAGGCTCTGAAGGGCGTGAAGGGCATAGGACTGAAGACGGCACAGCGCATCATAGTGGACCTTCGTGACAAGATGGCTGCGAGTGGTATCATAGCCGATATCGCTTCAGCTTCAAATGGTGCTAATGCTGCTGGTGTGGCACTCTCGGCTCAGGCTTCACAGACCCACGACGAGGCGATAAGCGCCCTCACAGCACTGGGTTTTGCCCCTGCACCAAGCAGCAAGGTGGTAACAGAAATTCTTCGTGGCAATCCTGATATGCCTGTAGAACAGGTTATCAAGCAGGCGCTGAAGATGATTAAATAGTTTACAGTTCATAGTTTATAGATAAAAGTGAGAAAGCATATATCCATATTCGTGATTCTATTGATGGTGGTTGCCAGTGCGGTAACTGCCAACTTGGGTATGGCGTTTGGAGAATATGCACCAGAAGACACTAACGTTAACGGGAACGGGAACAGGGCAAAGACGGGTGGCTCACAGAGTTCGCTCGAAAAATATCGTGAGCAGATGGCTCAGTTGGAATTGGAGAACGACTCCATACCAGACAGTCTGCTGCACCCCCGTTGGCCTATACAGCGCACTACCCCTATAACATACGACGACCTGGAGCAAGGTCCTGCCGACCTAAAACGTCCAGAAAACATGAAGCAAGAGGTGGAGTATAACGACACACTCGACAGGTATGTCATAGGTACTCGTATGGGCAAGACATGGTTATCTGCTCCTATCATGATGGACCAGATGGAGTATATGAAATGGAGCGAGAAGAACCTATTTAGCGACTATTTCCGTAGCAAAAACAGCGAGATATTCGAGAAAAAAGGCAAAGAAAAGTTCGATTTCACCGATATGCACTTCGACCTTGGTCCTGCAGAAAAGATATTCGGTCCTGGAGGCATCAGGGTGAAGACACAGGGTACTGCCGAACTGAAACTCGGCGCTACGATGAAGACCATCGACAACCCATCTCTGCCTCTCAGCAACCGTCGTACTACTACCGTTGACTTCAACGAAAAGATTAACGTCAACGTGACTGGTAAGGTGGGTGACAAGATGAACCTCAACCTCAATTACAACACCGATGCGACCTTTGACTATGACGCACAGAACATGAAGTTGAAGTATGACGGTAAGGAGGACGAGATAATAAAACTCGTTGAGGCTGGTAATGTGTCGTTTCCAAGCAATTCATCGCTCATCACTGGTGCTTCGTCACTCTTTGGTGTGCGTGCAGATATGCAGTTTGGTAAGTTGAAGTTGCAGACCGTCCTTTCTCAGAAGAAATCTTCATCAAAGTCGGTATCGTCAAAGGGTGGTGTACAACTCAAACCTTTTGAACTCAACGTAGCCAACTACGAGGAAAACCGCCACTTCTTCCTCGATATCTACTATCATGACAATTATGACGCATGGATGTCACGACTGCCTACCCCACTTACAGCTATCACCATCAACCGTGTGGAGGTTTGGGTGACAAACAAGAGTGGTACGACGAGCAATACACGTGATATTGTAGCATTCCCCCACTTGGGCGATGTGGGTGTTACCAACGTTCCTAACAACCAGCAGGACCGACTTTATCAGGAACTTATCAACCATACCGCTATACGCTATCTGGATAATGTGGATGATGCTCTTGACGGCGAGGTGGTGGCTGGTATCTCTATGTCTGGTGGCAAGACATACGAAAAGGTGGGTAAGGCACGACTGCTCAACTCCTCAGAATACACGGTGAACAAAGCTATGGGTTTCATCTCACTCAAGACGGCTTTGCAAAATGATCAGGTGCTTGCCATAGCTTACGAATACACCTCGGGTGGTGTGACCTATCAGGTAGGTGAATTCTCTACCGATAACAACGAAACCGATCAGGTGCTCTTTGTCAAATCGCTACGTAACGTGGAGAGTGCCCCAAGCCAGCCTAACTGGAAGCTGATGATGAAAAACGTCTATTACCTCGCCTCATCGATTAAGAAGGAGAGGTTCAAACTCGACGTTAAGTATCAGAGCGACACCATCGGCGTATATACCACCTACATACCAGACCCAACGGTAAAGAACTACCCAATCATACGTTTGCAGGGTGCTGACCGTCTCGATGGCAATAACCGTACTAACCCTAACGGTGTGTTCGACTTTGTTGAGGGCTACACCGTCAGCAACGGACGTGTGTTCTTCCCAATGGCAGAGCCATTTGGTAAGGGATTGAAGGACCAACTCATAGCTCACGGTATGGAGAGTCTGTTGGCAGAGAAATATTCATACTCCGAACTCTATGATACCACCAAGACAGCAGCTAAGCAGGTGGCTGAGAAGAATAGGTTCCTTATGACAGGTCACTTCCAAGGGTCGTCGAATAATGTCATCTCGCTTGGTGCTTATAATGTGCCACAAGGTAGTGTGAAGGTTACGGCTGGTGGTGTGCAACTGGTAGAAGGTGTGGACTATTCTGTGGACTATAGTGCAGGAGAGGTGACCATTCTCAACCAAAGCATTATCGACGCAGGCACCGCTGTCAATGTATCCCTTGAGAGTCAGTCCGACTACTCCATGGAACGCAAATCGATGTTTGGTATCAACTGGGAGTATGACTTTACCAAGGACTTTAATATCAGTGGTACTTTGCAGCATCTTTCCGAACAGAGTCTGACGTCAAAGGTGGCGATGGGTGCAGAGCCTGTCAACAACACCCTCGTAGGCTTCAACATAAGCTGGAAGAAGGAGAGTCAGTGGCTCACCGATATGCTCAACAAGATACCGTTCCTTCATGTCAAGCAACCGT
Organism: Prevotellaceae bacterium UBA2738; assembly: GCA_002353585.1. GTDB lineage: Bacteria > Bacteroidota > Bacteroidia > Bacteroidales > Bacteroidaceae > Prevotella. The sequence continues at coordinate 23,989 of DEJW01000036.1, read as the reverse complement.
CACACATCCAGTTTACTGGAGAGTTTGCCAAGCTCTTCTCAAGCATAGCAAGCGGTACGCAGGATAATGCATCATACGTTGATGATTTTGAAAATTCCACCTATAACATAAACCTTCTGACTCCTACCTCATGGCAGTTGTCAAGTGCACCAAAGGCCCTATTGAACCCTACCGAATATGATAAGGATGGTTTGCAGTCAGGCTATCGTCGTGCTAAGATGGCGTGGTACACCATCGACCCGTTGTTCACCAACCGTTCTTCTTCGCTTACCCCAGCCCATATCAAGAATAATGTGGAGATGCTGTCTAACCACTATGTAAGAGAGGTGTATGTGAGCGAGCTCTATCCTAATCGTGACCAGAGCACATATAATGGTGCTGTGAATACCCTCCCCGTAATGAACGTAGCTTATTACCCTAAGGAACGTGGACCATACAACTACACTACAGACATTAATAGCGACGGTACACTGATGAATCCGAGCAGAGCATGGGGTGGTATGGTGAGAAAACTGGATACGAGTAACTTTGAGGATGCCAACATAGAATATGTGGAATTCTGGATGCTCGACCCATTCATCTACACCGAGCGCGATGGTACGTCAAGCAAGCACTCAGGCAAACTACACATCAACCTTGGTGAGATTTCTGAGGATGTGCTCCTTGATGGAAAGAAATTCTATGAGAGCGGTATGCCTGTGACTGAAAACGAATTAACTTTCGATACACAGTGGGGTAAGGTACCTTCTCAGACAACTATCACATACGCCTTTGCCACAAGTGACGGTTCACGAGAGAAGCAGGATGTGGGTCTTGATGGTCTGAATGATGACGAGGAACGTTCAAAATTCCAGGAATACCTGCAGAAACTGCCTGCAAGCGTACAGCAGGATTTTGGTCGTGACCCTGCAGCCGATAACTACCACTATTTCCGTGGTAGCGACTATGATGCTATGCGATTGGGCATTCTGGAACGCTATAAGAATATCAACAACCCACAGGGCAACTCGCCTGACTCAAACAACCAGACAGAGTCATACGATACATCATACAAGGCAGGTCCTGACCTTGAGGATATAAACCAAGACTACACCCTTAACGAGTATGAGAAATACTTTGACTACGAGATAGACATCAGTCCTGAGGCTCTGGTAAATAACACTCAGGGATATGTGGCTGACGTGAGAGTGGCAAAGCCTACTCTGCGTAATGGCAAACAGGAGACTGTCAACTGGTATCTCATGCGTATTCCTGTGCACAACCCAACTAAGCGTGAGGGTAACATCTCAGACTATACATCTATACGTTTCATGCGTATGTATATGACTGACTTCCAGGACTCTTGTATAGTCAGAATGGCAACCCTTAACCTTGTGCGTGGTGACTGGCGTGTTTATGATCAGACACATCAGACAATACAGGACTGTAACCCACACCCAACAGGCAGACTCACTGCTTCTTCTATCAATATTGAGGAGAATAACGATAAGGAACCTGTAAACTATATCCTGCCTCCAGGTATCTCGCGTGTTGTTGATCCTTCACAGCCTCAGTTGACAGAGAACAACGAGCAGTCGCTTCGTATGGATATATACGACATGAAGACCAATGACGGTGTTGCTGTGTATAAGAATACCCATATGGATATGCGTTATTACAAGCGCATACAGATGTTTGTTCATGCCAATGCTACAAAGGAGAACCTGTCAGACCTGAAGGACTATGACCTCATGCTCTTCATGCGTCTTGGTAGCGACTATAACAACAACTTCTACGAGTATGACATACCGTTGAAGCTCACTCCTCCACGTAATAACTATACCTCTAACTCTGAAGCCGACCGTCATGTCGTTTGGCCTGACGAGAATATGCTCGACATTGACCTTTCCAAGTTTACTGCCATAAAGAAAGCTCGTAATTTGGAGAGAAAGGCTAACAGAGCATCATATACTACGGTTTTCTCACAATCAGATCCTGACCGACAGAAGAATACCATCAAGATATTGGGTAATCCTTCGCTTGGCGAGGTATCGACTATGATGATTGGTGTGAAGAAGATAGGTACGGCAGGTGAGATGCAGGATGCTGAGGTATGGGTAAATGAATTGCGTCTGCTTGAACCAGAGAGTGAGGGTGGATGGGCTGCTGCGGCTAATCTCAATGTCCAACTTTCAGATTTGGGTAGCGTTCAGGCATCAGGTAAATATATCAGCGACGGTTTCGGTGGTTTGGAACAGAAGGTGATGGAGCGCACAACCGATAAATATGCCACTTACAGCATCACCACCAACATTGAGTTGGGTAAGTTCTTCCCTGAGAAGGCTAAGGTCACTGCACCTTTATACTATAGTGTAACGCGCGAGCGCACGTCACCTAAATATAATCCTCTTGATACCGACATGAAACTTGAGGATGCTCTTGAGTCAGCTGCTGACCAGCATGAGCGCGATTCGATAGAGAGTGTTGCTGTTACTAAACGTGTGTCAAAGAACTTCTCTCTCTCAGGTGTTCGTGTGGGTATAGCCACAAAGGGACACCCGATGCCTTACGACCCAGCCAACTTCTCATTCAGTTTCAGTCAGTCAACATCCCACTCTGAAGGTAAGACCACTGTATATGAGAACGAAATAAACTGGAAGGGCTCACTCAACTATTCATGGTCGCCAGTGTATAAGTCGATTGAACCGTTTAAGAAGATTAAGTCGAAGTCTAAGAGCTATGATATACTCAAGAAGTTTGCTCTCAACTACATGCCTCAGAACATTTCCTTCAACACGGAGATGTCTCGTTATTACTACGAGTTGCAGGAGCGCGACCTTGAAAACTTAAATTCCCCTTCAAGTGTGCCAGCCACATGGAACTCACGTTTCCGTTGGGATCGCAGTCTCTCCCTCCGTTGGGATCTCACACGCAACCTCCATATGAGTTTCCAAAGCTCTACGCAGGCTGAGATTGAGGAACCATATATGCAGGTTAACAAAGACCTCTATCCTGAGCAGTATCAGGCATGGAAAGACTCCGTATGGCAGAGTATCAAGCATCTGGGTAAACCGATGGACTATAACCAGACGTTCACCGCTTCATACCAGTTGCCACTCAACCTCATTCCTATCTTCGACTGGCTCAATGCCGACGCTTCATATAGTGCTTCATATCACTGGGCTCGCGGTGCAGAGGAGAATGGTGTTGTGAAGTATGGTAACACCATCAACAATAATCGTGTGATAAACCTCAACGGAACGCTCAACATGGAGAAACTCTACAACCATGTTCCGTTCCTCAAGAAGGCTAACGAGCGTTTTGCTAAGGCACCGAAGAGGAATACAAGGAACCTGAGTTCGAAGGCTACGAAGTCAAAGAAGGACAAGGATAAGGACTCCAAAGACGAGAAGAATGCTAAGGATTCGAGGGAGAATAAGAAGAATACTTTTGTAAAGGAAATAACTATCAAGGCAGACACCTCGTTAATCATCACGCATGGTAAGAAGACTAAGCGCCTTGTTGTTACAGCACGTAACGAGGAGGGAAAACTCATACCTGTAAAATTCAAGAAACTGGATGATAACAAGATAAAGATTATCAATAAGAGCGACACCACTGTCAAGATGAAACTCAGTGTACTTGCCCTCCCGCCTCTTGACGACCTCAAGTGGTATAAGTTTGCTCAGGGTGCAGCACGTTTCGCTATGATGGTGCGTAATATTGGTATCACCTATCGCACTCAGTATGGTATGACTCTTCCAGGTTATACTCCTAATATCGGTGACATCTTCGGTCAGCGTTCTGGTTATGACGCGATGGCACCAGGTCTTGATTTTGCCTTCGGTCTTATTAGCGACGACTATATAGACAAGGCACGTTCTAATGGTTGGTTGCTCAACAGCAACGAGTCGGTAACAACTCCTGCCACCACCTCACTCACTAAGGACTTGCAAGTGAAGGCAACAGTTGAACCTATACGTAACCTGAAGATTGACGTGAATATGTCTCACACCCAGTCTAAGGCTAAGTCTATACAATATATGTATGAGTCGATGCCGACAACACAGAGTGGTAGCTTTTCTATGACTACCATAAGCATCAAGTCGGCATTCGAGGGAACAGGCGATGCAAACAATGGCTATAAGTCTGCATCATTTGAGAAGTTCTGCGGATTGTTGGACAGCTATCAAGAACGTGTTCAGGCTCAGTATATGGACACTCGTTATCCTGTCAACAGTTCTATGCATGGTACTAAGTTTGACCCTGTCAAGACACCAGTTAAGAAATATGGTGCCGACGTTATGGTGCCAGCATTCCTAAATGCCTACACAGGATATAGTGGTCTGAGCATATTCCCGACTATAGCGAGCATGCTGCCTAACTGGACGATAAAGTATAGCGGACTGGGACAGTTGGCTTGGTTCCGTGAGCGTTTCAAGAGCGTCAACATCAATCATGGCTACAAGAGCATCTATGCCGTAGGTTCATACTCTTCTTATTCTTCTTACCAGAAGGTGATGGGCGACGAGATAGGTTTCATAACCGATGCTACGACCTCTAATCCTTCACCAAGTTCTATGTTCAATGTCTCTACCGTCAGCATCAACGAGGCATTCTCGCCATTGCTGGGTGTAGATGTGACACTCAAGAACAATATGACCTTCAAGGCTGAGTATCGCACCACTCGTGTGCTGAGCCTCTCCATGACCAGTGTCCAGATTAACGAGACCACCTCTAAGGACTGGGTGTTTGGTATGGGTTATAAGATTAACGATTTCCGTTTCTTCAGGAGTCGTGCCCTCATGGCTGCAAGGCGCAGGAATGCCAAGAACGGTGGCGATGATGACGAGAATAATAAGAACAACACCAAGAATACAAGAAGAACAAAGGGTAAGATGGACTTTGCTCACGATCTTAACCTGCGTCTTGATTTCAGTTACCGTCGTCAGGCTGCCATCACTCGTGACATAGCTACTGTATCCTCTACGGCAACATCAGGTAACACCGCATTCAAACTCTCTTTCGTAGCCGATTACACACTCTCTCGTCTGCTCACTATGAGTTTGTATTATGACCGTCAGAGCAACACTCCACTGCTGTCTTCTGGTAGTTACCCTACTGTTACTCAGGACTTCGGTGTATCCATGAAATTCTCGCTGACGAGGTAGTTTTGTGTGCGATTATTTGCACGTAAAAATAATTTTGTGTAATTTTGCATTGTTGTGTAATTTTACATCGCTATGGTATATAAGTATGATTTCCTGATTATCGGTTCAGGCGTGGCTGGTATGAGCTATGCACTGAAGGTGGCAAGGGCTAACGTGGGTAAGATTTGTCTTATCTGCAAGACTACGCTTGACGAAGCTAACACTACGCGTGCTCAGGGTGGTGTGGCATCAGTTACCAATATGATTGTCGATGATTTCGAGAAGCATATTGAAGACACTATGATTGCTGGCGATTATATTTCCGACCCTGCTGCTGTGGAACAGGTGGTGAGAATGGGACCGTCACAGATTAAGGAACTGGTGGAGTGGGGCGTTCACTTCGACAAGAAGGAGGATGGACTCTTCGACCTTCATCGTGAGGGCGGACACTCTGAGTTTCGCATTCTGCATCATGCCGATGATACTGGTGCCGAGATTCAGCGTGGACTGATGGCGGCAGTGAGAAGCAATCCCAATATTGATATAAAGGAAAACCATTTTGCCGTTGAGGTGATAACCCAACACCATCTTGGCATAGAGGTGACCAGACAGTCTAACGATATAGAGTGCTACGGTGCCTATGTACTGAACCCTGAGACGCAGAAGGTTGATACTTACCTCTCTAAGGTTACTGTGATGTGTACTGGCGGATGCGGTGCTGTGTATCAGACAACTACCAATCCCGTTATCGCTACTGGCGACGGTGTGGCTATGGTGTATAGAGCTAAGGGCACGGTTGCCGATATGGAGTTTGTGCAGTTCCACCCTACATCGCTCTATCATCCAGGCGAGACTCACCCTGCCTACCTCATCACTGAGGCTATGCGTGGCTATGGTGGCATACTCAGACTGCCTACTGGCGAGACTTTCATGGAGAAATATGATGAACGTCTCTCTCTGGCTCCACGTGATATCGTGGCTCGTGCTATAGATAAGGAGATGAAGATACACGGCATTGACCACGTTTGTCTCGATGTTACCCATAAGGATGCCGAAGAAACCAAGCATCACTTCCCTAACATTTATCAGAAGTGTCTCTCTATCGGCATTGATATCACAAAGGAATATATACCTGTACGTCCTGCAGCCCACTATATGTGTGGTGGTATAAAGGTTGACCTCAATGCCTGCTCAAGCATCAAGAGGCTGTATGCCATAGGCGAGTGCTCTTGCACAGGACTGCATGGCGGCAATCGTCTTGCCTCCAACTCGCTCATTGAGGCTGTGGTATATGCTGAGACAGCTGCAAGACATTCGTTGGAGCATATCGGCGAATACGACTTCAACACTATGATTCCTGAATGGAACGATGAGGGTACTATGACCAATGAGGAGAAGGTACTCATAACGCAGAGTGTGCATGAGGTGGGTACCATCATGGCAAACTATGTGGGCATAGTGCGTTCCGACCTCCGACTCAAGCGTGCATGGGTGCGCCTCGATACTCTTTATGAGGAGACCGAAGACCTCTTCAAACGTGTTAAGGCGAGCAAGGATATCTGCGAACTGCGTAACCTTATCAATGTGGGTTACCTCATAACCCGTTGGGCTATAGAGCGCAAAGAGTGTCGTGGTCTGCATTTCACTACCGACTATCCTCTTCATGCCTATGACACTCAGAAAGGGGTGATGTAAAAAGCAATTTGTCTGTCACATGAAGAAGACACTTCTTACTTCATATTTCTTGCTTCTCGCTTTCTTGGGCAATGTTGTTGCTCAAGAGGTGGATAGTCTTGTGCTGAGGCTCGATAGTGTGGTCGGTGAGGCTAAGATATTGCGCACATCGCAGATGGGCTTGATGGTCTATGACCTCGATGCTGACTCTGTGGTGTATCAGAGGGATGCTTTGCAGACCCTGCGACCAGCCTCTACCATGAAACTCCTTACGGCTATCACGGCACTCGACCGACTGGGAGCCGAATATGAGTTTACTACACGACTGATGAAGACAGACTCCTGTGACTACTACCTTATAGGGTGTATGGATCCTCTGATAGGGATGGAGGAACTGAACCAGATAGCTGACAGCATTAAGGCTCAGGGCATAGACACCATTCACGGTTCGCTGTTTGCTGACCGTTCCATGAAGGATGCCGACCTCTATGGCGAGGGGTGGTGCTGGGATGATGACAATCCTATGCTCTCGCCCTTGGTACATAATCGTAAGGACGGCATGATGGAAACCCTTGCCGAACTCTTGCAGGTACGAGGTGTTTTTTTCACTGATGGAATAAAGACGGGCACCTGTCCCAGTGGTGCTACTCAGGTGTGTCAGGTGAGTCACAGACTTATAGAAGTGCTGGTGCCCATGATGAAGAATAGCAACAACCTTTATGCCGAGAGTGTTTTCTATCAGTTAGGACTGATGCGAGGCAGACCCTCCACAGCCAAGAAAGCCAGCAAGGCTATAGAAGATGTATTGCGCAGGGCAGGTAGGGAAGAGAGTATCCACCGCTTTGCTGACGGTTCGGGTTTGTCGCTCTACAACTACGTCTCTGCCGATATTGAGGTGGCATTCCTCAGATATGCTTTCAGTGATAAGGATTTGTATTACAAACTATATGAGACATTGCCAATAGCAGCCATCGACGGAACATTGAAAGACCGTATGAACGGCACTCCTGCAGCAGGCAACGTAAGGGCCAAGACAGGCACAGTGTCTGGCGTCAGCAGTCTGGCTGGCTATTGCACCACCTCAGGTGGCAGACATCTCGCTTTCTCCATCATCAATCAAGGTGTGATGAAGGGCTCGTATGCCAAAGCCCTGCAGGACAGACTTTGTGTAGAAATGTGTAAGTAAAAGGACAACATGAACCCAAGAATAATTATTTCCAAAGACTTAGGGGCAGAACTGACAACTGCCATCAATGAGTGCGAGCACGACAAGATTTTTGTGCTCACCGATACCAACACCGAGAAGTATTGCCTGCCGATATTTCAGGCAGCACTGGCATCCTCGCCCTTTAAGGGAGAGATAGAGAGGGTCTGCATCCCCTCTTCCGACCTCTCCAAGACCCTCGACAGCGTGAGTCACGTATGGCAGGAACTTCAGAAGGGTGGTGCTACTCGTCACTCGCTCCTCATCAACCTTGGTGGCGGTATGGTGACCGACCTTGGCGGTTTCGCTGCGAGCACCTTCAAGCGAGGCATCAATTTCATCAATATCCCTACCACCCTGCTCTCTATGGTTGACGCTTCGGTGGGAGGCAAGACAGGCTTCAACTTCGGCGGGCTGAAGAATGAGATAGGTGTGTTCAACGACCCTCACTGCGTCATCATCAGTACTAAATTTCTTGAAACTCTTGACACCGAGAATATCCGTTCGGGCTATGCCGAGATGCTCAAACACGGACTGATAAACCGAGAGGGAAGGACTATGTTTGATGAACTAATCTCCTTTGATATAGCCAATCCTGACCTTGTCCAGTTGGCAAGGATGGTGGGCGAATCAGTTGCCGTGAAAGAGAAGATAGTGATCGAAGACCCTCTGGAGCACGGCATACGTAAGGCACTCAACGTGGGTCACACCATTGGTCACGCCTTTGAGTCATGGGCTATGCGTCACGATTGTCCTATCCTTCATGGCTATGCTGTGGCTTTCGGTATGGTGGCAGAACTCTATCTGGCTTGCGTCAAGATGGGATTCCCTCAGGATGTGATGCGTCAGACTGTATATTATATAAAAGAGGTGTATGGCACATTGCCCATCACTTGTGACGATTACCCTGAATTGCTCGAGCTCATGACCCACGACAAGAAGAACACTGCTGGCATTATCAACTTCACCCTGCTTGGCGGCATTGGCGATATACACATTAACCAAACAGCCACTAAAGAGGAGATAATGGAAGCGATGGATTTTTTCAGGGAAGGGTAGCAAATTGTAAGCGAAATTACGGGAAAAGTTGACAAATTGTAAAACTTTTCTTTGATTTTCTTTGCAGTTTAATAAAAATGTGCTAACTTTGCAGGCAAAATCGTTAAAAAAGCTATGAGCAAGATTATTAAACCTAAAGGATACAAGGCAGCTCTCGACCTGAGACAGACAGAACAGGGTATCAAACTGATAAAGGATTTCTTTCAGCAGAACCTTGCTACGGAGTTGCGCCTGCGTCGTGTCACCGCACCGTTGTTTGTGCTCAAGGGTTTGGGCATCAACGACGACCTCAATGGTGTGGAGCGTGCTGTGACATTCCCCATCAAGGACCTTGGCGACCGCGAGGCAGAGGTAGTTCACTCGTTGGCAAAATGGAAGCGACTCACTCTGGCTGAATACCAGGTGGAGCCAGGCTACGGCATATATACCGACATGAATGCTATTCGTGCCGACGAAGAACTTGACAACCTCCACTCGCTCTATGTTGACCAGTGGGACTGGGAGGCAGTGATGAAGGAAGGCGAACGTAATATAGACTTCCTCAAGTCTGTTGTTAAGCGCATCTATTCAGCTATCTTGCGTACTGAGTTCCTGGCTTGTGAGACCTATCCTCAGCTCAAGCCTTTCCTTCCACAGGACATACACTTTGTACATTCTGAGGAACTCATACAGATGTACCCCGACATGTCGGCTAAGGAGCGTGAAGACGCTATATGTAAGAAGTATGGTGCCGTGTTCATCATGGGCATCGGCGGTAAACTCTCCGACGGCAAAAAGCACGACGGCAGAGCTCCAGACTATGACGACTGGACCACACCAAACTCTGACGGTTACCTCGGTCTCAACGGCGACATCCTTATATGGTATCCTATCCTTGGACGTAGCGTTGAGCTGTCTTCCATGGGCATACGTGTTGACAAGGAGGCACTGCTCCGCCAACTCGCACTTGAGGGTAAGGAAGACCGCAAGGAACTCTATTTCCACAAGCGTCTGCTCGATGGCACCTTGCCACAGTCTATCGGTGGCGGTATAGGTCAGTCACGCCTCTGTATGGTTATGCTGCACAAGGCACATGTGGGTGAGATTCAGGCAAGCATCTGGCCTGAAGAACAGCGCAAGGAATGCAAAGAAGCAGGAATGAATCTTATTTAGTTTAGAGTTTAGGGTTTAGAGTTTAGAGGTTAGGGTTGTTATTGATATAGGTTAAAAAAATATAATTGATTGTCAAACTTTCAATTGTCAATTGTCAATTATCAATTATTTTTCGTACCTTTGCACCCGCATTTCTAAAAAATTATTAACCGTGTGCCTATTTGCGGCGCGCATAAAACATTAAGAAAAATGAAGAAGGATATCCATCCAGAGAATTATCGCCCAGTAGTTTTCAAGGATATGTCTAACGGCGACATGTTCCTTACCAAATCTACTTGCAAGACAACTGAGACGGTTGAATTTGAGGGCGCTGAGTACCCAGTAGTAAAGATTGAAATTTCATCTACATCACACCCATTCTACACTGGTAAGTCTAAGCTCGTTGATACAGCAGGTCGTGTTGACCGCTTCCAGCAGCGTTACGGCAATATCAAGAAGTAACTCAAGGGTGAAGCGATAGATTATAAAATAGTTGGACGATAGTGGTAACATATACCAGATAGTCCAACTTTTTTTCGTTTTTATTATAACGGATAACAAAAATATCATTTATGACAAAGATTGTAAAACTGCATCGTGGTCTTGACATCCGTCTGGCTGGTGTGGCAAAGAAAGAAAAGATTGCCATCAAGTCAGGTAATGTCTATGCCTTGCAGCCCGACGACTTTGAGGGCGTAAAGCCTAAAGTTGTGGTAAAGGAAGGCGACAAGGTGAAGGCTGGTGATGCGCTGTTCGTAAACAAGGCTTATCCAGAAGTGAAGTTCGCAAGCCCTGTCAGCGGCACGGTTACTCTCATTGAGCGTGGTGAGCGTCGTAAGGTGCTCAGCGTTCAGGTTGAGGCTGATGCCAAGCAGGAGTACGTGGATTTTGGTAAGAAAGACGTCAGCAAGCTCTCTGCCGACGATGTTAAGGCATCTCTGCTCGAGGCTGGCTTGTTTGGTTACATCAACCAGTTGCCTTATGCCATCTCCACCAATCCTACAACAGCGCCTAAGGCCATTTTCGTTTCTGCCCTGAGGGATATGCCTCTGGCAGGCGACTTCGAGTTTGAGGTAAAGGGTCAGGAAGCCGACTTCCAGACTGGTTTGGAGGCACTGAGCAAGATTGCCAAAGTCTATGTTGGCGTAGGCAAGGACTCACAACTGGTTCCCGTTAACGTTAACGTTCCCGTTGAATATGTGGTATTCTCAGGCAAGTGTCCTGCAGGCAACGTAGGCGTTCAGGTAAATCATCTCGACCCAGTCAACAAGGGTGAGGTAGTGTGGACTGTTGACCCTACCGCAGTGCTCTTCTTCGGCCGTCTGTTCAATACTGGCAAGGTGAACCTCACTCGCACACTGGCTCTCGCTGGTTCAGAGGTTGAGAATCCTGCTTACTTCGATGCTTTGGTTGGTTCACAGGTGATCCTTAACGAGCTCGTTAAGGCGGATAAAACCCTTCGCATCATCGCAGGTAACCCACTCACTGGTAAACCTCAGACAGGTGCAACAGTGGTGGTAGGAGCACATTGCTCCGAGATTACTGTAATCCCTGAGGGCGACCATGCCGACGAGATATTCGGTTGGATCATGCCACGTTTCAAGCAGTTTTCTGTCAGCCGTTCTTATTTCTCTTGGCTTTTCCCAAAGAAAGACGGATATGTTCTCGATGCCCGCGTCAAGGGTGGCGAGCGCCACATGATTATGAGTGGTGAGTATGACAAGGTGCTGCCAATGGACATCTACGGCGAGTTCCTTATCAAGGCTATCATCGCACAGGACATTGACAAGATGGAGGCACTCGGCATCTACGAGGTGAGCCCAGAAGACTTTGCCCTTGCCGAGTTTGTTGACAGTAGCAAACTTGAGTTGCAGAAGATAGTTCGTGAAGGTCTTAACATGCTAAGAAAGGAGAACGAATAATGAGTTTAAGAAAATATATCGACAACATCAAGCCTCAGTTTGAGCCAGGCGGCAAGTTCTCTGCCCTGCAGAGTGTCTTCGATGGCTTTGAGACTTTCCTGTATGTTCCGAACACTACGTCTAAGTCAGGAGTCAGCATCCACGATGCCATCGACTCTAAGCGTATCATGAGCATGGTGGTGATAGCACTTATCCCAGCCCTGCTGTTCGGTATGTATAACGTAGGCTATCAGAACTACCTCGCCGCAGGCACTCTTGCCAGCACCCCTTGCTGGGAGGTGTTCCTCTATGGCGCCCTTCTGGTATTGCCTAAGATAATAGTTAGTTACATCGTAGGTCTGGGCATAGAGTTTGCCTGGGCACAGTGGAAGAAAGAAGAGATTCAGGAGGGTTACCTCGTCAGCGGCATCATCATCCCTATGATACTGCCTATTGGCTGTCCTTTGTGGATGATAGCCCTCGCCGTAGCCTTTGCCGTAATCTTTGGTAAGGAGATATTCGGTGGCACAGGCATGAACATCTTTAATGTAGCACTTCTCGCGCGTGCATTCCTTTTCTTCTCTTATCCTACCAAGATGAGTGGTGACTCCGTCTGGGTGGCTAAGGAGAGTTTCCTCGGACTGGGCAACGACCTGCCTGATGCCTTCACGTGTGCTACGCCTCTGGGTCAGATGGCACAGAATGTTGCGCCATCAGCCAGTGTCCTCGATAGTTTCATAGGTCTTATCCCTGGCTCTATCGGCGAGACCAGCGTCATTGCCATCGCTATGGGTGCCATCATCCTTCTGTGGGCTGGCATCGCTTCTTGGAAGATTATGTGCAGCGTTTTTGTCAGCGGTGCCGCTATGGCTCTGCTGTTCCAGTCGCTCGGCATGACCCCTGTAGAGTGGTATGAGCACCTCATCATCGGTGGCTTCTGCTTTGGTGCAGTCTTCATGGCTACCGACCCTGTCACCTCTGCCCGTACTGAGACAGGCAAGTGGATTTATGGTTGCATCATCGGTGCTCTCGCCATGATTATCCGCGTTATGAACCCAGGTTTCCCTGAGGGCATGATGCTCGCCATCCTCTTTGGCAATATGATGGCACCAACCATCGACTACTTCGTGGTTCAGAGCAATATTAACAAACGAATAAGGAGGGCACAGGCATGAAACTGAATACCAACAACAACACATATATCATTGCCTACAGTTGTGCAATGGTAGTCATCGTAGCATTCCTCCTCGCCTTTGTCAGCAGCACGCTCAAGGCACGTCAGGACGTTAATGTAGCCCTCGACAAGAAGAAGCAGATACTCGCTGCCCTCAACATCCGCAACCTCAGCGATTCTGAGGCTGAGGCTAAGTACAGCGAGGTGGTGCTCGATAACGACAACAACAAGCAGGCATTCCAGCTCAACAGCGGCGACTACAAGGCAGGCACCTACAAGGTGTATGAGTGTCAGGTCGGTGGCGAGAAGAAGTATGTCGTTCCCGTCTATGGTATGGGTCTTTGGGGCGCCATCTGGGGCTATGTGGCAGTCAATGCCGACGGCAACACCATCTATGGAGCCTACTTCAACCACGACTCTGAGACAGCAGGTCTCGGTGCCGAGATTAAGGATTCCAAGGCTTGGCAGGATAAGTTCATCGGCAAGAAGATTTACTCAGCCGACGGCAACCCAGCATTGAAAGTAGTAAAGTCAAGCGAACTCAAGAACCCCGAGAGCGAGGTCGATGGCATCACTGGTGCCACCCTTACCTCTAATGGTGTTTCAGATATGTTGCAAGACGGATTTAAGAAATATAAAACCCTTTTGAGCCATGAGTAAGATAAAGGAAGTTTTCATGGCACCGTTGAACATTCTCAACCCGGTGCTCGTGCAGGTACTCGGTATCTGTAGCGCCTTGGCTGTCACTTCACAGCTCAAGCCAGCCCTCGTCATGGGCATTGCCGTAACGGTCATCACCGCTTTCAGCAATCTTATCATCTCGCTGCTTCGCAATACCATCCCTAACCGCATCCGTATCGTGGTTCAGCTGGTGGTTGTTGCAGCCCTCGTAACCATCGTCTCTCAGGTGCTCAAGGCGTTTGTCTATGACGTCAGCGTCCAGCTCTCTGTTTATGTCGGCCTTATCATCACCAACTGTATTCTGATGGGTCGTCTTGAGGCGTTCGCTATGCAGAACAAGCCCATACCATCCTTTGTCGATGGCTTTGCCAACGGTCTGGGCTATGGCATGATACTCGTCATCGTGGGAGCCATCCGCGAGCTCTTTGGCCGTGGCACTCTCCTTGGCTATCAGATAATCCCTGACGGCTGCTACGATCTTGGCTATATCAATAACGGTATGATGACCATGCCAGCCATGGCGCTCATCATCATCGGATGTGTAATCTGGGTGCACAGAGCATTCTTTTATAAGGAGGAAGCATAATGGAACATTTGATAAACCTTTTCTTCAGGTCAATCTTCGTTGACAACATGATATTTGCATTCTTCCTCGGCATGTGTTCATTCCTTGCCGTAAGTAAGAATGTCAAGACATCGCTCGGTCTCGGCATCGCCGTCACCTTCGTACTCTTCATCACCGTACCAGTCAACTATCTGTTGCAGACAGAGGTGCTCGGTCCCGACTGCCTCGTTGAGGGCGTCGACCTCTCTTACCTCGCCTTCATCCTCTTCATCGCCGTCATTGCAGGCATAGTGCAACTCGTGGAGATGATAGTAGAGCGATTCTCACCAGCCCTCTATGGCGCACTCGGCATCTTCCTGCCTCTGATAGCAGTAAACTGTGCCATCATGGGTGCATCACTCTTCATGCAGCAGCGCATCAACCTCGACCCTGCCAACACTCAGTACCTCGGCTCTGTGCTCGATGCCATGATATATGCCCTCGGCTCAGGCTTCGGCTGGACCCTCGCCATCGTCGCTATGGGTGCCATCCGTGAGAAGATGCAGTACAGCGACGTGCCAAAGCCCCTTCAGGGACTCGGCATCTCCTTCATCGTCGTAGGTCTCATGGCAATGGCAATGATGTGTTTCTCTGGACTAAAATTGTGACCCCCTCTCTGTCCTTCGGACATCTCTCCCCGAGAGGGAGAGCAGGGATTACAAGTTTAATAATTGTAATAAGTGTAATTTTTTAATTTAATTCCCCATATATAAGTCCTCCCTCTCGGGGAGGAACGTCAGCAGAGCTGACAAGGAGGGGGTCAGAATTATGAACACCAATTTTATAATACTAAGCATAGCAGTATTCCTCATCGTAATACTCGTACTCGTCGTGGTGCTCCTGGTGGCAAAGAAATACCTCTCACCAAGCGGACAGGTAACCCTCACCGTCAATGGCGACACCAAGCTCACCGTTGACCAGGGCAACAGCGTCATGGCAACACTCAACGAGAACGGCATCTATCTCCCATCAGCCTGTGGCGGTAAGGCAAGCTGCGGACAGTGTAAGCTCCAGATACTCTCAGGCGGAGGCGAGATACTCGATTCAGAGCGTCCTCACTTCTCACGCAAGGAGATAAAAGACCACTGGCGACTGGGCTGTCAGGCAAAAGTCAAAGGCGACATGGAAGTCAAAGTACCAGAAAGCGTACTCGGCGTAAAGGAATGGGAGTGCACCGTGATAGGCAACCGCAACGTGGCAACCTTCATCAAGGAGTATAAGGTGCAGCTGCCTCCAGGCGAGCACATGAACTTCGAGCCAGGCTCCTACGCACAGATAGTAATACCAGAGTACGACATCGACTACGACCGCGACTTCGACAAGTCACTCATCGGCGACACCTACCTGCCAGCATGGGAGAAGTTCGGACTCTTCTCACTCAAGCAGAAGAACGACACCCCAACCATCCGTGCCTACTCCATGGCTAACTATCCTGACGAGGGCGACATCATCACCCTCAACGTGCGTATCGCCACACCGCCATTCAAGCCAAAAGACCAGGGCACAGGCTTCATGGACGTACCATGCGGCATAGCCTCTACATACATCTTCTCACTCAAGCCAGGCGACAAGGTGCGCATGTCAGGACCTTACGGCGAGTTCCGTCCGCAGTATGGCACAGGCCGTGAGATGATATGGGTAGGCGGCGGTGCAGGTATGGCACCACTCCGTGCCCAGATAATGCACATGCTCAAGGGTCACGGCATCAGCCCAGCAGACCGTCAGCGACCAATGCACTACTTCTACGGCGCACGCGCCCTCGAAGAAGTACCATTCCTCGACGACTTCCTCGCCCTCGACAAGGAGTTCCCTAACTTCCACTTCCACCTCGCCCTCGACCGTCCCGATCCTAAGGCCGACGAGGCAGGCATCAAGTACACCCCAGGCTTCGTAGCCCCAGTAATGGGCGACACCTACCTCAAGCAGCACGAGGCACCCGAAGACTGCGAGTACTACCTCTGCGGACCTCCAATGATGGCAAAGACCGTGCTCGACCTTCTCCACTCCCTCGGCGTGGAAGACGACATGATTCGCTTCGACAACTTCGGAGGATAATCCCCTCCCTCGTTATATCATACGACAATAGGCACCACCCAATTTCAGGGTGGTGCCTATTTTTTTGTACCTTGTACTTAGTCCTTAAGTATAATTATATAATCAGCTCAAAAAATACTGAATAACATACATTTTTAGTGTGATTTGAGCCGATAAATGGGGAAAAAGCAATGATTTTGAGCCGATTCTCGCCGTAGAAACATATTTCTAATAATCCCTCCTCCGTTCGTTATATCATACGACAATAGGCACCACCCCAATTTCAGGGCAGTGCCTATTTTCTTTGTACCTTAGTCTTCTTTATTTTGAAGATAAAAATAATTCTTAATTTGCCACAGAAAATGGTTGAAAATCTCCAGATAGCAGTTCGGCAATGAAACGACAGTGAACACCCTCGTTCCTTGTCTTACCAATCATCTCAAAGAGGTTTTCTTTCCTATCTAGTCAAGAAGTTCTGCGTTTTTTGAAATGTTCCTATTAAACATTGTCAAAAGATCTTCTGCTGACAAGAAAATTTCCTTGCCTTCTTGTCGCATTGAGCTAATTAATTCAATTGTGTTCATAAGACTGTATAGACAACGGTTTTATACCATATACAAATATTTTATTGTTTAGATTTCTTTTATAGCCAGCCTTTTAACATAACAACCTCATACTCTTCTTATTAACTCATTAATATCGTTACAGATGGCGTCCACAATGTCGCACACGGTATGTGTGGATTGTATTTTCTGCATATTGTATATGAAGTTCGATCCATAATGGCATACCTTTGAGTCCGCTTTTTGCGCCCTGTTCTTCAGACCTCCATGTTTGAAGTCAATAAACTGTTGCTGTTGCGTAGAGAGCTTTCCTCGTTTGTTAGCAATACCCTCACATTCTATTCCGTGACAATACCTGTCACCCTGCACCTGAATAACCAGACAGCAGTCGTCAGTCACTTTCACCTTTGCCTCTATAAACCCAATAGCATGAGACATACCGCTATTGATAAAAACCTGACTATAGGGTGCAGCTTCTGGACATCCGTAATAGCCCAATATTTCATCTGCGTCAATCCTACGTTTCAATATCACGTCGAAATCACTCATGCCCAGCACTATGCTCTCTTCCTCATCATTAGGCTTGACCACATTCTCCAGCCTATTTGCCAATATGGTAGCAATCTGTGCATATCGCACCTTTTCATAGATATCATTCAGTCTCAGTTCAGCCAAGCCCCCTTCTTGTGCTAAGAAAGCATCCTCTTCCTCGACCTTCCATCCTTCAGCCAATTTGCTGAGTTCTCTCACATATGCGCAATAGTCGCTAATGTATATATGATGCTCTTTACGGATATCAGCAGTGCAATATTTGCTGATTACATCTGCCAATTCATCGTAATGATGAAGTTGCCAACATGTGTTTTCGTATAAATACTTGCTTCCAGGGAAATTTTTTACCAATGAGAGTACAGCATAGGAGCACCCCTGATTGTAGCCCTCGAACACCTTCTCATATCGTTTCAGTTGCATTCGCTCAGGCAAGCTTTTCACCTTATTTTCCAGAATGATGAATGCACACTCTTTCTTAACAGATTTGCCATTGCGCATCTTTCCTGTATCTTTCAGGTATGTTACGCACAAATCCAAATGCTTATACTCACGTTTAACTTCCCAGCCTTCTGGCCAAGTGGCATTTATATTAAGTAGCCTTGTCATTGTCTGCTGAAAAGCATCACGATAGTTCACGCCTAACCAATAGAGGAAATTGCTGTGAAACAATTCCTTTGACCCACCAGACAAATATAACATTGGCGATTCCATGAGTCCTTTTACCTCGGACCTTGCTTTTTCTTTTGATTTCATATTTTCTACAAATTCTTTTAATGATTTTATATCTTTAGGAGTTGCTCTCATAATTATGAATGTTATTTGTTATATGTGATACCAATGCCCAGTATCTTTGTGTATTTAACCATATCACTATCTTTTTCGGTTTTTCCACATATGTAACAATTGAAATGCCCATTCCTCGCTTACACCTATCTCTTTGGCTATTTCTGTGTAAGATATGTTGGGATTCTCCTCAAACAATTTTTCAAAAGATTCTTTATACTTACGTGGAAACGTTCCTAACCATGTGTCAAGATTGCTGAACTTCAAAGATGCCGGAGCATCTTGGCCAAGGGGTTCACCATCTTTATATACCGGCAACCTTTTTTCCGCAACTCCTTTTCTTCTCACTATAGTAGAGTCTTCATCCATAATAATGAATGATTTTCCTTCGGCAATATCTTTTTTGCAAGATTCCGAATAGTCAGATGCCCAAGTATAATGAGGATGGATGGAAGAATCTACCTTGATTATCGAAATATAAGGAGCAAAGCAGTAGTCTTCAAATTCTGCATCTGATTCAAAATAGATGTTATTACCAAATGTCTGCATGATTTTTGTTTTGTTTAGTTTTAATATAATATAGTAACGTTTCTCAAAAAATTCAATGATTATGTCATATTTTTTTCTTGACATTATAAAAGCAATGCTAATATGAGAATTGAAAAGAGGAAAATAGCCCAAATCACGCCAAGTGAGGTGGCACATCCATCCCATAGAATTTTAAAGATGGCTGCTCCCCCTTTAATCATCCATCCAAGTGCACTACCTCCAATAAAGGCAAAAAAAAGTAGTATTATGATGAGGAGTATTGTTATTATAACCATATGGCATTTAATTCTAAATTAGACTTATGATATTTTTTGTTTGAAAATTGTAATAATCATCTAAAGAAGACTCCTTATGCAATTTTTGTAATTCTTCTTGCAAAAATGGAGATATAAGAGTCTTTGGTGTAATTCTGTTAAAATAGGCTTCACAATTAGTAATAATTATGTCAGTTGGATATTCTCTTCCCTGTAATTTATAACCCCCAATATAATTGTCAAACAAATATAGATGTTCTGGATAAATAAAAGTGCTTTTTGTGCTGTCATTATATGCAGGACAATGTTTGTCAAATTCAAAAGTGCGAATGTCTTCAATAAACCAATGTTGTATTCCCTGACAATCTGTATGACAATGCGTATTAGGCATTAGTACCAACTTATCTTTCAATTTTGATAGTTTTTTTATGGCATTCAATGAACGAGTAAAGGGATAAAACAATACGCAATAATCATAGTAATCGAAGTTTTTTGTACTTATACCCTTACAAAGTCGTTGAACTATGCTAGAAATAACCAATAGTTTAGAATCATATTCCTTTATTATCTTAGCATTCTCATCATTGGCAATAATAAACCCACAGGCTCCTAAATTCGTATAATAATCTAAATATTCTTTAGAAATGACGTTCTTCCTATCTTGCCACAATACAACAAATCTCAATTTATTAGCCTTAATCAAATTAAGATGATATTCATATTCTTCACGTGTTTGTGGCATATACGAAAAGTTTTTTTTATTACTTTGAAGATAAGTTCTTGTATTCATTAAATCTTCGCTATAAGGTGGAAGAAACAAGAAATTAACATAAGGCAAATAATGTTTGTAATAAGGAATAATCTCCTCATCAAAATTATAAGGCACTTCAAATTTATTTTTTACTATTTCTAGACTCAAAGGCTCTTCTAATACCATTTTGTCATTACATATATCAAGTATGTCTTTAGTTAGTTTTTGAGCATAATTAGTAAGAGTACTTCTTACAATTTCCGCATTTTTGTAGTAAACAATGTATGAATATGAATATAAATAAATAACTGGTATACCTAAAAGGTTTCCTATCTCCTTGACAAGAGGCAATGCTGTTACTAGTAACTTAATTCGATGTCTATTTTTTATAACTTCATCTATCTGAATTAATTCCCTAAAATCATAAGCACCTTTAATAAGTGATTCCCTTTTTGAACCACAACAAATAGCACTATCAACATGCTCGCCCAAGTTTTGAACAACTTCTTCTAGCTGGGACTTCAGAAATAGTTCCCTTTCATTTAGGTAGTAGCAAAAAAGAATTAAGTTTCCTTTTTTTGACAATTGTCTGTCTATTTCATTCTCTTCTCTAACAAATCCCAAGTATGGACTATATGACTTTTTATATTTTATGTTCAATCGTTCACATATCTTTTTACAAAGAATTTGAAAAGGAGCATAGTCTGGTAAATCTATAACTGTCACGACATCCCCTTCCTTCTTGTTCGGATTTCCTATAATAACATTTGCTACACCCCTAAGATATATTGTAATAACATCAGTATGAACTACATTAAATCTTTCAGAGGTTATGCATAGGACCGAAGCTAATGCCGCAGCTTTAATATCATCAAAGCCTGAATATGTTTTTTTTAGATAGATCCAGTTTTTCATATTTATATCATCTGAAATTTCCTTCTTGGTGAAATGAGTTTAATATGTGTGCCAGGCAACCTCCTGAACATATTTCATCCTCATAATTCCTACAGGTATCACATCCCGGATAAAGTCCTCTTACTTCATTCCTATACTCTGTTTGTTTGTCAGCAAAATAGTTATATAAATCTTCATAATTCTGAAAGTCCTTCAACGATTTCCTATTTAGATTGGAAAGTGGAAAACATGACCAACACATTAGGTCTGGACCAATATCTATTGTCGGTCCACAGTCAAAAAGAAGACCTTTTTTCGTGTATTTATAAAGTTTTCCAAGTTCGTCATCTGTAAACATACATATAGGGAATCCGCAATCGAGTCCAGGATATATATGTAAATCATACATTTTTTTGAGACTTGACATTAGAGTCTTCTTCGCTTCCTTAAAATCTTTTGGATGAATGAATTGATTGTCTGCTCCAGGAATAGGATTTGCTATTCCAAATCGAACATGGCGTCGAAGACCATATTTCAAAATATACTCAATGAGAAAATCTATATTGTAGTCTAACCTATATATATTGAAACTAAGTGAACATAAATCAGGCAATGAAGAAAGAAACGTATGTACTTTTTCAAGTTCCTTCTTAGGAGACAAACGTGGTTCATTCACGTTTACGACAAAAGTCAATTTACTTTTACCCAATTGTGAAATAGAGTTTATTTTATTCACGAAATGGTCAAATTTCTTCGAGGGCATTATTCCACTGGTGAAAATGCATATATCGAACTCACGCTCAATTTTCAAATATTCTATCAATTCCGCTGCTTGAGGATGTATTAATGGCTCACCTCCAAGTAATGAAATATGTTTTATCCCAGATTTTTCAAGAAAATCAATGACATAGACGAAATTCTCTTTAGTTATCGCACTATGATCTTCTACACCATCCATATATTGCTTTGCGAAACAATAGGGACAGTGTCTTACGCATGCTTCTGTTAAGAGTAAGTTAGCCATTGTATTCTATTCTATTTAGCGGTTCGAAACCTTTCTATAAATATGGAGTTCTTAAATAATTGTTTGTTTAAAGTCTTGTATACACAATAGTCGTCTCTCTTTGTTTCCTCAAAACATAGACGATGTTGTAATTTGTCTGCTCTGATGTTATTTATACCACATGTTGTTGATATCACAGTCTTAAATGCTAGTATAAAATCAAAAAGAAAAATAAGAGAGCGAAAGATTTCCCTATAGTATTTTGGATCATGGTCCCATGTTCCCCCATGGAATATAACATTACAGGGGTTGTTAATATTTTCTTCAAAATATATCATACCATGTGAATAATTTAGGCTTATATCGCACCAAATTAATATAATGACATTAGAGCAAGTTGACAAGTCTTTCAAATCTTCTTCTGTTGTGTCATTGAAGATTTTCCTCCAGTCATCATTCTCGTATTTATTTACAATTTTGTCTTTAGATGGATTGTATAGTTTAAGGTACATACAACCAACCTCCATTATGAGATTCTCAGCGAAATACTCCAAGAATTTACGTCTAAGACAAAAGTCATTTTTATCAATATTCATAGCACGGGAAGACAATTCTGAAGACAATCGACCATTGCTTCACTCATAGGCACATTACACTCATCTTCAATCCATCCCCATTGTCCATTTGGATTACATTCCAAAAAAACAAATTCATCATCAGGGGTAACGATAAAATCGAAGCAACCAAAATTCAGATTCAGTTTGTTGAGATACTGCTTACAAAATCTCTCAAGTTCCGAAGGAGTTTCTATGATTTCATGTTTCAATCCATAATCATAACCTAATCGCCAGTCAACCGACCCTGTTTCTGGAGTGAGCAATTGTGAATCAAGTTTGCATGTAAACACATACGACCCCATGACTGTAATTCGCAATTCATATTTCTTTTCTATATATTGCTGTGCAAACACAACTGTTTGCCTAAAAGCTGCTTCTGGCTGTTCTTTTAACAGTTGAGATTCAACCTTTTGGGTACATAAGTCATACACTTTTCCATCTTCAGCTTTCATCCAATGGTCGCGCAAGCATTTCAGACTTATATCTTCATATTTTTGAGAGAACTTAACTATTTCGTCTTTGCTATTAGACAAACATGTGGGGGCTATTTTCATTCCCAGTTCAACAGCAATCTTAGATTGGAGTATTTTTGAATTTGCCCTCTTGTCATAGAAATGATTTCCTATAGAGTACAGATCTGACAAATAATGCATCAAATATATGAAAAACTGTTTCGCTTCCAATGCGTTGTGCCTATCCACCTCTTCATTAATAGTATATGGAAAATCTTTAGGAAAATCTGGTTTTCGATACCATACCGACTTTATTTCATGTCCCCAGATTGTTTGATTTGTTGCTAAATTCTTAATGTAAAAATCCGGCGATTGTCCATTATAGTGGAACCAAGCGAAAGAATAGTCGATCATCAAAGCCTCAGTATTCAATCTAAAGAAGGGAATGCTTCTTTCCTTCAAAAGATTGATTACTGAGGTTGGATGAACATCACTTTTATCTGTTAGAATCAGTATCTTCTCCATAAAAAAGTGAGCGACTTAAGAGACTTAATCATCAGTCCATCTTTCTGCGTCATTATGCTCCCAATATGATGTACCAGATTGCTTAGTTATAGTCTTTTTGTACCCATCGTTACTTCTTGAAGGTCTGGACTTCCCCCCACCCATATAAATTGTTATTTGACTTTGAGGATCATAAATCAATCCAATTTCTTCTGACTTTACAACTTTAGGTGTTTTTGGACTCATAAAGTTCGTAATCAAAGGATTCACATTCGTTACCTGTCTCATAATTTTAATTACTTATATACCGCTTACTCTTTTAAGGATTTTCGGCTTCCTCCTCTTATGTATTCCAATATTTCAGTTATAGCTTCAAAAAATGCCTTTTTATTTCGTGTCTAAATTAGATTAATAATATTGTCAAGGTCAGCTTGAGGAGGAAAATTATTTCGTGACGTTGGCCCCCATATGCTAAT
>DEJW01000028.1 GCA_002353585.1 Prevotellaceae bacterium UBA2738 | reverse complement strand
CGAGTGCAAAGGTATAAAAATTTTGCGACATGGCAAAATCTTTTTCGACTTTATTTTTTCATAAATGACAAAAACCTTGATTTCGTTGATTGAAATCAAGGCTTTTATCTATTTCTTCACTACTATTTTGTAAGAAAAGTAGCGAAAAGTGTTAAAATCGGTCTCTAAATACTTACTTTACGAGAGCCTTAGTATCAGAAGCAATCATCATCTCTTCGTCGGTAGGTATTACAACCACCTTAACCTTAGAGTCTGGAGCTGAGATTACAGCCTCTACGCCGTGTATGGTAGCATTCTTGGCAGTATCGAGTTTGATGCCCATCCACTCCATATCCTTACATACCATCTCGCGGATGTCAGCCTGGTTCTCTGTTACGCCAGCAGTGAATACGAGTACGTCGCAACCACCCAGTGCAGCAGCATAAGAGCCGATGTACTTCTTGATGCGGTATGTGTACATATCAATAGCAAGGGTGCACTTTGGATCACCGTCAACCTTGCCCTGGAATACCTCACGCATATCGCTTGACTTGCAAGAGATGCCAGCGAGACCAGACTTCTTGTTGAGCAGGTTAGAGATGCCATCAGCGTCGAGGCCTTCCTTCTTCATGATGAAAGACACAGCGCCGCCGTCGATGTCACCAGAACGTGTACCCATCATAACGCCCTCCAGTGGAGTGAGACCCATAGAGGTGTCAACACACTTGCCATCCTTAACGGCTGCGAGTGAACCACCGTTACCGATGTGGGCTGTGATAACCTTTGAACCCTCAGCCTTCATGCCCAGGAACTCAAGCGCGCGAGCAGAAACATAGCGGTGAGAAGTTCCGTGGAAGCCATAGCGACGCACAGCATACTTGTCGTAGAGAGCGTAAGGGATGGCATACATGTAAGCCTTAGCAGGCATAGTCTGATGGAACGCAGTGTCAAACACAGCCACCTGAGGCAGGTTAGGTAGCAGCTTTGTTACAGCAGCGATACCCTTGAGGTTAGCTGGGTTATGCAGAGGAGCGAGGTCGTTGCAAGCCTCAATCTGCTTGAGCACCTCATCGTTGATGAGTACAGACTCAGCAAACTTCTCTCCTCCGTGCACTACGCGGTGACCCACAGCATCCAGTTCCTGCAGAGACTTCAGTGCGCCGTCTGTAGGGTCGGTGAGCACCTTGAATATGAGTTCTACACCCACTGTGTGCTCAGGGATGTCCTGCTCTATGGTCTTCTTCTCGCCGTTGGCAGCGTTATACTTGATGAAAGCACCAGGCAGACCAATCTTCTCGATGCCGCCCTTGGTTATTACTTCCTTAGTGTCGCTCTCTATGAGCTGATACTTTATTGATGATGAACCGCAGTTCAATACAAGAATCTTCATTTCTTTTCTCCTATATATATAAATAAGGTGTAATTACTTCTTAGCATCCATAGCCTGGCAGGCAGTGATAGCCACGAGGTTTACGATGTCCTCAACAGAACAGCCGCGAGAGAGGTCGTTCACTGGGCGTGCTATACCCTGAAGGATAGGACCGAGAGCTGTAGCACCAGCCAGACGCTGAACGAGCTTATAGCCAATGTTGCCCACCTCGAGGTTAGGGAATACGAGTACGTTAGCCTTACCAGCAATCTCAGAGCCTGGAGCCTTCTTACAACCTACGGCTGGCACGAGAGCAGCGTCAGCCTGCAGTTCGCCGTCAATCTTGAGGTCAGGAGCCAGTTGCTTAGCCATCTTAGTAGCCTCAACCACCTTGTCAACCACCTCGTGAGAAGCAGAGCCCTTGGTAGAGAATGAACACATAGCCACGCGAGGCTCAGCAAAGCCAGCCACGCTCTTAGCTGTCTGAGCGGCACAAACTGCTATCTGACCCAGCTGGTTAGCGTCAGGCATAGGAGTAACGGCAACGTCAGCGAATACCAGTACGCCATTCTCGCCATACTCAGGTTTGTCAGTAATCATCAGCATAGCACCAGAAACGCAAGAGATGCCAGGAGCAGTCTTGATAATCTGGAGCGCTGGGCGCAGAGTGTCGCCAGTTGTTGAGAGAGCACCTGAAATCTGTCCGTCAGCGCCCTCAGTCTTGATAATCATACATCCCAGATAGAGTGGGTTCTTAACCAGTTCGCGAGCCTGCTCAATGGTCATGCCCTTCTTCTCGCGCAGTTTCTGCAGGAGCTGAGCCAGTTCCTCAGAACGTTCATAGTTTTCCGGGTCGATGAGGGTAGCCTTGTCCAGGTTCTTCAGGTTATGCTGCTTAGCCAGCGCAGCCACCTTGTCAGGATTTCCGATAAGGATAAGGTCTGCAATGTCCTGTTCCAGCACCTTGTCTGCTGCGATGAGAGTACGCTCCTCCTCAGCCTCTGGGAGGACGATGCGCTGCTTGTTAGCCTTAGCACGCGCTACAATCTGATCAATTAAGCTCATAGTAATGATTTTTTAATTATGAATAAATGAATTATGTTTTGTTCAAAGGGTTCAAAAGTTCAAGAGGTTACAGCTCCTCTGTCAGTATCGCCTCGAGGTTCTCAGCCGACAGACGCAGGCGGAAATGCCCCTTTATGGCAGCCGATATGCGTCCCGTCTCTTCTGATACCACTATCGCTACAGCATCTGAATGTTGCGATATGCCCATTGCGGCTCGGTGGCGCAGTCCCAGTTCGCGCGGGATGTTGAGGTCGTGGCTCACTGGCAGTATGCATCCTGCCGCCTTTATGCGCTGTTTGGATATCACCATCGCTCCGTCGTGCAGCGGCGAGTTCTTGAAGAATATGTTCTCTATCAGTCGCTGGTTTATCTTAGCGTCCACCTGGTCGCCCGTCTCCACTATATCGTCGAGCGGCATAGCCCTCTCTATCACTATCAGCGCGCCGCATTTCTGTCTCGCCATACTCATGCATGCCATCACTATCGGCATTATCGCCTCGCGGTCCACGTGTTTCTTCACTGCCTTGTTGTCCTTCACAAACCATTTCAGGAATGTTGACATCTTGCTGTGTCCGCCGATGGAATAGAGGAACTTGCGTATCTCGTCCTGAAACAGCACGATGATGGCTATCGTACCCACTCCAACCAGTTTGTCGAAGATGGCACCCAGCAGACGCATCTCAAACACCTGAGACACTAAGAGCCACAGCACCACAAACGAGAGTACACCGATGAACACGTTGATAGTGCGCGATTCTCTCATGAACCGGTAAGTGTAATACAGCATTAGTGCCACTAACACTATATCTATCACGTCTTTTATGCCGAAAGAGAAAAACAAAGTTTTTTAGTTCAATGGTTCAAGAGTTCAAGAGTTCAAGGCTTCATACACTTTGATGGTGTCAGTAGCCTCCTTCACGTCGTGCACCCTGAGGATGTCTGCCCCACGTTCCAGAGCCAGCAGGTTCAGCAGCATAGTGCCCTGCAGGGCAGTTGCGTCATTAGGACTGCAGTCAAGCAGTAGCCTCACCATTCGCTTTCGGCTCACGCCAGCCAGCACGGGCAGTTCGGGAAATTCCTCCCTCAGCCGTTGCATCCCGTTCAGCACCTGGTAGTTGCCTTCCACCACTGGTGTCTTTCCGAATCCGAAGCCTGGATCGAGGATTATTCTCTCTACACCCAGCGCTCGTAGTTCGTCCACCTCCTTGCGGAAGTGCTCCACCATGCTGTCCATGTCGGGCTGTACAGACATCAGCACGTAGCCCGCCTTCAGTCGCCCTACCGTAGCAAACATCCCATCATCAGCTCCCTCGGTCACATCGTTTATCATTTCGACGCCAAACTCCTCTACCGCCATCTGCGCCACTTCAGCTCTGAACGTATCCACACTCAGCGTTGCCTTGCTGTGCCCACGTCTTATTGCCGTCAGTGCCATGCGCAATCGCCTCATTTCCTCGTCCTGACTCACTTCCGTAGCCCCTGGTCCGGTGGAGTATGCCCCAACGTCTATTATGGAGCCTCCTTCAGAGATTATCTGCTCTGCTCTTGCTTCTATCTCATATTCCGTCTGCATCCGACTTCCTTCGTAGAAGGAGTCTGGAGTACAGTTGAGTATGCCCATCACTATAGGTTTCATGTTGCAGGATGCATCCTTGTGTTACTGCTTTTCACGCCTTTGTGCTACAAAAGTAACAATATTTTCGCAGTTACGCAAGAAAAAAGTTTAAAAAAAATGTCAAAGAGCACTCTTGGACTTCGTTCGTGGCCTGTAGACTCCGTCTTTTTGTTGATACAAAGGTACTAAAGAATAATGGGGTATGCAAGTTATTTCGCACTTTTAACATAGGAGTAGTTGAGGAACTGCAGATGCTTAGCAAGGGGGATGCAGAGGGGGCTCTTCTGCACGCAGAAGGGCCACTTCTGCATGCAGAAGCATTGCCTCTGCAGGACAGTTGTACGCATTGTGCAATACGCTGAATGTCAACATGTTGCAAAAAGGCATTTTCTGCAAAAAAAAATCTCTAAGACACTCAAATGGCACAAACAGGACAAAATGTGCATTCGCATTTTTAACACTTTGGGATTGCAAAGCGTGACAGCGTGACAGCGTGACAGTTCGATTTTGGGTCATCACTTTGTCAAGAAAAAGGTGCAATATTATATTATATATATATT
>DEJW01000047.1 GCA_002353585.1 Prevotellaceae bacterium UBA2738 | reverse complement strand
CTCATCCCAGTATTCATGCGCCTTAAGAGCCCCTAAGTGAGTAAGTGAGGTTAAAATGAAAAATTCTTTCTTTTCTCTACTTTTTCTCCCCATTGTTTGGAGAAATAAAAATAAATTCTTAATTTTGCAAGGAGAATTATTAGCCTAAACAAATCTGATGAACGACATAAAGACCATACAGAATAAGATATATGAGATTCGCGGACAGCGGGTGATGCTGGATCGTGACCTGGCAGCAATATATGGCGTAGAGACCAAGGCACTCAATCAGTCAGTAAAAAGAAACATTAAGCGTTTTGAAGGTGATGATTTCATGTTCCGTTTAACTAAGGATGAGACAAACTCAGCACTTTCAAGGTCACAAATTGTGACCACAGAAATGCTTGAAAATACTGGGAGTTTGGAAGATTTAACATGTTCAAGGTCACAAAATGTTACCTTGAACAAAAGAGGTTCAAACATAAAATACCTCCCTTATGCATTTACAGAACTTGGTGTAGCTATGCTCAGTAGTGTGCTTAAATCTGAAACAGCCATAAGCGTAAATCGTGACATTATGAGAGCTTTCGTTACTTTCAGACACATCGCCACCCAACCATTGCCTGAGAGTAATGATGAATTGCGTAAGGAAATCAAGTCCATCCGTAAAGAGATGGATGAAATCCTTGCCGACCAGAACGACATCAATGAGAGCACTCGTGCCCAGCTCGATGCTATCAGCACTGCCCTCTCTGAACTGCAGTCACGAGAGCCTCGCAGACGCCCTCGTCGCCCCATCGGCTTTGTTGTTCCTGATGAGGGGAAGGAGTGAAATTCTCATTTGTAACTATTGTTTTTTAACCAGCAACCTCACTTCTAAGCACAAAACATACCCGAATGATGATGTGAGATGAATTTTCCGAACAACCCTTTTGTGCACTTTTTTAACTATCTCATTATCAACTGTTTGAGCAAGAAAGAGTTCTGTTTGTAGTCTCAATCTCAGTATCTCAGTTATTTTTTAAGGTGCCCCTTCACTCTCTCATTTTATATTATTATGTATATAATTATTTAATTATTAATAAGTTATAAAGCTTATTAGAGAGGAGTGCAGGATAATAGGGTATCTACTTTTTAACTGAGATACTGAGATTTGAGATTGTGGCTAATGTAACTTTCCTTCTTCTCCTATAAAGCAATAGTCACCTTAGTTGGAATCAAAAGTGGGGTCGCGAGTGGGGTAGAGCACTTTCAACCCCACTCACCTCATCCCAGTATTCATGCGCCTTGAGAGCTCCAAAGTGAGTAAGTGAGGTTGAAATGCAAAATTCTTTCTTTTCCGTATTTTTTCTCCCCATTGTTTGGAGAAATAAAAATAATTTTTTAATTTTGCAGAGTGTTCCTTAATTGGACACAGGCTCTAACGTCTACGAATCACCACCTCGAAAACAACGAGTCTGAAAAATAACTACTAAGAGCGTGTGCGCCCCTCAGCGCAGACGTTTCTATGGGTAGTTATGGGTTTGTGGTGAACCTTGTAGACGCGTAGAGATGCTCTGCGCTTTTTTACTCAACATAACTAAAACTATAAACCATGACAAAATTTGTATTTTACTTTTTAAGTGCGTTACTATTTAGTGTATCGCTAATTTCTTGTGGAGATGATAACGGCAATTCATCTGCTTCAGGTGATAATCTTATATCTCAAGCTGTCGGCACATGGATGTGTACACAAAGTACAGATACTCAACAAGGCAACTCGTATTCAGGAATGATGGTTGGCAAAGAAGTGTCTATTTTTGCTAATGGCACATACACTTCAACAGGTGCATCTTTTGGTTATTCTGGCACCTATTCCGTCAGTGGTAATAAGATTACAGCTCATAGCGATAATGGAGGCACTTTCGTTATTACAGTAAATATTAGTGGTGACCGTATGGAATGGAATGGTACTGCCAGCAATGGTGTTACCTTCAGGTATATTTTTGAACGTGAAAACAGTTCATCAACTCAGATAAACATTACACCTGACATGATAGATGAGAAATACGAATGGACTGTTGAGAGCTTCAACATAACCAGAGGAAATAATAGCAACCTACAAAAAGGCAAAACCATTCGTTTCAAAAACGACGGTTCTTGTGAAGCATTCCACTCGATGGAAAATGCATGGCGCATAAATAATGGCAGAATAGAAACATACTACAAAACCACAAATGAGCCAATGTATGTTTACACGCTCATTGCTGTCTATAGAGATATGATTACTGTCAAAATGAATGGCACACTGGACGATAACCTTGAATCAACAATCGTGTTCAAAAGAGGTTTGATTATAGAGCCACCATCTGTAATATCAGAAGAATCTGTTTTTGACAATATAGAAAATGTAAAACTTGTTAGAAACGGATGCTATACTCAATTAGCTTCTTTTGAAAATAGCCAAATAAAACTTGAGAATATCAGATTGAACAAGAATAAAGTTCATACTATCAACGCAAATACTAACCAAGTAGATAACGTTTGGACTTCTGCTTGGAAAACTATTAACATTGCAAACGCTACTCTTGAAGGCATTAAAAAATCCGAGGCTTTATCTGCTGAAGATGTTAGCAGTATTATTGCAGAAATTAGAGCAATACGTGCTTTCGTTTATTATAATATAGCAATGCTATGGGGTAATGTTCCCTTGATTACAACCACTATAGAGCCAAATGCAATTCCTTCTCAGGCGAAACAGGAGGCTGTTCTTCAGTATGCATATAGTGAAATCTCTGATGTTGTAAATAATCTCCCTGTTACAGCCGTTGAAGGGAACTTGGCTATTTGCAGAAAGGCTGGCTATTTAT
Organism: Prevotellaceae bacterium UBA2738; assembly: GCA_002353585.1. GTDB lineage: Bacteria > Bacteroidota > Bacteroidia > Bacteroidales > Bacteroidaceae > Prevotella. Next base: position 18,570 of record DEJW01000047.1, on the reverse strand, counting down.
TGCAGGCTGAATTAGCTATGACTTTAGGTAATAAAACTGCTGCTCAATCCATACTCTCAAATGTAAATTCAACATCAAGTGACGAAACTATTATTTGGGGATTCAAGAAGGAATCAACTGCAACGACAACTCCTATTTATACTAATAAGCATATCAGCTTATACAAAAACGAATGCTCAGGAAATATGACAAACTTGATTTCCGAATGGGCTAATTCCTCTTTCACGTATGGCTATTGGGCTGCATTAAAGAGATTGGGACAAGCACAATCAGTAACGGGCTGTGACGATTATGAGTTACTAATGCCAATACCCCAAAACCAAATTTATTCTTCAAATAATAAAATAAAACAAAATCCTGGATATTAATACACCTTATATGAAAGTAAGAAATCGTCCTCACACCTCAATGTGGGGACGATTTTCGCATTTATATAAACTGAACGGGAATTATCCTCCCACTTTGCATGCATTATTGGATGGCAGAGATTAGAAGGAAGCACTTTGACATACCACTGGTATAGGTGAGTAACTCTACAGTAAATTCGGAATAGAAAGGTGTCTGTATTCCGAATTTACTGCAAATTTACAATAAATTCGGAATAGAGGCGAGCATATACCACTTGCTATTCGGAGATTACAAGCCTTATTCTCCGAAAAAAATCGGAGAATATTTTTGCTCTGCATTCTTTTTTTAGTACCTTTGCAAGGAAATATGAAGACAAGACTATACAACGCGAAAATTCTCTCCATGGTGGAGGGGCAGGAAATCTTCGATGGCGAGATAATCATTGAGGATGGAAGGATTGTGGAAGTTCAAGAGGGGCAAGGGTTCAAAAGTTCAAAAGTTCAAGAGGGCGACGTGGAGCTGGACTGTCAGGGCAATCTGCTGATGCCTGGATTTAAGAATGCGCATGCACATAGCGGCATGAGCGGCATGAGGAGTCTGGCTGACGATAAACCATTAGACAGATGGCTGAACGAGGACATTTTCCCTGTGGAGGCGAAACTGACGGGCGAGGATGTGTATTGGATGAGCCAGCTGTCGGTGCTGGAATACCTGACGAGCGGCATGACAGCCTGTTTCGATATGTATCTGGAGCAGGAATGGGTGGCTAAGGCTATGGACGATATGGGCTTCCGTTGCGTGCAGACGGGTGGAGTGAACGACTTCTCGAAGGATGTGCGCTGGATAGACTATATGTATAATAAGTATAACGAGCCTGACTCGCTGCAGTCATACCTGCTGGGCTTCCACGCTGAATATACCACCAACATGGACAACCTCAGGCTGATAGCCGATGTGGTGAAGAAGAACAAGGCTCCGCTGTATGTTCACGCCTGCGAGACGGAGGCTGAGGTGAAGGGTTGCGTGGAGCGTTATGGCAAGACGCCTGTTGCCTTCCTCGACTCGCTGGGCATGTTCGACTACGGTGGTGGAATATACCACGGAGTGTGGATGAGCGAAGAGGATTATGAGGTGATGAAGAAGAGGGGGCTGTATGTGGTTACCAACCCTGGCAGCAACACCAAACTGGCTTCGGGCATAGCCCCAATAAGCGAATACCTGAAGCGAGGCATAACGGTGGCGATAGGCACTGACGGACCTGCTTCAAATAACTGTCTGGATATGTTTCGCGAGATGTTCCTCGTGGCTGGTCTTGCCAAACTGCGTGCGAAGGATGCTTCTGCGATAGATGCTCGCGAGGTGCTGAAGATGGCTACCGTGAATGGTGCCAAGGCTATGCACCTTGATGATTGTGACGTGCTTGCTTCAGGCAAGAGGGCTGACATAATAATGATAGACCTCAACCAACCCAACATGCAGCCCATCAACAATATAGAGAAGAACCTCGTGTATTCGGGCTCTAAGCAGAACGTGAAGATGACAATGGTGAACGGCGAGATTCTCTACATGGACGGAAAGTTTAAGGCTGATGTAGAGACTATATATAATAAGGTAAAGGAAATCGTAGCCAATAAGGCTCAAAATATGCAATAAAAACATGTATTCATATCTCGTAAAAGCAGCCAAGTGGCTGAGCACTTACACATCTTACTTCATCATCGCCGTAGCGGTGGTTACCTACCTGATACCAGAACTTTTCACATGGGTGCACGGCACCATGCAGTCGAGCATACTGGGCTTCATAATGCTCACTATGGGACTGACGCTGACCATGCAGGATATGAAGGTGCTGGCGGCTCGTCCGTGGGACATACTCATAGGCACATGTGCGCAATACTCTCTGATGCCACTGATAGCATGGACGCTGACGATAGGCGTAGGCTACATAGGCATAACGATACCAAAGCCCGTGATAGTGGGCATAATACTGGTGGGCTGTTGTCCTGGCGGTGTTTCGAGCAACATCATGTCCTATCTCTGTCGAGGCGACGTGGCTTTCTCGGTGGGCATGACGACGGCTTCTACCCTTTTGGCACCAGTTGTTACACCTCTGCTCGTATTGTGGCTTGCAGGCGAACAGGTCGAGGTAGATGCCCTGGGTATGTTTCTCAACATACTGATAGTTACACTGATACCTGTGAGCGTAGGTTTCTTCGCCAACCTCTTCTGGGGTAAAAACGAGGGATTCAAGAAGGCACAAGCCGTAATGCCTGCCTTCTCGGTGCTGGGTTTGGCTTGCATAGTGGGTGGAGTGATTTCGGCTGTTCACGACAAACTGATGACTGAAGGCATAATGTTCTTCCTGCTCGTCTTTGCTGTTGTGCTCTGCCACAACAGTCTTGGTTACCTCACAGGCTACTCCGTAGGCAAACTATTCAACTTCTCCAAGGCGAAGAACAGGACCATATCAATAGAGGTGGGTATGCAGAATGCAGGACTTGCCACCGTGCTTGCTTCCACATTCTTTGCCATCAGCTGTCCGCTCGCCGTGATACCTTGCGCCGTCAGCTGTGCCTGGCACTCTATATCAGGCACCATACTCGCCACTTGGTTCAGGAGCAGGGACTCCGAACAGAGTTCGGAAAGTTAGAAGTAAAAAGTAATAAGTAATAAGGATATGGAATACATCGTTTCAGCCAGAAAATACCGTCCGATGACTTTCGACAGCGTGGTGGGGCAAAGCGCCCTGACCACAACGCTGAAGAATGCCGTGAAGAGTGGTAAACTGGCTCATGCATACCTTTTCTGCGGACCGCGAGGCGTGGGTAAGACCACCTGTGCCCGTATCTTCGCAAAGGTAATCAACTGCCTCAACCCTACTCCAACGGGCGATGCCTGTGGCGAGTGCGAGAGTTGTAAGGCATTCGACGAGGGCAGGTCGCTCAACATCTTCGAGCTTGATGCTGCATCAAACAATGGTGTGGAGCAAATCAAGCAACTGATGGAACAGACGCGCATACCGCCTCAGACGGGCAAGTACAAGGTGTTTATCATCGACGAGGTGCACATGCTCTCTACACAGGCTTTCAACGCCTTCCTCAAGACGTTGGAGGAACCACCACAGCATGTGATATTCATACTCGCTACAACTGAGAAGCACAAGATTCTGCCTACCATCATATCACGCTGTCAGATATACGACTTCGAGCGTATGACGGTACAGAATATCATCAACCACCTCAAGAGCGTGGCTGAAAAAGAGGGCTACACCTACGAGGACGAAGCGCTGAACGTGATAGCCGAAAAGGCTGACGGAGGAATGCGCGATGCCCTGTCCATCTTCGACCAGGCAGCAAGTTTCTGTCAGGGAAACATAACCTACGAGAAGGTGCTCGAAGACCTCAACGTGCTTGATGCGGACAACTACTTCAAGATTATAGACCTCTCACTTGAAAACAAGGTGAGCGACATCATGGTGGTGGTTAACGACCTGCTCGCCAAGGGTTTTGACGGCATACAGATGGTTAACGGTCTTGCCTCACACGTGAGAAACGTGCTCATGGCTATTGACCCGCAGACCACCCAACTGATAGAGGCAAGCGACTCAGCACGCCAGAGGTATGCTGAACAGGCTAAGCGCTGCAAACCTAAGTTCCTGTATCAGGCACTGAAGATACTCAACCAGTGTGACTTGGGCTACAGACAGAGCAGCAACAAGCGTCTGCTCGTGGAACTCACCCTGATACAGGTGGCACAGATAACACAGGAAGACGACGGAGCCAGTTCGGGGCGTATGCCCTGTAAGAGACTCAAATCCCTGTTCAAGAAACTGTTGAACGAGGCTCAGCCCAAAATGGCAGCACAGGTGGCCAAGGCTGACACCACTCGTTCAACCACCCCTGATTTGCCTGCTAACGACAACGCCACATCTTCACAGACTGGCGATACTACTCCAGATACTCCTAATAATACGCCTAAGAAAGGCATAAAACTTTCAGGCATAGGAGTATCTCTACACAATATGATGCTCAAGAAAGAGGATAACAAAAAGAAGGAAGACCTCTCGCTGGGCGAGGCTGCTAACGAATCTTCCTCTTTCGCAGACGACGACCTGCGCAGAGAATGGCTCTCAATGTGCAACAGAATGATGGGCAACCGTCAGTATAACGCTCTTGCCAAGCGCATGATGAATGCGAGCATCAAGACAACCGAAATGCCTCATGCCGAGGTGATAGTGGAAAACACCCTGTTGCTTAACGACATACAAAAAATTCTGCCACGCATCAAGGTTACCATGGCTCAAAGGCTGCATAACGGCAACCTCGACCTTACCCTGAGATTGGCAGAACCACACGAAATAGCCAAACGACTCACTCCGCAGGAATTCCTGCAGAAACTTACCGAGACCTATCCGTCGTTTGCCTCGTTTAAAGACGAAATGAAACTGGAAATAGAGAGATAGCTCTATTCAAACAACTTGTTAAGTTGCTTTATAACACTACTTTGCAAGCGATCCATTATTATTGGCTTGGTAATGTAGTCTTCAGCACCCATCGATATACCCTTTGCCACATCGTCGTTAGAGTTAAGCGCCGAGAGGATTATGACTGGTATGGACTTGGTTTCTTCGTTGGCACGCAAGCGTCTGAGCACCTCAAAACCGTCCATACGCGGCATCATAAGGTCAAGGAGTATCAAATCGGGCTTGTCTGCCTCTATCTTCTCCATAGCTACCACGCCGTCCTCTGCCTCGCTGGTCTCAAAACCTAAAGGCTGTAGCATCTTCTTTACCAGAAGCACGTTGAGCGGTATGTCGTCAACAACGAGAATCTTTACCTTCTTTGGGTCTATTTCAGGGTTCAATACTTCTTTCATAGCATAACCTTATTTGTGAATATTATCTGAACGAATCGGTAAGCAGCTTTATCTCCACCTGTGGCGATATGCGCTCGTACAATATATTATATACAGCATCAAGTATAGGCATGTTAACATGCATGTGCTGATTGATTTCCTTCATACACTTGGTACCGAAATATCCCTCGGCTATCATCTCCATCTCTATCTGTGCCGACTTTACTGAGTAGCCCTTGCCTATCATAGTGCCAAAAGTACGGTTACGGGAGAAGTTGGAGTAACCCGTAACGAGCAGGTCACCCATATAAGCCGAGTCTTCCATTCTGCGCTCTATGGGGTGTATGCTCTCCAGGAATCGTGACATCTCCTGCAGGGCGTTTGACATCAGCACGGCATGGAAGTTGTCGCCATACTTCAGTCCTGAACATATTCCTCCTGCTATGGCATAGACATTCTTCAGTACTGATGCATACTCTATACCTATCACATCGTCAGACACCTTTGTCTTCACATATCTGTTGGCAAGCACATCAGCAAATGCCTGCGCCTTCTCAAGGTCAGAACAGCCTACGGTGAGGTAGGTAAGACGTTCGAGTGCCACCTCCTCAGCATGTGACGGACCACCTATGCAGGCAAGGTTGTCAGTAGGCACATCGAGCACCTCATGGAAATATTCCGAACAGCAGAGGTTCTCGTCAGGCACTATACCCTTGATGGCTGTAATGACAAACTTTTCACGAAGTCTCACCTTGAGTTTCTTGAGGTGGTTCTTCATGTAAGGCGACGGAGTGACAAACACCAGTGTGTCGTATTCCTCAGCTATCTTGTTGATATCAGAAGTAAACTCTATCTCGTTGAGGTTGAAGTGTACAGAGGTAAGATAGGCTGGATTGTGTCCCATGCGCTTGAAGTCGGCTATGCGATCATCCCTGCGCATGTACCACCCCAACTGGTGGGTGCTGTCAAGGATTATCTTGGCGATAGCCGTTGCCCAGCTACCACCACCTATTACTGCTATTTTACCACAATCAAACACTACTTATCAGTTCACAGTGCACAGTTTTTTACTTTTTCCTTATTACTTATTACTTTCTGCGCCTTGCGCAGAGTCTATCCATGCTTGGATATCGTCAACAGAAGGCTTCTGCATGTCGAGTTTGTATTTCTTTACTATCTCGCCAATCTTCTGCTGCAAGCCCTGCGCCTTCTCGTCCTTGATGTTCTGCACCATATTGAAGCCAGCCTTTCTGAGTACAGGCACCCACTCTTCGCTCACGCCTATCTCAGCCCATTCAGCCTTGCTGCTTTGTGGAGTCTTAGCCTCAGGCTTCATCTGTGGGAAGAGCATCACCTCGCCTATAGCAAACTTACCAGTCAAGAGCATCACCAGACGGTCGATGCCTATGCCTACGCCGAATGTAGGAGGCATGCCATACTGCAAGGCACGCAGGAAGTCCTGGTCTATTATCATAGCCTCGTCGTCACCCTTATCAGCAAGCTTCATCTGCTCCACAAATCGCTCTTCCTGGTCTATCGGGTCGTTCAGCTCGGAATAAGCATTAGCAAGCTCTTTGCCGTTTACCATCAGCTCGAAGCGCTCCGTAAGTCCAGGCTTAGAACGGTGCATCTTGGTCAGAGGCGACATCTCTACTGGGTAGTCGGTGATGAAGGTAGGCTGGATGAAGGTTCCCTCACAGGTCTCGCCGAATATCTCGTCAATCAGTTTGCCCTTACCCATTGTCTCGTCCACCTCGATATTGAATTTCTTAGCCACCTCGCGTATCTCTTCCTCTGTCATAGGATAGAGGTCGTAGCCAGTCTTCTCCTTGATAGCGTCGAGAATAGGCAGACGACGGAACGGAGCCTTGAATGATATCACCTTGCCGTCAATCTCCACCTCAGGCTTACCGTTTACGGCTGTACATATCTGCTCCAGCATCTTCTCCGTAAAGCCCATACCCCAGTTGAGGTCCTTATAGCTTACGTAGAGCTCCATACAGGTAAACTCTGGGTTGTGGGTCTTGTCCATACCCTCGTTGCGGAAATTCTTGCCCATCTCATAGACTCCCTCGAAACCGCCTACTATCAGGCGCTTCAGGTACAGCTCCGTAGCGATACGCATATACATATCCTGATTAAGGGCATTGAAGTGGGTCATAAACGGACGGGCACTCGCTCCTCCTGGTATATTCTGCAATATAGGGGTATCAACCTCTGTATAGCCAGCATTATCGAGGATGCTACGCAGAGTACGTATTATGGTGGCACGCTTCAGGAATGTCTCTTTCACACCTTCGTTCACCACGAGGTCAACATAACGCTGACGGTAGCGCAACTCTGGGTCGTCAAACTTATCATAAGCCACACCATCCTTATACTTCACTATAGGCAGTGGCTTGAGCGACTTACTCAGAAGGGTCAGTTCCTTAGCGTGGACTGATATCTCGCCTGTCTTAGTACGGAACACGAAACCCTTCACGCCTATGAAATCGCCAATGTCAAGGAGTTTCTTAAACACCTTGTTGTATAAATCCTTATCCTCGCCAGGACACAGCTCGTCTCTCTGCACATACACCTGTACCCTACCCTTAGAGTCCTGTATCTCAGCAAAGCCAGCCTTACCCATGATGCGTCGTGACATCATTCTGCCAGCAATTACCACGTTGCGGGAGTTCTCCTCAGTAGCCTTCACGCGTACAGGGTTGCCCTCCTCGTCCTTCACCTGCTGACCGTTCTCGTCAGTCTCAAATGGCAGGTCCTCAAAATTCTCTATTATGTCTGTAGAGAATGCGTTGGTAGCATACTCTGCAGCAGGATATGGGTCGATGCCCATGTTGCGCAACTCTTGCAGACTCTCTCTGCGTCCTATCTCTTGTTCTGAAAGTTCGAGTATATTCACTTTATCTTGTCGATTATTTAATTTGATTATTCCTTTATTTCGTACTTATCACTTGCAAAGTTACACATTTTCCCTGAAACATCCAAATTTAAGGGAAATATCTTGATATTACCCTATGCCACCATGAATATTGACGAAACCATGAAAGACAGTATGGTGAGCATAATCACAACAGGTGGAAGCCACGCTTGTCTAACGTTCGCTGGTGGGGTTACCTTCCACATATTTTTGCGGAAAACGTATGACAACCCTAAGGTTACCAGGCAGGCGAGAACGAAGCCACCGAATATGTCACCTGGATAATGAAAACCCAGATATACACGCGAATAACAGATGATGAGCGTGAGGATGGTCATGCTGACATACGTCCAGCGCGAACGGAGCCAGTGGCTGATAACGAAGGTGAGCAACCACATATTGGCACTATGGGCTGAGGGCATTCCACAACCATTGCCGTGCCTGCCATAGACTATGTGCACCATAGGGGCTATGGGGTTGTCAGGATTGCTGGGGCGCAGTCTGCCTATCCACGGACGCAAGATGTGGGCATTGCCCCAATCGGTAAACAGCATACCGATACCAAAGACGAGGAGTACTGTGAGTACCCCTCGCCATGAGTAGTTACGCCACACCACATAGAGCAGACTTGCATAGAGCGGAATCCATACCGTCTTTTGGCTCATCATCCACATGAAGGCATCAAAATACTCCGTGTGGCGGGCATTTATAAGAAAGAATAACTGTTCGTCCATTTAGAAGATATATGTCTTCTCGAGCCAGTAGCATACGATACCTGCCACATAGCCTACGAAAGCTATCCATGTGACATTCTTCATGTACCAGCCGAAGGTGAGCTTCTCCAGACCCATTACTACGACACCTGCAGCAGAACCGATGATGAGCATAGAGCCACCAACACCTGCACAGTAAGCGAGCAACTGCCAGAAGATACCGTCAATACCGAAGTCGGAACCAAGAGGACCCATTGGGTACATCTTCATAGCACCAGCAACGAGAGGTACATTATCAACGATTGATGAGAGTACACCGATAGCGCCTGTTACGAGATAGTGGTTGCCAATCTCCTGGTCGAGCCACTCGCCAAGAGCGCGGAGTACGCCAATCTCAGAGAGAGTAGCAACTGCCATGAGGATGCCGAGGAAGAAGAGGATGGTTGACATATCGATGCGTGTGAGCATCTTGGTAACGCGCTTTGCCATTGGGTCGTGCTCGTCATTGCGGCGATAGATAACCTCAGTAACGGTCCAGAGAACAGCCAGCACAAGCAGGATGCCCATGAATGGTGGCAGCTCAGTGAGTGAGTGGAACACAGGAACAGAGCACAGACCACCTACACCGAGGATAAAGATGAGCTTGCGCTCTACCTTGGTGATGTAGCTTATCTCTGCCTCGCGCTTGTCCTCTACCTTTGGCAGTTCGCCATGCAGGTGCATCTGCATAACTGCTGTTGGCACGATGAAGGCGATGAAAGAGGGCACGATAATCTCAGAGATAACGCCAAGAGCTGTAATCATCTTGCCATTCCAGAGCATGATGGTGGTAACGTCGCCGATAGGTGAGAAAGCACCTCCAGCGTTAGCTGCGATGATGACGCAGACAGCAAACCACATACGGTCTTGCTTGTCCTGCACCAGTTTACGCAGAATCATAATCATCACGATAGAAGTGGTGAGGTTGTCGAGCACAGCTGAGAGGATAGCAGTCATGAAGGCTATCTTCCACAGCAGCGAGCGCTTGGTCTTGGAAGCGAGCGCGCCACGCACCCAGTTGAAGCCTCCGTGCTGATCTACAATCTCCACGATTGTCATAGCACCCATAAGGAAGAAGAGAGTAGTACCTGCCTCACCGAGATTCTTCTCGATAGCCTCACCGAGTTCCCAGTGAGCTGGCAATGAAACACCCAGCATGTCGGCATGACCCAGAGCGAGGAGAGTCCAGCAAACGACACACATCAAAATGGCAATAGCTGCCTTGTTGATTTTTGTGACGCTCTCTATGGCTATGAAGAAATAGCCAATGACAAAAGCGGCAACGATGATAGTAATTGTTGACATTAGTTTAAGAAAAAATTAAAAATCTTTATTGTTGTTTTTATATCTTGCTCTTATTCTTCCTTTTGTTTTTCGCGGTGCAAAGGTAACATATTTCTTTGAGATAACAAAACTTTTTACTCATTTCCATGAAAATGTGCATAAAAAATGCCCCTGTAAGGGGCTTTCTCAATCTTCGTCGTCAAACATCTCGTCGTCGTCATCCCATCCGAACATCAACGGGTCAACGAAGGCATCCATAGCACGACGGTCTTTCTTGGTGGGTCTGCCTGTACCTTTCTGGCGGTCTATGAATCCTGAGATTCTCGACATCTCGAGCAGTTCATACTGCTTAGGGTCAGTCACATTCTCATACACCTCACTTATGAGTTTCGCACCAACGCGGTTCTCTATAGCGTTGAGTATTTTAAACGAATAGGTGATGGGTGGTTTCTTGACGCTTATTACTTCCCCCACTTTCACCGTCCGTGATGGTTTTATCGTGACCCCGTCCTTGGTCACTCTGCCATTTTTGCAAGCATCGGCTGCTATGGAGCGAGTCTTGAATATTCTGCTTGCCCAAAGCCATTTGTCGAGGCGTGCCGACTCCTGATATTTGAGTTTACAATCCATAGTATAACATTCTAAAACCCGAATATTTAATTATTTCTTATTAAACTGATTCATTGTACGATCTATGCCTGCCAGTACAAAACTCTTTATCACCTCGCAAGCGGTGTCAATCAGGGGCTCTAAGACCTTCTTATCCTCATCGCTAAACTTGCTGAGCACCCAGTCCACTTGTCCACCTCGCTGAAACTCGCTACCAATGCCTATGCGCAGTCGGGCATACTTCTCTCCTATCAGCTGTTGTATGTGTCCCAGTCCGTTATGCCCGCCGTTCGAACCATTACCCCTCAATCGCATCTTGCCAAGGGGAAAAGCTAGGTCGTCAACTATCACCAGCAGGTGTTCTGTGGGTATATTCTCCTTCTCCAGCCAGTAGCGCACGGCATTACCTGAGAGGTTCATATAAGTCGTAGGCTTGAGCACGAATAGTTTTCTGCCCTTCACGCTTGTCTCAGCCAAGTATCCGTAACGCTTGTCCTCAAACGTCACCTTATGCTGGGCTGCAAAGGCATCAGCCACCATCCACCCTACATTATGTCTGGTCTCGTGATACTCCGCTCCAGGGTTGCCAAGACCTACTATAAGGAACTTTTCCAACTTTCAACTATCAATTTTCAATCTTCAACTAAAAAAAAGACACCCTTGTTGCCAAGGATGCCTTATGTATTAGTGAACGTGACGAGAAGATTTTAAGCCTCCTCAGCAGCAGCAGCTGCTGCAGCCTGAGCTGCACGTGTCATCTTAACAGAACATACGATAACCTCAGCAGGTGTAGCAAACTCCAGTCCTTCGTATGAGAGTGAACCGACCTTGATAGACTTACCAATCTCGAGTGCGGTAACGTCAACGTCAAGCTTCTCAGGTATGCGAGTGTAAGGAGCAGTAACCTTAATCTGACGGATAGAGAGTGACATGCGACCACCAAGGCGCACACCAGCAGCCAGACCCACGAGGTTAACTGGGATTCCTACAGTGATTGGCTTCTCAGGAGTGATTTCAAAGAAATCAACGTGCAGAGGAGCGTCTGTCACTGGGTGGAACTGTATCTCCTTCATGATAGCGAGTTTCTTCTCACCGTCGAGCTCCAGGTTGATAACATACACGTTAGGAGTGTAGATAGCCTTACGCAACTCGGTGAATGGAATAACGAATGAAACTGCTACTGGCAGACCATTCTCGTCCTTCTTCTCACCATAGATGTTACAAGGGATAAGACCCTGCTTACGAGCTTCCTTAGAAGCCTTCTTACCGAGGTCAGCACGCTTCTGACCCTTAAGTGAAATTTCTAACATAATTGTGTTACTCTAAATTAAGTTTTTTGATTGATTTTATGCTTAATCTGCCATCACACAAGGGGACCGACTTTATTTCATCACTGAAAGCGTCGCCCCAAACGCGCTTTGCGATTTTGCGGGTGCAAAGGTACTAATTATTTTTGACGTAGGCAAATAAAACTGTAAAAAAAACATAAAATCCATAGGCATTTTTTTGTCATTATATATAAATGTATTAACTTTGTGGCGATATTGCATCAACTATAAACATACTATAACACAGCGATCTTAAGGAGAGACATTTTATGATTAACAGAGAACTTATACGAATCAAGGCAGTTCAGTTAACCTATGCCTACTTCCAGAACGGAAACCATAACTTGGATAATGCTGAGAAGGAACTGATGTTCTCTCTCACCAAGGCTTATCATCTATACAACACCCTACTGTTGCTCATCGTCGCCGTTACACGTATGGCGCGCAAGCACTACGACATCGCCTCGGCTAAAGCTGAGCGCGAGGGCTTCACAGGTCCGTCGGCACGCTTCGCCTTCAACAAGTTTGCAGTGCAGCTTGAGGAAAATAAGCAACTCAAAGAGTTTGTTGAGGACCAGAAGAACTTGTGGGACGACAAGGCTGAGTTTGTTAAGAATCTCTACCTGCAGATGGAGCAGAGCGAGACCTATCAGGAGTTTATCGCTTCCTCAGACGATGACTACGAAACCCATCGCGAGGTGTGGCGCAAACTTTACAAACTGTTCATACAGAACAATGACGACCTCTCTCTCACCCTTGAAGAGGATTCCATCTACTGGAACGACGACAAGGAGGTGGTTGACACATTCGTCTTGAAGACCATCAAGCGCTTCGACCCTGCCAATGGCGACAGTCAGGAACTGTTGCCTGAATACACTGACGAGGAGGATAAGGAATATGCCCAGAAGCTGTTCCATGCCACCATAGTCAATGCCGACCAGTATCAGCGTTATATGACAGAGGCAAGCCGCAACTGGGATTTCTCACGTCTTGCCTACATGGATGTGGTGATTATGCAGCTCGCCATAGCCGAGATGATGACCTTCCCCAACATCCCCGTCAACGTTACCATTAACGAGTATGTAAGCCTTGCCAAACTCTACTCCACCTCACGCTCAGGTGGATATATCAATGGTATGCTCGACGCCATAGCGCGTCACCTCATTGACAAGGGCATCCTGCTCAAGACCATGCCCGAGAAGAAAGTGAAAAATAAAAAGTAATACTAAAAATAACAAGCAAAAACAATGACAAACATTATTCTTGCCGCACAAGGCGCTGCTGGTGGCGGCTATTCTATGATTATTATGATGGTGGCTATCTTTGCCATCATGTATTTCTTCATGATTCGTCCTCAGCAGAAGAAGCAGAAGGAAATCAAGAACTTCCAGAACTCCATCACCGAGGGCACTAAGGTGGTTACAGCCAGTGGTGTATATGGCACCGTGAAGCATATCAACCTGGAGCAGAACTCCCTCGATGTTGAGATAGCCAAAGGTGTTACCATCACCATCGACCGCGGCTACGTATTTGCCGATGCTGCCAGTCAACAGATGAAATAACCCTCTCATCGTGGATACTTTGCAGATAAGCAAGACATATAAAGATCTGAGAAATTCCTTGCCCGAGTTTTCGAGTAAGGAGTTTCTCATATTTCTATCCTTCCTCGCTGTCAGTGCCACCTTCTGGTTTCTCTCCACGCTCAACGACACCTATGAGAGGGAATACCCCGTAAAGATTGAAATAACTGACATCCCACACAACATAGTGATTACCGAACCCTTGCCTGACACCATCAAGGTCACCTTTCGCGATAAGGGATTCAACCTCATGGAGTTTGCCATCAACGACGTGCTGCGCCCCATACACCTGCGCTTCGCACAATATGCCAAGGCAGGTGGCAAGGGAAGCATATCAGCTGCTGACATACAGAAGATAATGAAGTCGCGCACCATGCAGACCACCTCTATCACCTCAGTCAAGTCTGACCGCTGGGACTTCTACTACAACTATGGTGCCATGAAGAAGGTGCCCATAGCCATCTACGGACAGGTGATGCCAGCCACCAACTACTTCATCACGCGTACAGTATTCACCCCAGATAGCGTCACGGTATATGCCTCTACTGATGCTCTCGACACCATCAACGTGGTTTACACCACACCACTCAACCTCACTGGCATCAAGGAATCATCCACACACAGCGTGGGAACACAGAAAATCACAGGTGCCAGGATTGAGCCCTCAACCGTCTCTATGAGTCTCATAGCCGAACAGCTCACCGAGGTAATCATCAACGCCCCCATCCGTCCCGTCAACGTGCCTGAAGGAATAGCACTCAAGACCTTCCCTGCGCGCGTTGATATTAAGGTGACTGCAGCAGTGGCTCGCATATCACAGGTTAAGCCCGAGCTCTTCAGCGTGGTGGCTGACTATAACGACATCTCAGCCAATCCCAACGAGAAACTCAAGGTAAAAATCATGGTGCAGCCTCGTGGCATAGTGCGCGCCACCATAAAAGATAATAAGGTGGACTATATACTCGAAACCCCCTGAGCCATGAACAGATATTGCATCACAGGAGGCATAGGAGCAGGTAAGTCATACGTCTGTCGACTGCTCAACGAGCGAGGCATCGCCATCTACGACACTGACAAGCAGGCACGCCACATCATCAACACCTCACAAGCTATCCACGACCAGCTCGTCAGTCTGATAGGCCCTGACACCTACATCGATGGGGTGTATAACACAGCAGCCGTCACCAAGTTTCTCTTGGCATCAGAGGCTAACAAGCAGGCTATCAACAGTATCGTGCACCCAGCCGTGATGGACGACTTCCTTCGTTCTGGCATGCAGTGGATGGAGTGCGCCATCATCTACGAGGCACACCTCGAACACTTCGTCGATAAGGTGATAGCCGTAACAGCACCACGCGAGGTGCGCATACAGCGCATCATGCAGCGCGACAGCATACCTTACGACCGAGCCGCTCAGTGGGTTGACGGACAGACCAACCAGCAGGAGGTGGCACAGCGAGCCGACTACGTGATTGTCAACGACGGCAAGACCGACCTCAACAAGCAAGTGGACGAAATACTTAAAATAATTAAAATTGAAGATTGAAAGTTGAACTCTTTAACCGTTAAACTTTAAACCATAAACTTTAAATATGAGCAAGACAATTCTCGCCATTTCAGGCAAACCTGGACTCTATGAACTCGTATCACGTGGCAAGGGTTCATTGATAGTAGAAAACCTACTCGACCACAAGCGTATGCCAGCCTTCGCCAGCGACAGAGTGACCTCACTCGCTGACATCGCCATGTACACCGACGACGAAGACATGCCTTTAGGCAATATCCTCATAGCACAGCGCGAACTGGAGGGAGGCAAAAAGGCAAGCATCGACTACAAGAAGGCAAGCGGCAAAGAACTCAACGATTACTTCGCCAAGTTCGTGCCAACCTTCGACCGTGACCGCGTGCATACCTCCGACATCAAGAAACTCATCCAGTGGTATAACATCCTCATCGAGGCAGGCATCAACTTCGAAGAAGACCTCAAACCTACCAACGGCGACAACGTCGAGGACAGAGAGGGGAATGAAGAGTGAAGAATGAAGAATAACAATAGAGAGCAAGAGGGGCTGCAGCTCCTTGGCAAGAAGACCGAGTACAGGAGCGACTACGCTCCTGAGGTACTTGAAACCTTCCAGAATAAGCATCCTGAGAACGACTACTGGGTACAGTTCAACTGCCCAGAGTTCACCTCCCTGTGCCCCATCACAGGGCAGCCCGACTTTGCGGAAATCAAGATTATGTACATCCCTGACCAAAAGATGGTGGAGAGCAAGAGTCTCAAGCTCTACCTCTTCTCCTTCCGCAATCACGGCGACTTCCATGAGGACTGCGTCAACATCATCATGAAAGACCTCATCCGTCTCATGGACCCTAAGTACATCGAGGTCACAGGCTTGTTCCTGCCCCGTGGCGGCATCTCCATCTATCCCTATGCCAACTACGGCAGACCAGGCACCAAGTATGAGCAGATGGCGCTCCACCGCCTTGAAACGAAGCAAACCATGTAGTTTCTCTGAAGACTGATACCCAGTGCGCTATATTGAAAAAGGATGGTAACGATTTGTTACCATCCTTTGCTTTTCTTAGAAACGGGGACCTCCACCCATGCCTCTGCTGCCTCCACCGAAGCCACCTCTGTTTCCTCGTTCGCCTCCACCGATGCCACCTTCACCACGAGGGGGACGGTCGCCAAACTCTCCGTCAGGACGGTTGCCTCGCCTTGATTGTTTGCCGCCGAAGGCATTGAAACGGTAGATGACGTGAAGCATGCAGTAGGAGTTGATACTGTTATACCATGTGTCGCTGCGCTGTGAGGCTGAGACGGCACGGCTGAAGGAGCTCTTCTCGTGGAGTATGTCATAGAACTGCAGTGAGAAGGTGAGTGCCTTGCTCTTGAGACAGCTTTGGGCTATCTGGGCGTTCCACACAAACTCGTTGGTGTTCATGGCTGCATCGGCAAAGCCTCGACGGCTCTGCATGTGTGCGCCTGTGGAGAAACTGGTGCCCCAGGGAGCAGTGAGGGTGATATCGGTGCCATACTGAAACTGCCATGAGTTGAGGTTGGCATTGGGTTGCAGCTTGTTACTTGAGATGGTGTATTGCACCTGTCCGTTGAGCTCCACCTCTATCCAGTCGAGACGATAGCCTATGCCGATGCGCTCGCTGAGGTTGGTGGTGCGAGTGTAGTTTTTCTCGGTCTGCTTAGTGTCAGTGAGGTAGGTGTAGTTGGCATCATTCTTATAGCTGACGTTGGCGAAGGAGTTGAAGTTCCACTTGCCCACGCTATCGACAGCAGCATTATACATCATGGCTGCATCAATGCTCCAGTCGCCGTTGATGTTCATGGGTTTGGTGGTTCTTCCACCCGTTTGGTCATCATATTCTACGCTGTTAGACACGCTGTTGCGTATCATCTGGTAGTTGAGGAATGCCATGACGGTCTGCATGTGGCTTGACACATAGTTGTTATACTGCACGCGCATGGTGTTGGTGAAGGAGGGCTTCAACTCTGGGTTGCCCACCTTAATGTTGAGCGGGTCGGTATCGTCAGTTATGGGCAGCATATCGGTCATGGTGGGCTGGGCTGACCTGCCTCGGTAGTTGACTCGGAGGGTCTTCTTCTTGTTCCACTTATAGCGAAAGTCGAGAGTTGGCGTGAAGTCGGTGACTGTACGGCGCACATCGAAATCGTTGCCAAGGTATTTATAAGTAAGGTGTGACACCTGTGGCTGGAGCATGACGCCCACGTTGAGGTTATACTTGGGACGAGTGCGCTTGAGTGTGAGTTCGAGCTGGTGAACGTAGTTGTCGTACTCGGAATAGCGGCTGAGAGGACTGCTGTAATAGGGTGACGACTCAGTGAGCGGACGGTAAGGGGCGAGATAGTAATCGAAGTCGCGGTATTCAGGTGTTACGCCACGATAGAAATCGGGCTCGTCGCTGAAGTCGTAGGTGCTACGGTCACTGGTCTTGTTGCTGTACTGGTACTGGTATTTAAACTGTATGAATGTAGCCTTGGCTATGGGTTCGCTGTAGGTGGCATTGAGCTGCAGCCCCCAGTTCTTGGTGGGTGTGAGGTTATAACGGTTTTTGTAATACTGTTCGCTAAGCTGATAGAGTTTGACAAACTGGGTGGAGAGGTCTTCAGTGTCAGCATTACCCACGTTGTAGCGCATCTGGGTGGTTACATTTCTTCCGTTGGCAGCCAGTTTGCGTGAGAGGGTAGCCTGAATATTGAAGGCGTTGGAAGTGCCGTAGGACAGGGAGTTGTTCTTCTTGCTGTTAACCCACAGGTCAGCGCCTCCTGTGCTCTCGTCCATGTTCCACGGGTCGTCGGAATACTGAAAGGGGTCGCGACTGAAGGTGGAGCTGCGGCTGTCGCCCCTGGAGTCGGTGGAGCTGCCAGTGAATGTGGGGCGCACGATGAGCGTGGTCAGCGTGTCAATCTTCCACTCCACCTTGCCTCGTATATCCCACTTGTTGCTTCTGCCATACTGCTGCGAGATGCTGTTGGAGAATGAGCCCTTGGTCGATACGAAGTTCTCTGTGGCACTCTTCTGCCAATTGTCGGTATCGCTGTGGTTCCACCTGACGGAGAAGTTAGCTTTGAGTTTGTCTTTCAGTTCGTAGTTGTAGTTGATGCCTAACATCTTGTTTGCCATCAGTCCGTTGCCACCGCCAGCACCGCCACGACCACCGCTTGAGAATCCGCGGTCGCCAGTGTTGTTGGCATTACCAAAGAGCATGAGTCGCGAGTTATCTTTCATATATGCGCCCATAACCCTTTCAGCATAGCGTTTGTGGGTGCCTATGGCGAGGTCGATGTTTGCCATAAAGCCCTTGTTCATGCCCTGTCTGATGTTGAAATCGAGCACCGTTTCTTCCTCGCCGTC
>DEJW01000026.1 GCA_002353585.1 Prevotellaceae bacterium UBA2738 | reverse complement strand
TGGTTACGCTCTGACTTTGTCTCTACCTTAACCTCCTTAGGAAGTTCGATTACGATTGGGTGTGTATAACCGAGAGCGAACTCAATGATGTTGCCCTTGTTAGAAACACGGTAACCCACGCCGACAAGTTCAAGAACCTTCTTGTAACCTTCGCTGACGCCTACAACCATATTGTTTACAAGTGAACGATACAGACCGTGGAAAGCCTGCTTCTGCTTGTAGTTTACTGGGCTGTTCTCGTCAACCTCGAAAGTGATTTGATTATCTTCAACCTTTACTATTATAGAAGAGTCAACCTTCTGAGAAAGTTCACCCTTAGGTCCCTTAACAGTAACAACGCCATTGTTCACTGACACTGTTACACCTGCAGGGATGCTAATTGGCAATTTACCTATTCTTGACATGTTGTAATCCTCCAATTAATAAACATAGCAAAGAACCTCGCCGCCTATCTTAAGCTCAGCAGCCTCTTTGTTTGTCATTACACCTTTAGATGTGGACAGTATTGCAATGCCCAATCCGTTGATAACACGTGGCATGTCTTTGTAACCAGTGTACTTACGAAGACCTGGTGTAGAGACACGCTTCAAACACTTGATAGCGTTCTTCTTAGTAACAGGATCGTACTTCAAGGCTACCTTGATAGCGCCCTGAGGACCATCCTCAATGAACTTGTAGTTCAAGATGTAACCCTTCTCGAAGAGAATCTTAGTGATTTCCTTCTTCAGGTTTGATGCAGGAACTTCCACAACACGGTGATTAGCCATGATTGCGTTTCTGAGTCTTGTCAGATAATCTGCTATTGGATCTGTCATAAAAAAAATTAGTTAATTAATCGGGGCTTTCCCGACAATATTAATTAAATAGAAAATAAATTATCGTTTTCTTGTTCAGGTAATGAGGTTGCGGGTTCTGAGCTATGCCGTCACTTGAAGTGCAGCCTTGTCATGGTCCTCACACCTTAAAACCTTAATTCGAATAACTCTGTGTGGGTATATGCTCTTACCAGCTTGCCTTCTTAACGCCTGGGATGAGACCTGCAGAAGCCATCTCGCGGAACTGAATACGAGAGATGCCAAACTGACGGATGTAACCCTTTGGACGTCCAGTCACCTTACAACGGTTGTGCAGGCGGATAGGATTGGCGTTCTTAGGAATTGCCTGGAGGGCACGAGCAGCCTCGTAGCGCTCAGCAGCATCCTCAGAGGTTGCGATAACCTTCTTCAGAGCAGCACGCTTTTCAGCGTAACGAGCCACCAGCTTAGCGCGCTTTACCTCACGAGCTTTCATTGATTCTTTTGCCATAGTTCTATTCTATTAAGCGTTCTTGAATGGAAGACCGAATGCCTTGAGGAGAGCGAAGCCCTCTTCATCAGTCTTTGCTGTTGTTACGAAGGTGATGTTCATACCCTGGATGCGGTCGATAGAATCGATGTTGATCTCAGGGAAGATGATCTGCTCCTGAATACCGAGGTTGTAGTTGCCACGACCATCGAACTTAGACTGTATGCCCTTGAAGTCACGAATACGTGGGAGAGCAACGCGGATGAGCTTCTCAAGGAACTCATACATACGCTCACGACGCAGTGTAACCATAACGCCGATAGGCATCTTCTTACGGAGCTTGAAGTTAGCGATATCCTTCTTTGAGTATGTAGCCACTGCCTTCTGACCGGTAATAGCTGTAATCTCATTGATAGCGACCTCGATAATCTTCTTGTCCTGGGTAGCGTCACCGAGACCCATGTTGACAACGATCTTCTTGAGCTCAGGAATCTGCATCTTAGAAGAGTAGTTGAACTGCTTCTGCAGATCAGGAGCTATAGTCTCCTTATATATTTTCTTTAACTGTGCTGTATCCATTACTTGATTTCCTCCCCTGACTTTTTAGCGATACGGATAACGTTCTTGCCCTCGTGCTTGATAGCCACGCGAGTAGCCTTTCCGCTCTTAGGATCAATGAGGCTCAGGTTAGAAATGTGGATAGGAGCCTCCTGCTTTACGATACCACCCTGAGGGTTCTGTGCTGAAGGCTTCTGGCTCTTAGAGACAATGTTGATGCCCTCTACGATAGCCTTGTTGTCTTCAACGAGAACCTTCTGTACCTTGCCTGTCTTGCCCTTGTCGCGGCCGGCGAGTACTATAACGGTATCTCCTTTTCTTATATGTATCTTACTCATTTGTTTACTACTTTTTTTTAAGTGTGAAAACTAAAGTACCTCAGGTGCGAGAGAAACGACCTTCATGTTAACGGCACGCAACTCACGTGCAACAGGACCGAAGATACGGCTGCCGCGGAGTTCGCCTGCGTTATTGAGGAGGACACAAGCATTGTCATCGAAGCGGATGTAAGAGCCGTCAGCACGACGTATCTCCTTCTTAGTGCGAACGATGAGCGCCTTTGATACTGCACCTTTCTTGAGGTCACTTGACGCGATAACGTTCTTGACAGCAACGACAATAACGTCACCTACGCTGGCATAGCGGCGTCTTGTACCACCAAGAACACGGATGCAGAGAGCCTCGCGTGCGCCGCTGTTATCACATACTGTAAGTCTTGATTCTGCCTGTATCATATTTTACTTAGCTTTTTCAATTATTGAAACTAATCTCCATCTCTTAGTCTTAGAGAGTGGACGGGTCTCCATGATGAGGACTGTATCACCTACATTTGCCTCATTCTTTTCATCGTGTGCATGATACTTCTTAGTCTTCTGCACAAACTTACCATAGATTGGGTGCTTCTCTTTGAACTTTGACGCAATAACAATGGTTTTATCCATCTTGTTGCTGGTAACGACACCCTGTCTGGTCTTTCTTAAATTACGCTGTTCCATATGGACCATTATTATTTATTACGTGAATTGAGTTCTGTCATCATACGAGCGATGTCACGACGAGCAGCCTTAATCTGTGATGGATTCTCAAGAGGAGAAACCTGGTGGTTCAGCTTCAGTGTTTCGAGAGCTGTCTTAGCGTTCTCCAACTTCTCTACCAAATCCTTGGTTTCGAGTTCTTTTACTTCTTTAATCTTCATAGTTTAAGCGTTTTTATCGTAGTCACGACGTACAACAAACTTTGTTTTAACTGGCAATTTCTGTGCACCGAGACGGAGAGCCTCCTTAGCGGTGTCGAACGGAACGCCTTCTACTTCAAACAGGATACGTCCTGGTGTAACTGGAGCAACCCATCCTGCTGGGTCACCCTTACCTTTACCCATACGTACGTCAGCAGGCTTGCGGGTGATTGGTTTGTCAGGGAAGATACGGATCCAAACCTGACCTTCACGGTTCATGTAGCGGTTGATAGCTACACGGGCAGCCTCAATCTGGCGGCTGTCAATCCACTTTGGCTCAAGTGTCTTGATACCGAACGAACCGAAAGCAAGCTGTGTACCACGGTGAGCGTTGCCCTTATTGCCACGACCATCCTGGGGTCTTCTATATTTTACTCTTTTTGGCTGTAACATAGTAGATTCTTACTTTTTTAACGGTTATTGTTTCTCTTACGGTTACCGCCACGGCCGTTACCACGACCACCAGCAGGACGGCCGACACCCTTATTCTCCTGAGAGAAGTTAGGAGCGAGGTCACGCTTGCCGTAAACCTCACCACGGCATATCCATACCTTTATACCGAGAATACCCACCTTGGTGAGAGCCTCAGTCTTGCAGTAATCGATGTCTGCGCGGAATGTGTGCAGAGGGGTACGACCCTCCTTCAGCATTTCAGCGCGTGCGATTTCAGCACCGTTCAGACGGCCTGAGATCTGTACCTTGATACCTTCAGCACCAGCGCGCATGGTGTTCTGAATAGCCATTTTGATTGCGCGACGGTAAGCTATCTTGCCCTCTACCTGGCGAGCGATAGAGTTAGCAACGATGTTAGCATCGAGGTCTGGCTTCTTGATTTCGAAGATGTTGATCTGAATCTCCTTCTTGTAAAGTTTCTTCAGCTCTTCCTTGAGCTTATCAACTTCCTCACCACCCTTACCAATGACAATACCCGGACGGGCTGTGCAGATAGTGATGGTGACACGCTTCAAAGTGCGCTCGATGACGATACGAGACACGCTAGCCTTAGCGAGACGCTCGTTCAGATACTTACGGATTTTCTGGTCCTCAACGAGGTTATCTCCGAAGCTCTTTCCACCGAACCAGTTTGAATCCCAACCGCGGACAATGCCGAGGCGGTTAGCTATTGGATTAACTTTCTGTCCCATTCTATTCCTTATTTATCATTAGTTTTGGTGTCAACAAACAGTGTTACGTGGTTAGAACGCTTACGAATGCGGTAGCCACGACCCTGTGGTGCAGGGCGCATGCGCTTCATTGTAACGCCTTCGTCCACGAATACTTTAGAGATATACAGCTCTCCATCTTCAGCCTTACGGTCATTCTTGACCTCCCAGTTAGCGATGGCAGAGCGGAGCAGTTTCTCTACGTCAGCAGCAGCCTGCTTCTTAGAGAACCTGAGCACGCCGAGTGCGCGGTTAACCTCCATTCCACGAATCATGTCTACGACGTAGCGCATCTTACGTGGTGAAGAAGGAACACCTACGAGCTTGGCAAAATATTGATTTTTGCGTGCTGCCTTAAGTTTTTCAGCCGCGATATGTTTTCTAGCTCCCATTTTCTGGATTTACTTTTTAAATGGTTAGGTGCCTGTCATTATTTCTTGTTACCGGCATGACCACCGAAGCGGCGTGTAGGAGCAAACTCACCGAGCTTGTGACCTACCATGTTCTCCGTTACATAGACAGGAATGAATTTGTTACCGTTATGAACAGCTACTGTATGACCCACGAAATCTGGTGAAATTACAGAAGCCCTAGCCCATGTCTTTACGACAGTCTTCTTACCGCTCTCATTCATAGCGAGAACTTTCTTCTCGAGAGAAACGTTGATGTATGGACCTTTTTTTAATGAACGACTCATAATTTACTTAGTTTTTTGTGGATTACTTCTTGTTAGCTCTTTCAATGATGTACTTGTTAGACTGCTTCTTTGGAGCGCGAGTCTTCAGGCCCTTAGCGTAGAGACCCTTACGTGAGCGTGGGTGACCACCAGACTGACGTCCTTCACCACCACCCATTGGGTGATCTACTGGGTTCATTACAACACCGCGGTTGTGTGGACGACGTCCGAGCCAGCGTGAGCGACCAGCCTTACCAGACTGCTCGAGAGCGTGGTCAGAGTTGCCTACAGCACCGACTGTAGCCTTGCAGGCAGAGAGCACCTTACGTGTCTCACCTGAAGGGAGTTTGATTACACAGTAACTGCCTTCACGAGAAGTCAACTGAGCGAAATTACCAGCCGAGCGAACAAGGAGTGCACCCTGTCCTGGGCGTAATTCGATGTTGTGGATTACGGTACCTACCGGGATGTTAGCAAGTGGAAGAGCGTTACCAACCTCTGGCACTGCCTCAGCGCCTGACATCAGCTTAGCACCCACCTCAAGTCCGTTAGGAGCGATAATGTAACGTTTCTCACCGTCAGCATAGTAAAGGAGTGCGATGCGCGCAGAGCGGTTTGGATCGTACTCTATTGACTTTACTGTTGCTGGAACACCATCCTTCTCTCGCTTGAAGTCGATCAGACGATACTTCCTCTTGTGGCCGCCGCCCTTGTAGCGTACGGTCATCTTACCGGTGTTGTTTCGACCGCCGGTAGAGCGCTTACCGTAAACGAGAGACTTCTCTGGCACGGATGCAGTAATATCCTCGAACGTGCCAATAACTTTGTGTCTTTGACCAGGTGTAACTGGTTTTAATTTACGTACTGCCATTTTTTATTTAGATATTGCTATAAAAATCAATTTCATCGCCCTCCTTCAGAGTAACGATAGCTTTCTTGAAGGCGTTACGCTGACCCTTGATCAGACCAGCCTTAGTGTAGCGTGATGAACGCTTGCCGGCATAGTTCATGGTGTTAACGTCTTCCACTGTTACGTTGTAGCGAGCCTCAACCTCCTGCTTAATCTGGAGCTTGTTTGCCTCAGGCTTTACGATAAAGCCGTAGCGGTTTGGCTTCTTTTCGGTAATCTTAGTCATCTTCTCAGTGACTACAGGCTTAACTATAAATGCCATAATCTAATTCTCCTTATTAAGTTTACTTGGTTAAAACTTCATCAATAGTCGGAACGGCATTCTCAGCCATAACGAGCACGTCAGCATTCATCACCTTGTAGGCGTTGATGTTTGCTGCACCCATCACCTCAACATTCTTGAGGTTGCGAGCCGACTTATAGATATTCTTATTCTCTACAGGGAGAACGAAGAGCAACTTCTTGCCCTCAACCTTCAGAGCCTTTGCAATAGCAAGGATCTCCTTAGTCTTTGGAGTCTCGATGTTGAAATCCTCAACAACGATGATACCATTCTCCTGCACCTTGTAAGAGAGAGCACTCTTACGTGCGAGCTGCTTAGTCTTAAGGTTAAGCTTAGTGCGATAATCGCGTGGCTTAGGACCGAAAACGCGAGCACCACCTACCAATACTGGTGAGTTGATGTCACCACGACGTGCACCGCCGCCGCCCTTCTGGCGACCCAGTTTACGTGTAGAGCCTGACATCTCGCTGCGCTCCTTAGCCTTTGCTGTACCCTGGCGCTGATTGCCCAGATACTGCTTAACATCGAGGTAGAGAACATGGTCGTTTGGCTCGATAGCGTAGATAGCGTCATTAAGAACAGCCTTACGTCCTGTCTCCTTGCCCTGTATATTCAATACATTTACTTCCATGACTTTACTTCTTGATTAAAACTGTTGAACCATTGTATCCTGGCACTGAACCCTTCACGATGATGAGGTTCTGCTCTGGGATAACCTTTAACACTCTCAGATTCTGCGTGGTAACACGCTCGTTACCCATGTGTCCACCCATGCGCATGCCCTTGAACACCTTCGCAGGGTATGAGCAGGCACCGATAGAACCTGGCTTACGAAGACGGTCATCCTGACCGTGAGTAGCCTGACCAACGCCACCGAAACCGTGACGCTTTACTACGCCCTGGAAACCCTTACCCTTAGATGTACCAACTACATCAACGTAGTCGCCATCAGCAAAGAGATCAGCAGAGATAGTGTCACCGAGGTTGTGCTCCTCGTCAAACTTGAACTCGGCCAAGTGCTTCTTTGGTGTTGTGCCTGCCTTCTTAAAGTTGCCCATCATAGGCTGAGAAGTGCGACTCTCCTTTGCCTCTCCGAAACCGAGCTGCAAAGCGGCATAACCGTCCTTCTCGACGGTCTTCACCTGAGTTACGACACAAGGACCAGCTTCGATAACAGTGCACGGTGTATTCTTACCGTCGGCACTGAAAACGGATGTCATTCCGATTTTNNTTCCAATTAATCCTGGCATTTCTTTTTATTATTAATAATGTGTAAAAAAAATTTCTTTCTTTGTGTAACTTTCGCGTTTGGCGCAGTCTTACACACAGAAAGAAAATACACTCAAGTTCTTCTTTTTCAGCGTGTTGATAGCCTACTGCCAGCGCAACATACACATTCCGAGGTGCAAAGGTACTAATAATTAATGAATTAGAGCCTTTCTCCTCGCTTCTATTTTTCTATAAATGCGATTTCTTAACATAAATCAAGGAGCAGACCCTTATCTTCTAATACAACATTCCGAACAGCCAAAGAGGAATTTTATTTCCCAATACATATTCCTCATTAGCCGCAGCGATATATGCATTATCAAGATTAGCTATCTGCTTGCCATCCTTCGATTTTCCACCTACCTCGATAGTATAGCGATGGTCGATGGTGAAATCAGCCGACGTCTTACTATACTCCACTATATGGCTGGCTGACAGCTGGTTTACAAAGAACACCTCGCGCTCAGTACCCTCGTTTACAGGCATCGTGGCAAGAGCATGAAGCATATTAGGATTTTCCAGATACAGTTTGTCAGGCTTCTGCAGACGCTTTACGTTGGTAGCATCCGAATATAGCAGTTTCACCAATCGCGCATCATCCAGATTTTGCAGATACTGCAATAAGGTAGTGCGTGAAATCTCTGCCATCGTCGATAGCTTCACAGTGTCAATGCTATACGGCACAGAAGTTGAGAGGATAGCCATGAGAGATTTTACCTTCCTGATATTGGCGATGTCAATCTTTCGCAGTTGGGGCAACTCCGACTCTATTATTGTATTCACTATGTTCTCTATGCGAAGGTAATAATTACTCCTTCCCTCAGCGAGGAATGGATAATATCCATATTGCAAATACTCCGCAAAGAGTGGAAGAGGGCGAATCTGTGAGTTCACCTCTGCACATACAGCATTGCCCTCAGTCAGAATCTCCTGAAGGGTGCGACGCCTGAAAGTAATATGATGAAACATCTGCATAAACTCCCTGAACGACAACCCAGGCATATTATATGTGATGCAGCGACGCGACAGGTCTGTCTCACCCTCTGCCAGATTCACCAATGACGAACCGCTGAGCACAAAGTGCATGTCAGTAAACTCATCATAGGCATTCTTTATCTCCAGGCTCCACCCAACATATTTGTGCACCTCATCCAGAAATAGGTATCTGCCCCCTTTAGCATGAAACTGTTCAATGAAGTCAAGCAGATTATGGTTAGTGAAATAAATATTGTCAAGACTGGCGTATAGCACATCTGTAGTGTTTGTTGCACCAAAGGTTTGCATAATGCGTTGGGTCATAAGCGTTGTCTTGCCCACTCCCTTCTGCCCTTTTATCATCAGCAGTCGCTCTTTCCAGTCAATTTCATCCATAATGCCCCTGACAAAGTCCAGATTGACGGTTTGCATCCTGTTTAGATGCCTTTTAATCAGCGCTTCCATATCCTAATAGTGTAGTGAATAATATATTTCTGCTGCAAAATTATATAAAAATGTTCAACCTACAAAACATTTTATGCAGAAAAGTGTTTTACCTGCTGAACATTTTACCCTAAATCAAGGGCAAATTAGCCAAATCTGTTCAGCTGACTGAACAGATTTACCCCAAAAGTGTTCAGCCTGCAAAACACTCTTGCTTCGTCAGTGGCATTCTTATAATTAGGAGACTTCATCTTTCATATCTATGATTACTTATTACTTCCCCGTCAGGGGGTAGGTGTTGTCTTAGGTTGTCATAGTTGAAGTTAACTAAATCTCCAAAACAAAGAAAAAAACTGGCGCAGCCATGAAGGTTGAGCCAGTTTGTTATTATTCTTTCCTTGCTGAGACGAGATTAGTTCAATTGCTGTTGTGGATTATTCCACAATTGAATAATGGCCCAAATAAGGACAAGTGCAGCAATGACAGTAAAAAATGATATGAAATAAATAAGTCCCATAATTGTCACCTCCCACTATTATGTTTTAAAATAATAAATACATATTGCATATATCTTTCAAGGTTAATCATAACACACACTTACATTGCGAAGAAATAGTTGGCTTTTAATCCGTTTTTTTCTCGTACACGGCCTTCAGTTCCTCTTGTATTTTCTTCACCATATCATCCTTGCGCTTCTTAGCAAGCATAAATTTGTTCATGGCTGTCTCTCTATTCATTTTATCCATAATTTTCCTATCTTTTATTCTTCGCCTGCAAAGTTACAAAGTAATTTTATAACCTCCAAATATTTCTCTTCTCATTTTAATCTTTTAATGTTGTCCCAGTTGTCTTTTTTTAATCTATGCCTATTTATCGTTATTTGTCCTTCGTCCTTAGTAACCTTGTCACTTATACTTTGAATTGGTTTTTATTGTTTTTGCCTGATAAGGGCGTAACCTGACGTTAGGAAGGTGCAGGACTTCAAGGTATATGGACTTAGGAGTTTAGCTCATAAAGAACATATAACTTGGAGTGCTGCGAAAGCCTGAAAGACTTATGCCCTTGTCAGGGGTTCTTCTATGTTTTTGTTAAACTATCCGTCGCTTCGTACTCGCTCTGCGAGTATTGGTTTTTCCACTCAAAGAGTGGGGTTTTTCCATGATGAGATAGAAATGCCTGAAAGGGTAACGATATCAGTGATAAGACTGTCT
>DEJW01000007.1:28211-28339 GCA_002353585.1 Prevotellaceae bacterium UBA2738 | reverse complement strand
TTGACTTTGTTGACTTTGTTGACCTTGTTTACTTTGTTTACAAAAGTTACAAAAGTTACAATTTTTACATTTTCTACATTTTCTACAAAATCACGATGTTCACCTTGTTCACCTTGTTCACCAAAAAC
>DEJW01000007.1:0-28192 GCA_002353585.1 Prevotellaceae bacterium UBA2738 | reverse complement strand
TAACCTTGTTAACCTTGTTAACCTTTTTGCGCATGGCGACAGGCTGATTTGTTAAAAACTACTATGCACAAAAGGGCGAAAGTGTGCGAAAACGGCTTTTCTGAGAGGAAAGGTGATTTTTCTTGTAACGCGCTGAGGTTCAGCAGATTGCGCAGTATGTAATCACACAGAACGGAAAAGCTATGCTTTTAGCGCTAAAAGTAATGCTTTTATACCATAAAAGTAATGCTTTTAACACCTAAATGTGATGCCTCTGGAGAGAAAAGCTCTATCGTGTTAAAAACTACTAGAAATTTGCTCATGTTAAGTTAATGTAGTAACTTTGCATTGAACTCCTGAAGGTCGTACGAAACGTCGCAGTGGCGACTACGAATCGCGATAAGGAATCGCTACGAAACGCTTCGCTACGAAAACTAAGATTAAAGATAACGGGAACGAATAATACAACTTAAACGATACAGACATGAAGAAAAGTATGAGACAAATGATGGAAAGAATGGCAGGAATGATGCTGATGATGCTGGTGCCTATGGTGGCACTGGGCGAGGTGAAGCTGTTTCCTGAGAATGGGAGCAGGGAGGTGAATCCTGACACTCAGTTGAGGATGGTGTTTGACGAGGAGGTGCAGCTGGGCGAGAAGGGTTGCATCAGGGTGTATGACAAGGCGACGGGGAAGCTGGTGGATATGCTGGATATGAGCATTGCGGCTGGTCCGACGGAGAGGACGCCTGATGCGCCTGGAGCTGACTATATCAAGGTGCCTTACAGCTATGAGAGCAAGGTGATTACCAACAGGAACACACGACCTGGCACGCCTTCGGCTTATAACAAGCCTGACAAGAGGAGGTTTCAGCTGACCATAATAGGGGGATTCTCTGACGGGTTTCACTTCTACCCCATCATAGCGAAGGGCAAGGTGGCTACGATATACCTGCACAACAATATGCTGGACTATGGCAAGGAGTATTACGTGACGATAGACAAGGGGGTGTTTAGGAACCACGACGGACTGAAGGGCAAGAAGGCTTGGACGTTCAGGACGAAGATGAAGGCGCCTGACAGAGAGCAGAGGGTGCTGACAGTGGCGAGCGATGGCACGGGAGACTTCTCTACGCTACAGGGGGCGATGGACTTCATACCTGACTACCTGCAAGGCGAGAGCGAACGCAGAACGGTGAAGGTGAAGAAGGGCGACTACCAGGAGCTGGTGTATTTTCGCAACAAGAACTACGTGACGATTGAGGGCGAGGGACGTGAGACGACCTTGGTGCATTACCCTAACAATGAGGTGTTTAACCCCCACCCTGCCGACATTAAGACGAACGAGGTGAAGGGTACCTTCCCATCACGCAGAGCGGCTGTGGCTGCTGACAACTGCGAGCACATGATATTCAAGGACATCACATTCAAGACGGACTGTACTGGACAGGCAGAGGGTTTTCTGCTGAACGGCGACCATAACTACGCTGAGAATGTGGGGGTGATAGGTTCGGGCGATGCCCTGCAGGTGAATGGCAGCACATACTGGATGAACTGCTACATAAGCGGTCATGGCGACACGGTATTAGGAAGAGGACCATCGTTCTTCAACCACTGCACGCTGGTGAGCACGAGCACGTTTATGTGGATAAGGAACGGCGAGGAGAATCACGGCAATGTGTTTGTGAGCTGCACCTTCAAGGGCACTGGCAAGGGCACTTCTTTCCTTGCCAAGACATCGAGCAACAAGAACAAGAGCTACCCTCATCAGGAGGCTGTGCTGCTGAACTGCACCTTAGACAATGTGCCTGAGGCTGGCTGGAGCCACGAGGAGGAGGCGCTGAAGACTGCCCACCTGTGGGAGTTTAACAGTGTGGATGTGAATGGCGAGCCTATCGACACCTCGAAGCGCAACCCCTACTCGAAGCAGCTGCACCCAGTGAAGGATGCTGAGCTGATAGGGAGGTATTCGGATGCGAAGTATGTGCTGGGGTGGTAAAGGGAACGGGTTCCGCGAAGCGCCTGAGCATCCGAAGGAGCGCAAGAACGGGAACTATTATTAAAGACAACTAGGACAACAAAGGACAACATTAAAAAAGAACACGGATAATTCTTAATTCCTCGCAAAGACTAAGGACAACGAGTAAAACAAAAACAAGAATAACCCCACTCTCCGAGTGGAAAAACAAAGATCACACACTCCGCATGGTGGTTTTTTAATGTTTTTCCTGACAAGGGCATAACCTGACGTTAGGAGGGTGCAGTACTGCAAGGGATATGGGCTTAGGTGCTTGCACATAAAGAACATATCACTTGAAGGACTGCGAGAGTCTGAAAGACTTATGACCTTGACAGGGGTTTTTAATGTTTTTGTTTAATTTCAAAACCATTCTAAAGGTTATCGCTTGAGCTGGGAGAAGTAGTCGGAGAGGGAGCCTTGGGGGATGCCATTCTGGATGAGGTAGTCGAGGCACTGACGGGCGAGGCGCGGTTTGCCCTGCTTGAGATAGAGGGAAAAGGCGGAGAGCTGGTAGCTCACGATGTCGTCGTCTTGAGAGAAGGGATATTTCTTCTCTGCCTGTGGTTTTTCGATGGTGATGGCATGCTCTATGTCGTCAGTGGCTGCAGAGGTCATGTTGAGGCGAGTCTCCACCTCGCTGCGAACGGCATAGGGTTCGGAATCGTCAGGATAGACCTCGACGAAGCGGTTAGCCTGGTCGAAAGCCTCAGTGAGGTGGTTGTCGTCGAGATTGGTATAGATGAGTCCCATGAGGGCATGACGATGGGTGGGCTCGATGGTGAGCACCCGTTCGTAGTCCTGACGGGCAAAGGGATAACGCTTAAGGTGGTGGTTGACATAACCCCGATAGTAAAGTGCCGTGAGGTTATAAGGCATGATGGCGAGGGCTGCATCGTAGGAGTCGAGTGCCTTGCCCCACTGGTCGAGGTCGATGTGCAGGGCCGCCTTACGCAGATAGAGTCGCACTGCCTTGGGATGCTCCTTAATAAGTCCCTCAATCATAGAAAGAGAATCACGCAACTCCTGCTGCGTCTGGGCATTGATGCCTGTGGCGAACACGAGTTGCGTGATGAGTATCAGTATAAGTCTGCGCATGAGGACTTATGCTTTTTTGATGAAATCGACAATCCATGCGCCGACTTCCTTAGTGCCATATTTTGCTCCACCCTCAACCTGGATCTCTGGAGTGCGGACATTCTGATCGAGAGAGGCATCAACAGCCTTGCGGATGAGTGCGCCCTCTTCCTTGAGGTCGAAGTATTCATAGAGCATAGCGACAGAGAGAATCTGTGCGAGAGGGTTGGCAATGTTGAGTCCCTTACCCTGAGGCCATGAACCGTGGATAGGCTCGAAGACTGGTGTAGAAGAACCTGTAGAGGCTGATGGGAGCAAGCCCATAGAACCTGTGATGCAAGAGCCCTCATCGGTGAGGATATCGCCAAAGGTGTTCTCTGTTACCATAACATCGAAGAACTTAGGCTCCTGAATCATGCGCATAGCGGCATTGTCAACATACATGAAATCGGTCTCAACGTCAGGATACTGAGGAGCGAGCTCCTGAGCTATCTTACGCCACAGACGTGATGAAGCGAGCACGTTAGCCTTATCGACCACTGTGAGGTGCTTGCGACGCTGACGGGCATACTGGTAGCCTACCTTGAGGATGCGCTCTACCTCAGGACGAGAGTAGTAGTTGGTATCGAAAGCATCTTCCACACCCTCAGCATTAGTGCCTGGCTCTTTCTTCTGTCCGAAGTACATGCCACCAGTGAGTTCGCGAATGCAGATGAAGTCGGCACCCTTAACGATTTCGTCTTTGAGTGGTGACTTATGCACAAGGCAGTCGAAGGTGGTTACAGGACGGATGTTGGCAAAGAGTCCGAGCTTCTTACGCATAGCGAGCAGACCCTGCTCAGGGCGCACCTTAGCTGAAGGGTTGTTGTCAAACTTAGGGTCGCCGACAGAAGCGAAGAGCACTGCATCAGCAGCCTCGCACACCTTGAAGGTCTCCTCAGGGAATGGGTCGCCCACCTCGTCGATAGCATGAGCACCACAGAGGGCTTCCTTGTAACTTACCTCGTGGCCGAACTTCTCTGCTACAGCAGACATGACAGCCACACCTTGTTCCATGATTTCTGGTCCGATGCCATCACCAGCCAGAACTGCGATATTCAATTTCATAACTATATGGTTTAATAAATTAAAGACGATACGTGGCAAAGCCACTACGATACGCACCAAAGGTGCTACGATACGTGAGCAGGGCTCACTACGATACGCAACCAAAGGTTGCTACGATACGCGAGCAGGGCTCGCTACGAAAACCAATGGTGGCTTAATGCAAAAAGGAGCGCCTCTTTCGAGATGCTCCTTTTTGATGTCGGGGTGACAGGACTCGAACCTGCGACAGCCTGGTCCCAAACCAGGAACGCTACCAACTGCGCTACACCCCGGATACACTTGTTTTTTCAAATGCGAGTGCAAAGGTACTAAAAAAAGTTGAAAGTTGAAAGTTGAAAGTTGAAAGTTTTTCCGATTTTAGGGTTTATTAACAGAAGACTCGCTGATGCGAGGACAATAATGGTTAAAGGTTAAAGGTTAACGGTTAAAGATAAAAGGCAACTAGGACAACACGAGAACGGGAACGGGAACGAAAACCAAAAAACCAAAAAGAAAGGGCTCCTAACCTCACGGTAAGGAGCCCAAAGTCTAAAACCTAAATCTAATATTATTGAAAAAAATTACTACTATTCTCAATACATTATTATAATATTAGAACTGGAAGAAGTTCTTAGCGTTGTTGTAGCAGATGTCTTCAATCATCTGGTAAACGCGCTGCTTCTCGTAGCCCTCGAATGGTATGAGACCAGCCTCGATGTCGTTGCCGACGAGGTTACAGAGGGTGCGACGGAAGTACTCGTGACGTGGGTAAGAGAGGAACGAACGTGAGTCGGTCAGCATACCTACGAAGCGAGAGAGCAAGCCGAGCACTGAGAGAGCGTTCATCTGCTTCTCCATACCGTCCTTCTGATCGAGGAACCACCAGCCTGAACCGAACTGTATCTTACCAGCTACAGAGCCATCCTGGAAGTTGCCCAGCATGGTAGCGATAACCTCGTTAGCAGATGGGTTAAGACAGTAGAGGATAGTCTTAGCGAGCTTGCCCTCAGAGTTGAGTTCGTCGAGGAAGTGGCTCATAGCCTTAGCTGTGGTGAACTCGCCGATAGAATCGAAACCTGTGTCAGGACCGAGCTTAGCGAACATCTTAGAGTTGTTGTTACGGATAGCACCATAGTGGTACTGCTGTGCCCAGCCTGAAGCATAGTCCATCTTGCCCTGCTCCTTCATGTAAGCGTGCTTATACTTACGCTGCTCTTCAACGGTGAGAGCATTGCCAGCGAGAGCCTTCTTCATGATAGCATCAACCTCAGCATCAGTATATGGCTCATCATAGAACTCCTCGATGCCATGGTCAGAGAGCTTACAGCCCATAGACTCGAAGAAGTCGTGACGCTTCTGCAGAGCCTCATTGAGCTCAGCGAAGCCAGTGATGTTAACACCTGAAACCTGAGAGAGCTTCTTGATATAGTCACACCATGTAGCAGCCTCGATGTTCATGCCAGCGTCAGGACGCCATGTTGGGAGCATACGAGTCTTGGCTGTTGGGTCGTCCTTGACAATCTTGTGCCACTCGAGAGAGTCAGCAGGGTCGTCAGTGGTGCATACAACCTCTACGTTATAGTGTTCCATCATGCCACGAGGACAGAAACGGTCCTCGTTCTTGATCATATCGTTACACTTGTCGTAGATCTCCTTAGCTGTCTCAGGGTTGAGGAGCTTATCGATACCGAAAGCAGTCTTGAGCTCGAGGTGAGTCCAGTGATAGAGAGGGTTACGGAAGGTGTAAGGCACTGTTTCAGCCCACTTCTCAAACTTCTCCCAGTCAGTGGTGTCCTTGCCTGTGCAATACTTCTCGTCAATACCGTTTGAACGCATAGCACGCCACTTGTAGTGGTCGCCCATGAGCCAAATCTGTGCAATAGACTCAAACTTCTTGTTCTCTGCTACCATCTGAGGGATGAGGTGACAGTGATAGTCGATGATAGGCATCTTAGCCGCATGATTGTGGTAAAGATCCTTTGCGGTTTCGGTTTCCAGAAGGAAATCCTTGTCGTTAAACTTTTTCATATTTTTGTAATTAAGATGTAGTGATTATCTTAGATTTAATCGTAGGTGCAAAAGTACGAAGAAAAGTTGAAAGTTGAGAGTTGAGAATTGAAAGTTATATTTTCTTTAAGATATTTTAACTCTAAACTCTAAACTGTAAACTCTAAACTACTCATACACATCCTCAATATCCATGAAGTCGTCAACATCCACTGCCCTGCTACAGCCATCGAAGTCTTCAGGCATGTCGAAGATGGCATCAGCCTTGTAAGGCAAAGCCTCGTTGGCATACACCTTTTTAATATAATAGGCATAGATAGGCAGAGCCATGGTGGCACCCTGACCCATAGCCATGGAGTCGAAGTGGATATCGCGATCCTCGCCACCTACCCACATACCGCTGACGAGGTCAGGCGTAACAGCCATGAACCAGGCATCGGAGTTACGGTTGGTGGTACCAGTCTTGCCACCCATCTGGGCATTGACGTTGTACTTGAAACGCAGACGGCTACCAGTACCTCCGTCAACCACCCCTTGCAGGAGGATGAGCATCTTGAAGGAAGATTCCTCAGAGATTACCTCATTGACACGAGGTTCGAAGTGAGCCACCACCTGACCGTTGCTATCCTCGATGCGAGTGACGAAGAGCGGAGCACAGCGTATGCCATGATTGGCAAAGGCAGTGTAGGCACTGACCATCTCGCCAACGGTGATGTCGCAAGGTCCGAGACACAAGGACATGGATGGGTGGATGTCAGGATTGATGATGCCATATTCATGCAACAGCTGAACGAACTGCTGAGGGTCGAGTTTAGACATGAGGTAGGCAGAAATCCAGTTGTTAGACTGAGCCAAGCCCCACTTGAGGGTAACACTCTGACCATAGCGAGAGTGAGAGGCATTACGTGGAG
Source organism: Prevotellaceae bacterium UBA2738 (assembly GCA_002353585.1). Lineage (GTDB taxonomy): Bacteria > Bacteroidota > Bacteroidia > Bacteroidales > Bacteroidaceae > Prevotella. The sequence continues at coordinate 21,115 of DEJW01000007.1, read as the reverse complement.
TCCAAGGTTTGCCAGCCACTATGTAGGTCTGCTGAACATTAGGGGCATAGTCGCAAGGCGAGAAGCCGTTCTCCATAGCCAGAGAGTAGAGGAACGGTTTGATGGTAGAACCCACCTGACGGCGACCCTCCATCACCATGTCATACTGGAAATGGGTAAAGTCCAAGCCACCCACATAAGCCTTGACGGCACCAGTCTTAACATCCATGCTGCAGAAGCCAGCACGCAGGAAAGACTTGTAGTAGCGAATGGAGTCGAGAGGAGTCATAACGGTATCTATCTCGCCATTATAAGAGAAGACGGTCATCTCAGTCTTCTTCTTAAACGACTCACGAATCTCCTCCTCAGAATAGCCAGCAGCCTTCATGTTGCGATAGCGGTCGCTCTGCACGATGGAGCGATTGAGAATCTGTCGCACCTCCTTAGGTGTGAGCTGGTCAGTGAAGGGGGCATTAGGCTTATGACGATTCTCCCTATTAAAGGCAGGTTGCAGGTATTTAGCCACATGGGCATAGACAGCATCCTCAGCATACTGCTGCATGCGAGAGTCGAGGGTGGTGAACACCTTCAAGCCATCCTTGTATATATTATAAGGTGTACCGTCTTTCTTGAGATTCTTGTTGCACCAGCCATAGAGAGGGTCTTGCTCCCAGGCTATGGAGTCGATGACATACTGCACATTTTGCCATGAAGGATAGTTAGAGCGCTCAGGCTTGTTAGCCATAAGATAGCGACGCAGGTACTCGCGGAAATAAGGAGCTGTGCCATCCTTATGGTCAGTGCGATGGAACTTGAGTTCGATAGGTTTGGAAGCCGTCTCGACACACTGGTCGTGAGAGATGTAGCCAGCCTTCTCCATCTGTTGCAGAACCACATTACGACGCTCCTGACAACGCTGTTCGTGACGAACAGGATTGAAATAAGAAGGGTTCTTGCACAAGCCAATGAGCATAGCAGCCTCCTCAAGGGTGAGGTCGGAAGGCTCCTTGCTGAAATAGGTGTTAGCAGCAGTCTTGATGCCCACGGCATTATGCAGGAAGTCGAACTGGTTGAGATACATCATCACAATCTCTTCCTTTGTGAAATTGCGCTCCAGCTTAATGGCTATCACCCACTCTATGGGTTTTTGCAGCAGACGTTCAAAGGTACTGTGAGCCTTACCTGAATACAGCTGCTTGGCAAGCTGCTGGGTAATGGTGGAACCACCACCAGCACTCTGCTGCCCCATGAGTCCGCGCTTGACGATAGCACGACTGAGGGCAATGAAATCGATACCAGAGTGTTCGTAATAGCGCACATCCTCTGTGGCAACAAGAGCCTGCACCACATAAGGAGAAATCTTGTCGAAGCTGACATGCACACGATTCTCCCTATCCTGGTTCCATGTGCCAATGACCTTGCCGTCAGCACTATATATCTGGGTGGCATACCTGTCGATAGGATTCTGCAAATCCTCCATATCAGGCATATAGCCTATCCATCCGTTCCAGATCAAGGTGAAGAGAACGAGCACCAGGAGCACTCCTGCTGCTATCATTTTCCAAAGAAAAAGTACGAATTTCCGTCTCATTTTAAATAAAAAACACTTCTGGAATGCAAAAATACAATAAAACTTTGAGAAAAATGCAGTTTTTAGAAAAAAAAATCTTAACTTCGCACTCAAATACTATTATTCATCTTTCAAACCGACAAATGGAAAAGCAAGATTTCGTAACCATCGCCAACCTTTCAAAGGACGATATAATGTACATGATAGCGATGGCGGAAGAGTTTGAGAAACACCCTAACCGTGAGCTACTTAAGGGGAAAGTAGTGGCTACCCTATTCTTTGAACCAAGCACCCGAACCAGACTGTCATTTGAAACAGCTGCCAACCGTCTGGGCGCACGAGTGATAGGATTCAGCGATGCCAAGGTGACCAGTACCACCAAGGGCGAGACGCTGAAAGACACCATACTGATGGTGAGCAACTATGCAGACATCATAGCTATGCGCCACTATATAGAGGGAGCAGCACAGTATGCCTCAGAGATAGCCCCGATACCTATAGTGAACGCTGGCGACGGAGCCCACATGCACCCCTCACAGTGCCTGCTCGACCTATACTCTATATACAAGACACAGGGCACACTGGAAAACCTGAACATCTATCTGGTGGGCGACCTGAAATATGGTAGAACGGTGCACTCGCTGATAATGGCGATGAGACACTTCAACCCCACCTTCCACTTTGTGGCACCTAAAGAACTGGCTATGCCTCAGGAGTATAAGCTATACTGCAAGGAGCACGGAGTGAAGTTTATAGAGCACACAGCATTCAACGAGGATGTGATAGCCGATGCTGACATTATCTACATGACACGAGTGCAGAAGGAGAGATTCTCAGACCTCATGGAATATGAGAGGGTGAAGAATGTGTATATACTCAACCGTGCCATGCTGGGCAAGACGAAGGAGAATATGAAGATTCTGCACCCACTGCCAAGAGTGAACGAGATAGCATACGACGTGGATGACGACCCACACGCATACTACATACAACAGGCGCAGAACGGACTATACGCCAGAGAGGCTATCTTCTGCAAATGTCTGGGAATAACGCTTGAGGACATTAAGAAAGACAAAACGATTATTAATTGAATTCTTGAACCAGCGCTTTAGCGCGTTTGAACCCCTTGAACTAGCGCTTTAGCGCGACTTGAACTAACAATCCCTATGAACAAGAAAGAACGCTTAGTGGCTGCCATAGAGAATGGCACCGTAATAGACCACATACCAGCAGAGAAGACCTACCAGGTGGCATCGCTGCTGAAACTCAACGAACTGACTGAGCCTATCACCATAGGTATGAACTACGCCTCAGCCAAGGTAGGTAAGAAGGGTATCATTAAGGCTACGAACAAACTCTTTACAAACGAAGAGATATCACGTCTGTCAGTAGTAGCGCCTAAGGTGGTGCTGAGCATCATCAAGGACTATGAGGTGGTGGAGAAGAAGATGGTGGAGACACCTGACGAGCTGCATGGTATAATAAGATGCACCAACCCTAAGTGCATAACCAATAACGAGCCGATGCTGACCTACTTCAGCGTGGACAAGATAGCAGGCACAGTGAGATGTCACTACTGCGATAAGGAACAGAATATAAAAAAGGTGGAGCTCTGTTAAGAGTCCCACCTTTTATTTTGGGGTTCACCTTGCGGTGATATGGAAACAGCCTTGCTTCACCTCATATTTTATGTGGCAACGCTTTGATTGGCGCATATCGCGAAGCACCTCGGAGAGAATCCACTTCAGCGTGTCGTTAGTAACGGCACGACGACGGTTCTGGTCAGTCTGCACCGTCTGGTAGCGATTGTAGCAGACATCAAACGTAGTGCCAAAACGGTGACAGGAATTATCGCTGGCATTCTGGTTATGACGGCGCAAACGAGCCACATCCTCCTCAGAACGAAGAACACTGGTGACGATAATCTGGTGAAGAGGCACACCTTTTACATATAGAGAGTCGAAGAAAGCCTTACCTATATCCTGCAACAGAATATTGGCGCGAGGCACCAGATAAGGGATGCTCTCCCTGAGTTTGTCAACATGGAAATAAGGGTTGGCTCCCACATACACCAGTTCCGACTTACGCTTCTCAGCATCGGCACGGTTCTGCACAGGCTTCACACCATACTTTCTTGCTGACACCAACTGCACCTCATTGCTATCAGGAAAGGCATCCTTGTAACTTGGTACGGAATTGATTTTGTGCCATTTACGAGGCTTAGCTACACTCTTTGTTTCAGCCACCACAGCAACAGCTTCTTCCTTCTTTTCAGCCTTAACTTCTTCAGCCTTTTCAGCATCCTCAGCCTTGAGTTCTGGTACTGTATCAACCACAGCACTATCCTCCACCTGACTGAGTGAGATAGCCTTATCAGGAGAGGTGAAATCATGACCACAGCGATAGAGAGCCAACACTATCACTATGGCAGTAAAAATATGCAGATAACGTGTTTTTGTAATTTTCATAGTACAAAGTTACAAAAAAGTTTTCGTTTTCGTTTCCATTCTCACGAGAATTTTGTAATTTTGCAGAAAATATTGAAATGCGTCAAAAATAAGTGATAGAGAAGCATATAATATTAGAAGACATAGACCCCATAACCTTTTACGGTGTGAACAACTCGCACCTGCAGATGGTTCGTTCGCTCTATCCGAAGCTTCGCATCATGGCTCGCGACAACGTGATACGCGTTTTGGGCGACGAGGAGGTGATGTGCCAGTTTGAGGAGGATATAGAGAAGATGCGTCGCCACATAATGAAGTATAACATCATTAATGAGGAGGACATTCTCAACATAACCAAGGGCGAGACCACCAAGGCTGATGCAGCAAAGGGAGTGGTGGTTTATTCTCTGTCGGGCAAACCCATCAAGAGCCGTTCAGCCAACCAGCAGGCTCTGGTCGATGCTTTTGAGAAGAAGGATATGGTGTTTGCCGTAGGACCTGCAGGTACTGGTAAGACCTACCTCTCCATAGCCCTTGCAGTGAAGGCGCTGAAAGAGAAGACGGCAAAGAAGATAATCCTCTCTCGACCAGCTGTGGAGGCAGGCGAGAAACTCGGTTTTCTGCCTGGCGACATGAAGGATAAGATAGACCCCTATCTGCAACCCCTCTATGACGCTTTGGAGGATATGATACCACAGGTGAAGTTGCAGGACATGATGGATAAGCACATCATACAGATAGCACCGCTTGCCTTTATGCGAGGAAGAACGCTGAGCGACGCGGTGGTGATACTCGACGAAGCACAGAACACCAGTCCTGCACAAATACGAATGTTCCTCACACGTATGGGGTGGAACACCAAGATGATTATCACTGGCGACATGACACAGGTGGACTTGCCACGAGGAGTTAAATCGGGCTTACGCGATGCCATCGACACACTGAAAGATATCAGCGACATAGCCATCATCAACTTCAACGACAAGGATATAGTGCGCCACAGACTGGTGACAAAGATAGTCAACGCATTCAAGGCAAAGGAAGAAGAAACAAAAAATCAAAATACATAAGAGACAATGAACAAAGCATTAACATCTACGGAATTCAAATTCCCAGGACAGACAGCCGTTTATCACGGCAAGGTACGTGACGTTTACACCATCAACGACGACATCATGGTGATGGTAGCTACAGACCGCATCAGCGCCTTCGACGTAATACTGCCTAAGGGCATACCTTTCAAGGGTCAGGTGCTCAACCAGATTGCGGCTAAGTTTCTCGATGCTACTAAGGATATCTGTCCTAACTGGAAACTCGCTACCCCAGACCCACAGGTTACTGTAGGACTGAAGTGTGAGGGTTTCCGCGTAGAGATGATTATCCGTGGCATACTCACTGGTAGCGCTTGGCGTGACTATCAGAAGGGTGTAAGAGAGATTTGTGGTGTGAAACTGCCTGAGGGAATGCGTGAGAACGAGCGTTTCCCAGAGCCTATCATCACCCCTACCACAAAGGCTGACGAGGGTCATGACCTCAACATATCAAAGGAAGAGATTATTGCTCAGGGCATAGTGTCAAAGGAGGATTACGAGGTGATGGAAGACTACACCCGCAAACTCTTTGCACGTGGTCAGGAGATAGCTAAGAAGCAGGGTCTCATACTGGTTGACACCAAGTATGAGTTTGGCAAGCGCGACGGCAAGGTTTACCTCATCGACGAGATTCACACCCCTGACTCTTCACGCTACTTCTATGCTGAGGGCTATGAGGAGAAGTTTGCTAAGGGCGAACCTCAGAAGCAGCTCTCCAAGGAGTTTGTGCGCCAGTGGCTCATAGAGCACAACTTTATGAACGAGCCTGGACAGACCATGCCTGAGATAACTGATGAATATGCTGAGTCAGTGGCTGAACGCTACATAGAACTCTATGAGCACATCACAGGCGAGAAGTTTGATCGCACTACCGACCAGAGCGACATCAACGCTCGCATAGAGAAGAATGTCAGCGAGTATCTGAAGACCCTCTAAACAAGACAAGTGTACACACAAGAGACCATAAAGCCTTATTCTGAGGAAGGCGAGAAGAAAGCACAAGTGGAGGCTATGTTTAACAACATCGCCCCCACCTATGACACTCTCAACCACCGCCTCTCGTGGAACATAGACCGTTTGTGGCGCAACACTGCTATCAGGGTGCTTGCCAAGATGAAGCCTCAGCGCATTCTCGATGTGGCAACAGGCACAGGCGATTTTGCTATCCTTCAAGCTGAGCATCTCAAGCCTCAGCATATCACGGCGACAGACATAGCCGAGGGAATGATGGCGATAGGCAGAGAGAAGGTGGAGCAGAAGGGATTGAGCGAGGTCATAACATTCGCGAAAGAAGACTGTACCGCTCTCTCCTACCCCACAGGGTCGTTTGACGCTGTAACCTCAGCCTTCGGAATACGTAATTTCCAAGACCTTGAGAAGGGACTATCTGAAATGTGCCGAGTGCTCAAGCCCAAAGGCACACTCTGTGTCATAGAGCTCACCACCCCAGTGAGTTTCCCCATGAAGCAACTGTTTGGCATCTATAGCAGCATGGTGCTTCCTCTCTATGGTCGCCTCATCAGCAAGGATGCCTCAGCCTACACATATCTCAATAAGAGCATCGCAGCCTTTCCACAAGGTGAGACGATGGTTGAGATACTCAAGAAGGTGGGTTTCCGCAAGGCTTCGTTCCGCAGACTCACCTTTGGCATCTGCACACTTTATCTTGGAGTGAAATAGTTCAAGGGGTTCAAACGCTTCGCTGGTTCAAAAAAGTTCACAAACATGAAAAAATTTGGTATTATAGGCTATCCTCTCGGCCACTCTTTCTCGCCAGGATATTTCAACGAGAAGTTTAAGAACGAGAATATCGACGCCGTATATGAGAAGTATGAGCTCCCTGTCATAACTGATATTCAGGGGATGCTTGACTACACCCCAGAGCTGTGTGGTTTCAATGTCACCATACCTTATAAGGAGAAGGTGATGTCATACCTCGATATGGTGTCGCCTGAGGCTCGTGCCATTGGTGCCGTAAACGTGGTGAGGGTGACACGCAAAGAGAATGGTCAGCCCTATCTCGAGGGATTCAACAGCGACATAATAGGTTTCACTCGTAGCATACAACCCCTCCTGCAACCTCTCTTTCACAAGAAGGCGCTCATCTTGGGCACTGGTGGAGCGAGTAAGGCTGTAAACTACGGACTGCATCAGTTGGGGCTCGACACCCTGCTGGTTAGCCGTTATCATAAGAACGACACCATAACTTACGAACAGGTTACTCCTGAACTGCTTCAGGATTACACCGTGATAGTAAACTGTACGCCTAAGGGTATGTCGCCCCACTTCGATGAGTGTCCCGACCTGCCTTATGAGGCTCTCACCCACCACCATCTGCTCTTTGACCTTATATATAACCCTGACGAGACCCTCTTCCTCAAGAAGGGTAAGGAGCAGGGAGCAGTAACCAAGAACGGCCTCGAAATGCTGTTGCTGCAGGCTGAGGCAGGATGGGAAATTTGGAATTCAGTTCACAGTTCATAGTTCACAGTTCATAGTTTTCGTAGAGGCGCAAGCCTCGTATCGTAGGAGCTAAAAGCTCCGTATCGTAGCCCTTTAGGGCGTTTCGTAGCGAAGCGTATCGTACGAGCATAGCGAGTTAATATGATTTCAGTAGAAGGATTAAAAGTTGAGTTTGGCGTTAAGCCGTTGTTCACGGATGTTTCGTTCGTGATAAACGAGCGTGACCGTATCGCTCTTGTAGGCAAGAATGGTGCAGGCAAATCAACCATGCTCAAAATCCTTGCTGGCATCAAGACCCCCACCGCAGGCACCGTTTCAGTGCCCAACGACTGTACCATAGGCTATCTGCCCCAGGTGATGAACCTGCAGGATGACACCACCGTTCGCGAGGAGACCCGCAAGGCGTTTGCCGATGTGGATAAGATGAAGGCTAAGGTGGATCGCTTGCAGAAGGAGATGGAGGAGAGGACCGACTACGAGTCTGACTCCTATATGGAGCTGGTGGAGCGTTTCACTATGGCTCATGAGCGCTATATGATGATGGGGGCTGAGAGTCGCGAGGCTGAGATGGAGCGCACACTTGTGGGTCTGGGTTTCGAGCGCACCGATTTCGACCGTCCCACTTCAGAGTTCTCTGGTGGCTGGCGCATGCGTATCGAACTTGCCAAGCTGCTCCTTCGCCATCATGATGTGGTGTTGCTCGACGAGCCCACCAACCACCTCGACATCGAATCTATACAGTGGTTGGAGCAGTTTCTCGCCACCAGTTCCCAGGCTGTGGTACTCGTCAGTCACGATCGCGCGTTTATAAATAATGTGACCAATCGCACTCTCGAGATATCCTGTTCACACGTCATAGACTACAGGGTGAAATACGATGAATATGTCGTTCTGCGTAAGGAGCGTCGCGAACAGCAGCTTCGTGCCTACGAAAACCAGCAGAAGGAGATAGCCGACACCAAGGCGTTCATAGAGCGTTTCCGCTATCAGGCTACCAAGGCTGTGCAGGTGCAGCAACGCATACGTCAGTTGGAGAAGATAGTACCCATTGAGGTAGATGAGGTGGACAACTCCGCCCTGCGTCTGAAGTTCCCTCCCTGTCTGCGCTCAGGCGACTACCCCGTCATCTGCGACGAGGTTGGCAAGACCTATGGCGAGCACAACGTGTTCCATAACGTCAACCTCACCATCAAGCGTGGCGAGAAGGTAGCCTTTGTGGGTAAGAACGGCGAAGGCAAGTCCACCCTCGTCAAGTGTATCATGAACGAGATACCTTTTGACGGCACACTCAAGGTTGGTCACAACATCCAGATAGGCTATTTCGCCCAGAACCAGGCACAGCTGTTAGACGAGAACCTCACCGTGTTCGAAACCATCGACAATGTGGCTCGTGGCGAGATACGCCTGCGCATCAAGGACATCCTCGGTGCCTTTATGTTTGGAGGCGAAGAGAGCGACAAATACGTCAAGTTCCTCTCAGGTGGCGAACGCTCGCGCTTAGCTATGATTCGTCTTTTGCTTGAACCTGTCAATTTCCTTATCCTCGACGAGCCCACCAACCACCTCGATATGGTGAGCAAGGATGTGCTCAAAGAAGCCATCAAGGCTTTCGACGGCACCGTCATCGTGGTGAGCCACGACCGTGAGTTCCTCGACGGACTCGTTGATAAGGTATATGAATTTGGTGGTGGAATGGTGCGCGAACACCTCGGTGGTATCTACGACTACCTGCGCACCAAGAATGCACAGACCATCAGCGAGGCAATCGAGACCCTCCCCTCACCCTCCAACAAAGAGAGGGTTGCTCCTACCCCTGCCTCCTCTCAGGTCTCCTACGCTGAGCGCAAGGCCGAACAGAAGAAGAACAACCGAATAGAGAAGCGTCGCAAGGAACTCGAAAATAAGATTGAGGAACTTGAACAGCGCAAGGCAGAACTCGACACCTTGCTCATGCAACCCGAGAATGCTGCCAACATGCAGATGGTCAATGACTACACCGCTCTGCAAGCCGAACTTGACAAATTGGAAGAAGAATACTTTAGTCTGTAAGATATGCCATTAAGATTACCAGATAACCTACCAGCTATCAAGTTGCTGGAAGACGAAAACATTTTCGTCATCGACGAGACACGCGGTCATTCACAGGACATCCGTCCGCTGAAGATTGTGGTGCTCAACCTCATGCCACTTAAGATAACCACCGAGACCGACCTCATACGTCTGCTCTCCAACACCCCATTGCAACTTGACATCACCTTCATGAAACTCAAGTCGCACACCTCAAAGAACACCCCTATCGAACACATGAAGCAGTTCTACATCAACTTCGAGGAACTGCGCAACCGTAAGTTTGACGGCATGATTATCACAGGTGCTCCTGTTGAAGACAAGCCCTTCGAGCAGGTCACCTACTGGGAAGAGGTCAGCAGCATCTTCGACTGGGCTCGCACCCATGTCACCTCCACCTTATATATATGTTGGGCAGCTCAGGCAGCACTCTACCATTTCTATGGCATCGAGAAGCACATGCTGCCAAAGAAGCTCTTTGGTATCTTCCCTCAAACCATCAACCCCGACGAGGCAAACAAACCTCTCTTCCGTGGTTTCGATGACAAGTTCAATATGCCCCAGAGTCGCCACACCGAGATCAACTCCGAAGACGTGCGCGCCGTCAAGGAACTCACCGTCCTTGCCGAGTCGCCCCTCTCAGGCGTAGGCATCGCCATAGCTCGTGAAGGCAGAGAAATCTTCGTCACTGGTCATCTGGAGTACAACCCCGATACCCTCGACAACGAGTACAAACGTGACAAGGGCAAGCGTGACGACGTCGATTTGCCAAAGAACTACTACATCGACAACGACCCCGAAAAGGGACCAAACGTCACCTGGCGCGCCCATGCCAACCTGTTCTATCATAACTGGGTCAACTACTACGTTTACCAGAAGACTCCATACGACATTAACCAGATAAACTGATAAAAGTCAAGGCGAGACGAGGTAATCTGTTAATAAACGCTAAAAACGGAAAATCTTTCAACTCTCAACTTTCAACTTTCAACTTTTATTAGTACCTTTGCACTCGCAAATGGCAAAACGCACCATGAGCCAGCTTTGCTGACACTCATTATTTGCATCGTGCGAACGCGTTTGTCACTCGCAATTCGCAAAACGGATGCACCCTTAGCTCAGTTGGTAGAGCAACTGACTCTTAATCAGTGGGTCCAGGGTTCGAATCCCTGAGGGTGTACAAACCAAAAAGAAAGCAACCATGAAAATGGTTGCTTTTTTTATTGACACTATACCATAAATACAACCATTACCACATCCATCAAATGGAACATAATTATCTCTTTATCACCATCAAGCTCTTAGGTGCGCTCGGTCTGCTCATCTATGGCATGAAGGCTATGAGTGATGCCCTGCAGAAGATGGCAGGACCACAGTTGCGTCATGTACTCTCGCGCATCACCACCAATCGTTTCACTGGTATGCTCTCAGGTGCATTTGTCACCTGTGCCGTGCAGTCGTCGTCAGCCACCACCGTCATGACCGTTTCCTTCGTGTCGGCTGGACTGCTCACCCTCGCCCAGGCCATCTCCGTCATCATGGGTGCCAACATCGGTACTACCCTCACCGCATGGATTATGTCATTGGGCTATAGCGTAGATTTGACCACCGTGGTCTATCCAGCCTTCTTCATAGGCATACTGCTCATCTACACCAGTCGCCACCGCATAGTGGGCGACTTTCTCTATGGCATCGCCTTCATGTTCCTCTCGCTCGTCATGCTGAGCACGGCTGGCAAGGAGATGGATCTTGAGCATAACGCTTCGGTAGTCAATTTCTTTAGTTCCTTCGACACAGGCAGTTATCTCACCATAATCATCTTCCTGCTCATCGGCACCATCATCACCTGCATAGTACAATCATCAGCAGCCGTCATGGCAATCACCATCCTGCTCTGCTCCACAGGCGTCCTGCCTATATACCTCGGCATAGCCCTCGTCATGGGTGAGAATATCGGTACCACCGCCACTGCCAACCTTGCAGCCCTTGGTGCCAACCTTCAGGCACGTCGTGCAGCCCTTGCCCACCTGCTCTTCAATGTCTTTGGTGTCATCTGGGTGTTGTGCGTCTTCTATCCCTTTGTCGATACCATCTGTAGCATCGTGGGCTACGACCCCACCCAGAGCGGTCAGCGCACCCTTCTGCCTGTGGTACTCTCTATGTTCCACACCTGCTTCAACGTCACTAACACCGCCATCCTCATAGGTTTCATTCCCCAGATGGAGAAAGTAGTGTGCAGGCTCCTACCCGAGAAAACAGGCGAAGACGCCGACGACGAGTTCCGTTTGCAGTATATACAAGCAAACCTCGTGCAGACCCCTGAAATCTCCGTCCTGCAGGCACAGAAGGAAACCGCTCGCTTTGCCCAGTACGTACAGCAGATGTTCGGCAGCGTCAGGAATATGCTCAACGAGAAGAACGGCAAGGAAATCAAACGCTACTATGACAAGATAAACCATCAGGAAGAGATAACCGATAAGATGGAAACCGAAATCGCCAACTACCTGGAGCATGTAAGCAACGACCACCTTAGTGACGATACCAAGGGTAAAGTGCGACAGATGCTACGTGAGATAAGCGAACTCGAAAGTATCGGCGATGCTTGCCATAACCTCGCACGCACGCTCTACCGCCGCCATGAGTCAGGGTATAACTTCACCCCCGCCATCTATGCCAAGCTCAACGACATGATGACACTCACCGACCAGGCGCTCTCGCAGATGAACACCGTCATGACAGGTCACAGCAGCGACCATGACATCAGCGGCACCTACCGCATAGAGAGTGACATCAACGAGATGCGCCACCAGCTCAAGAAAGACAATATCCGCGCCGTTGACGAGCACGAATATGACTATGCCATCGGCACCATATATAACGACCTGGTAAATGAATGCGAGAAACTCGGCGACTACGTTGTCAACGTCGTTCAGGCACGCTTCGGAGTGTAGTCGCCCTGTCCTTTCCTGTACCTTATAAATAACAGTACCGCTATCAGCAATACGCATCCGAAGGCGAGCGATATCCACGCATTCTTATTGAATCCAGCCACCAGGAATGTGAAGAACGACACCACAGCCACCGTCATGGCATAAGGCAGCTGGGTGGTCACATGGTTCAGGTGCGCACACTGTGCACCAGCCGACGACATTATGGTCGTATCTGATATCGGCGAGCAATGGTCACCACACACCGCGCCAGCCATGCAGGCTGATATTGAGATAATCATCAGTTCTGGGTCAACCTCTTGGAAACACGACACCACTATAGGAATGAGAATACCGAATGTGCCCCATGAAGTGCCAGAGGCAAATGCCAGTCCCACAGCCACCACAAATATGCATGCAGGCAGGAATGCCCACATCTCGCCAGCCACGTTCTGCATCGTTTCAGCCACATAGGTAGCCGCTCCCAGACTGTCAGTCATACTCTTCAGCGTCCATGCAAACGTCAGTATCAGCATCGCAGGCACCATCTGCTTGAAACCCTCAGGCAGACAGTCCATACACTTGCTGAACGACAGCGACTGACGCAATATGTAATAGGCAATGGTAATCATCAGTGCCACCGACGAACCCATCACCAGTCCCACCGAGGCATTACTCTCGGCAAAAGCCATAGCAAAGCTCTTGCCCTCGAAGAATCCTCCAGTATATATCATACCTATCACACAACCTATCACCAGACACACCACAGGGAATATCAGGTCAGCCACCCTACCCTTCTTTGCAGCCTTCTCGTCCACCTCGGCTATTTGTCGTCTTCTGCCTGAGGTAAACAGGTCGCCGTTCATCGCATTTCTCTCGTGCACCGCCATCTGACCGAAATCCACCTTCATCAGCGTTATCAGCACTATCATCAGCAGCGACAGCAGAGCGTAGAAATTATAAGGAATAGACTGCACAAAGATGCTGATGCCATTCTCACCCTTCACAAATCCCGACACTGCAGCAGCCCATGACGATATAGGCGCAATGATACATATCGGAGCCGCCGTAGTGTCTATCAGGTATGCCAGCTTAGCACGGCTTATCTTGTGCCCGTCAGTCACAGGGCGCATCACCGAGCCCACCGTCAGGCAGTTGAAATAGTCGTCTATGAATATCAGGCATCCCAACAGCATCGTCGATAGCTGAGCCCCCTCACGCGTCTTGATGCGCTTGGCAGCCCACGCGCCGAATGCCGCCGAGCCCCCCGTGCGGTTCATCAGTTGCACCATAGTGCCCAGAATCACCAAGAACACCAGTATGCCCACATTCCATTTATCTGCCAGCACACTCATCACGCCTTCAGGCAGCAACTGGTTCAGCCCGCCCACAGCGTCAAACTCAGCATTCAGCAAGGCACCCGTCAGCATACCCATCAGCAGCGAGCTGTACACCTCCTTCGTTATCAGTGCCAGCGAAATCGCTATTATGGCAGGCGACAGTGCCCATATAGTATTCTTCACAGGCATGTGTTCTATGCCCACGGCATAGCCTAACCATGCCCAAAACAGCACCACCACAGTCAGTGCTGCAAACGCCATCTTACGCTTCTTCTCCAATTTCTCAGGTTGTTTTTCCGTTTTCTCTGCATGCAAAAGTACAACAAAGAATTCTTACATCCAAACTTTTCATGAAATATTTTTCCTTTCCTCCAAATTTTAAGGGGAAATCATTACTTAACCCCTTATAACACACCAGCGCCCCACTCTAAAACAGAGCAGGGCATTGGATTAGTGTGATTCTATTTTATTCAAATATGTTTTTCTTCTTAATCACGTAAATCTGGGAATTCTTGACAAACTCATTGTTACATACATCATAGTAATACACTTTGCCATTCTTCTCCATAGCACATACATGCGCCCAATCATCCGGACACACATCCTTAGCACTGATATATTCATATTCAGGTTCCACCAACACCTTGTAACGATCACGAAGTCCATATCTTTCACCCATACTATCAGTTATATATAGTATTCCTTTGAATGGTGCAAGATAGTAGAAGCCTCTACGAGCATAATCTATTCCCACATACTGATTGTAACCTATAGCCAATGAAGGCAGAATAACAGCCGCATATATTACAAACACCATAGCCAGTGCGCATCGTCTTACATTCTTGTACAACAGTGTACCAACATAAACAACAAGAGCAAAGCTAATCGTCAGCATACACACTCTCCATACTCCAGCCACTGCCTGGGCATACCAGAATATCACCATACCTATCACCAGTAACCATAGCTTTTCTGGTTTCACTTTGAAATATCTGCATACCAGCCAATAGGTAAGCGGCATTGCCGTGAGGCATATCATCTCACACATACGGGCATCCATCGACAGTCCCGCCAGCATAGATATCAGCATTATCGCTATCAAGGCAGAACAAGTCTTTTCCAAACGTCCATACCACAATATACCACCAGCCATATCTCCATTTTTCAATTCTGTGCGCACGGTCTGCTTCCTGAATAACAAGACTGCATACACTATGTAAGGCACAATGAAAATCCACAAAGCTAATGACACACCCATAAAATAGCCAAACGACATAGCATACTCCAAATTCGTAATATCAAAGAAATGAAAAACTATATCGCCTATTCCGCTAATCTTGCGAATGGTCGCTGCAAATATCACAAAAAACGCAAACAACAGCAACGGTATCCACGTACGTTTCTCCTTACGGTATAGAGAAAACGATACCGAATATCTCAACAAAACCTCGCAGATAGCGAATAACATCAATGGAAAATTATAATTTCCCCTACCGCCAAACAAACTCAGCATCCAAACTGAGCAGATGACCAAATCCAAGAAAAACAGTTTCTGTTTCATACCTTATATTCCTTATATTCAATCTTTATATTGCAACCAACATTACATTTCCATCACCCTTATAATAAACTATCGGGCGCATATCCACTGGAGTATCCTCCGTTACCTTACAAACATTGATGGAAGACGGTAGTTCCGACAACCTTCTCATATCATTCTGCCGTATAGGATGCTTGCGAAACATGTAATTACTGTAGCTCCTGCTTTCATATCCAGAATCCGAGGAATCAAAAGTAGGATAAGGCTCCCACTGTTCCCCTACATGCACCTCACACACTTTTCTTGGTGTCACACTTTTTGCCCTTCCACGTGAATAATCCCTATACAAAGACATTTCCACATGCTCAGCAATGTCATGCAATCCATGAAACACATGCCCCAAGATCTCTACATCATCATGTATGGAACATTCGTAGATAACATGCTCCACCTTTTGTTGCTTCCCTTTAAAAAGGGACTTTAATAATTGTAACACTTTCATATTAATTGCCTTTTTGTTTCATTTTGAAAGAATTGCCATACGTTTGCAATATAAATCCGATTTATTTACCACAAAATTCATGCTCATTTATCAATGCTCTTTCCTTTTTTATCCTTAGAAAGGATATATCTATAGCTCAAACTCGACCTATTCCTCTATTGGTACATATATAATATATTATCCTCTTATCACTTCATCTCTTTTAAGCGAATCCATTACTCTATTTTTTGCCATTTTGTGCATCTTAACACAAAAATATATCAAGACAAAGAATGTAACAATCCCAATAGAAGGATTAGCTGCACCACTCATGGCTATGCCATCATATATGCCATGTGCCAATATCGGTATCAATAAAATACAGATTGCGTTCCTCCTAGAGTGACACACAAAGTGATACACAGAATAATAATAGCCCATAAAAATTGCAAAGGCATAATGTCCTGGCACTGCCAGCAATGCACGTATAGCTGCTACTTGTAACCAGTCCTCGCATTCAAACACATAGAGTATGTTCTCTACTGTAGCAAAGCCCAAACCGATACATACCGCATAAACTATTCCGTCGAAGTGTTCGTCGAAAAAAGGATTCTTCCTCAATACTAGCCATAGTGCAATGAGTTTGAAAGTTTCCTCCGTCAAAGCTGGCACCAAGAATGCCTCTGCTATTGCATCCATCATACCAGCAGGATTTTCTCTCTCTCCAAATATCAGGGACTTCACCCCCATCTCCACTATGCCAATAGGCACACATATCACCATACCCATCAACGTTGCCTTTAATAGCCACCACAAAGGTTCTGGTTTTGGGTCTTTCCTCCATATGTACAGCCATAAGATAATGACAGGAAGAAGAGAGGCTCCGAGTATAATAATAAAATTCATAACTTAATCAAGAACTATATTTTCGTATCATTTTCGCTATGTATATTCAGTTCCACTTCTTAAATATCATTAGCAATACATCTTATCCATATACATAAGTCTAATCTATTGCATCTAGCAGTATGAATGAAGCCCAATAATAAGGATCTTTATATTTCCTTACTGCACCAATTTTATAGTCTCTAACAAATTTTTGTGCTTGTTTCAGGGCTCTATGCTTACTCATACCTTTGCCCTCTGCCAAGTTCTTGTAGAACTGCGTCATCAAAAGCGTAGTAGCATCAATATCAACTTCCCAAAGACTCATAAGTATTGACTGAGCACCTGCTTTCTTGAAACCTCTTTGTAATCCGAATACGCCATCACCTTTTATCTCCCCCAAGCCGGTTTGACATGCGGATAAAACCACTAAATCTGCGCCCTGCAAATCTAACTTGGAAATCTCCTTAGCAGTCAAGATTCCATCATCCATATCTTCTGGTATTTTTCCATCTCTTAGCGAATTGTTTGCACCTGCGAAATACAAGCCAGAACGTGCTAAAGCCTTGTCCTCTACATATCGTGGATATCTATCACCTAACATAAGGAATGAAAGATTATCATATTTTTTCGCTTCCTCTTCTGACCAGTAAAAACCATGCGTAGTTATGTGTAGTAGTCCTGTTTTCTTTCCACTAAGATTCTTGAAATCTCTTTCTGTGGCAATTGTATCTATTCTTAATTCGACCTTTAGGCCCATCTTCTTCAATGCCTTGTCTATTACCATTACTTCTTTCTTCGTTTCGGGCAGTTCCTCCACACTTACTCTTAGATTATTAGAGCCTGCTACTTGGTTCTGTGTATTGAAAACAACATTACCTTTTTTATGAATGTTACTACTTTCTTCAACTATTACCTCTTTTTTTGTACTATACTTGATGGCACCATAAACAACCGCGCTCTTTATTTCATTTTTTTTCTTAGCTAACGCTAGTTCTCGTGTCGATGAGAGACGATATATCTCCCATTTCTCGGACATGAAACAGTCCTCACTCCAGTGAGGCAGTGTCTCTATTGCAATATTATATAATTCACCTGATGGGGCAAAATAAACAGTGTCCACCCCGATAAGATATTCTGAAAGGGGCTCCCATATCATCTTACTCGCTTCATGAGTAGAGTACAGAGAATTCTTCTTTAGTTGTTTCTCTTCAAATAATTTCACCAATTTAGGAGATGTCATACCTTTCTTAAGAACGTATGCAATATACATTGTGCTGTCCTTATTTAATTTAAAAGACACAAACTCTACTGCAACATCCTTATTTCCAAGTTTATGCTGCACATTTTTCCAGTTGATTCTGATATTCTTTACATAATCACCATAAATCTTAGACCTTTGCATCAATTCCCACTCCATTTCCTGTGTTACAGTTTCCAATGAATCAATATTTAGCGTCGTATCTACTATAATTCCCCCATAAAATCTTTGCAACATAAGATGGTTGCTCTTTACTTTGTTGTATTGAGCTAACAATGTGCTGTCTTTACTATTTGTTATCAACTCTAATAAATCTTTTGACATATTAAGGAGTTGACCTTTACTTAACAATATTGCATTATAACCTGATGAGGTGATAGCTGAATTTGGATAAGCGTATGTGAACATTTGAAGCATCTGCTCAAATATATCACTATTAGTACCCCAATATCTGTTACGCAATTCCTCTGTTTGCCCTGTCATAATATCATGTAACACATCATATCCAACCTCTATCAATTTGTCAATAAGCCTACCCAATTCATGTTTGTCACCTGCAAGGTAATAATGGACTAAAATTGGTAACAAACATGAGAATTGTAACCTTTTATCATTGCTATTCTTTAATAGTGACAAAACTTCCGTATAAAGATGATTTGCGTAAATATGTCGTCCCTTCATATAAGTATCATTCGCAAGTCCTAATAAAGAGGCTATGTACATTGAGTGCTTTTTTCCCACGGTGATTTCAGCCATCTTAACTGACTCCGAAGAATAATAAATCGCTTCTGTAATTTTTCCACGAAGCGTATAACATGTACTTATATTTCGCAAGATACTAATCATATATGGATGACCTTCCGGAAATATTTTTCTGCAAATTAATAAAGCATCCGAAGCCATTCTCAAGGCTTTTAGTATTTCATCTTTTTGTATACAATATTCTGTGTATGAATTCAGACAACTAACATATTCCAAACTTTCCTTACCATATTCTGCTTCAGCACTTTGAAGAGATACTTCATGGAAATTGAATGTTTGAGAATTTGTCCCGAATTCTGATGAGTAACGTTCCCAAGCTGATAGCAATTTCCACTTTTGGTTATCTCCTGTTTTATTTGCTATTTTAAGAGCTTTTGAACATAATTTCATAGCCTCAGGAATCTCACCTTTACTGTAATAGTAGCTTGATAAAATATATAGTGAATTTATATGTTCACTCTGCATGTCAACATTTTCTTGTTTTATTATCTTAATGGCCTCATTAACAAATCGAAAAGCCTCTTCCATCTTTTCGATTTTAATATACGTTTCCGCAAGAATGTTTAATGTAGCGACGATATATTGTATGTTATTTTTGTCAATTAAAGGAAGTGCTTCTTGAAATAATTGTATAGCTTCTTTGTATTGTCCTTTTTTTTCATAATAAGCGCCCAAATTATTTAAGCTAATTGCATAGTTTTTTTTACTCTTATCATAATGATTATATATGTTTTTTGCTTCACTCGTATATTTTATTGCCTCATCATAATTGGACTTCGCTGCATAGTACACTGCTAGACAAGTCAAATTTGATGCATAATCTATTTTATCACATCCTATACTATCCAGTATTTGAAGGGCTTTTTTTTGGTCATCAATTGCAGAATCAAAATCATTTAGGTGAAATCTTGCGCTTCCCCGTAAATACATAATAACAGCTGTATTACGATTACCTTTTATATCGTATTTTTTTATAACAGATATATATTCTGAACACCACTTCAAAACATCTTCGTATTTTTCTAAATTGGCACAACACATTGCCAAAGATGCAAAATGTGAATAGTAATAAATAGTTTCTTCACCAAACATAGAATGTGATAATGACAAGGATTGTTTAAAAACATTCAAAGCATCTTCGAATGTTTTTTTTTCGAAAAATTCTAAACCACGTGTATAAAGTGAATCTATTTTTACTGTCCTTCTTCTATCTATTGGAGGAAAAGAATAGTAAATGCTGTCTATACTTCTTGCTTTTTGCTCTTTTCCCATTTTAAAATAGCAGGACGCAATCCAAATGTTTGAATAATGCCTGCGGACGTTCATGGTGTCCAATTCCGCTTTATCCAGTTTGTCTGATTCTGCAAAAAACTCAATCGCTTTTTTGTAATTATTTGCTTGATAGAAATCTACTCCTACAGCAAACAATGAATCTGATTTTACAGATTGCCCCAGTGCAATTAGATTTTCAAACATATATAACAATATAGCAAGAATAATTATTTTTTTCATACAGTCCTTCTTTCAACTGTGCCAAAGAGTATGAACAAAATCCAATAATAAAGCCTTCGATATTACCTTACTGCGCAAATCTTACAGTCTCTAATGTATTTTTATGCCTACTTCAGCACATTATACTTATTCATACGTACTTAGCTATCGTTTTACTAAGTTAGATAACTTTAATTCTCAATTAACACTGGGATTTATTTTTCCAACATCTAAGTCTCCCAACTTCAAACCTATAATGTAGTAAACTTCTTTTGTTTCATATTTATATTATTTGAACCGTTTAAGTTTCGGGATCCCATCACACACCAGAATTTCGTACTCATTATTAGCCTCATTCACAATTATGATACCCACGTCATTATTTTTTTGCATAATGAAAACGACATCTGTTCGATTCTCATACTCAGTACGCTGTGCAAAATATAAGACATCGAAGTCATATGTAGTGACACAGATATTTTTCCAAGTATCAAATACTCCATATTTCCCATTTTTTGTTTCCACCTTGTATCGTCCAATACTATCCACCTCAACTGTTGGCATGAATACATCCATATATGTGGCAGAATCAATTTCAACATTTTCATTATCAATGATTTTATTCAACATTATGTTATCATTCTTTTCAATATATGACTGAGGTCCCTTCGTTTTCAATGCTTTCACGCCAATATACTTGTTTCTGTGTCTTTCATCTGAAGCACATTTATTTATATATCCTAAAATCCGCAACTATCATCCAATACACGATTAAGGGTAGATTTATGAGTCGTTAGTAGCAGCTTTCAGT
>DEJW01000018.1 GCA_002353585.1 Prevotellaceae bacterium UBA2738 | reverse complement strand
GAGTTGAAAGACAGACTGGTTGCCATCAACCGTGTTACTAAGGTAACAAAGGGTGGTCGCACCTTCACATTCGCTGCTATTGTCGTTGTAGGTGACGGTAATGGTACTATCGGATGGGGTCTGGGTAAGGCTGGTGAGGTACAGCAGGCTATCGCTAAGGGTACTGAGGCAGCAAAGAAGAACCTCGTTAAGGTTCCGGTTATTAAGGGTACTATCCCTCATGAGGTAGAGGTACGCTTCGGTGGCGCTCAGGTATTCCTGAGACCTGCTGCACAGGGTACAGGACTTGTTGCCGGTGGCGCTATGCGTCCAGTGCTCGAGAGCGTTGGTATCACTGACGTGCTCGCTAAGTCAAAGGGTTCTTCTAACCCTCACAACCTCGTGAAGGCTACCATCAAGGCTCTCAGCGAGATGCGCGATGCCTACACAGTAGCTCACGACCGTGGTGTTTCAATGAGCAAAGTATTTAACGGTTAAATCATAGGAGGATTACACAATGGCAAAAATTAAAGTAAAGCAGATAAAGAGCCGTATCGGAGCTTCTGCAGACCAGAAGCGTACCCTTCTTGCACTTGGTCTCCGTAAGATCTCTCAGGTAGTAGAGGTTGAGGATACACCATCTATCCGTGGTATGATACAGAAGGTTCACCACCTGACAACAATAGTAGAGTAATAATTAAAATTAAACGACAAGACTATGAAATTGAATAATTTGCAGCCAGCTGCTGGTTCAACCCATTCACGTCGTCGTATCGGCCGTGGTCCTGGTTCAGGTCTCGGTGGTACCTCTACTCGTGGTCACAAGGGTGCAAAGGCACGTTCTGGTTATAAGAAAAAGATCGGATTCGAAGGTGGTCAGATGCCACTCCAGCGTCGTGTTCCTAAGTTCGGATTCAAGAACATTAACCATAAGGAGTATTTTGCAGTTAATCTCTCTACTCTCCAGAAGCTCTCTGAGAAGAAGGGTTATGAGAAGATCGGCATAGCAGAACTCCAGGCTGCCGGACTCACCAACGGTAAGGAACTCGTAAAGGTTCTTGCTAATGGCGAACTCAAGGCTAAGCTGACAGTGGAGGCTAACGCTTTCTCTAAGGCTGCTGAAGAAGCTATCAAGGCAGCAGGCGGCAACGCTGTTGTCCTTTAAAGAAAAAACTTATTTTACTTTTAGTAAAAAATGAAGAAATTTATAGAGACACTGAAGAACTGTTGGAAGATTGAGGACTTGCGTATGCGTCTCCTCATCACAATCCTCTTTGTCGCTATCTATCGCTTCGGCTCTTTCGTGGTTTTGCCGGGTATCAACCCAGCAAACCTCGAAAAGCTTCAGCAACAGACGGCAGGCGGATTGATGTCACTTCTCGATATGTTCTCAGGTGGTGCATTTTCCAACGCATCAATTTTTGCGCTTGGTATCATGCCTTACATCTCTGCATCAATCGTAATGCAGCTTGTGGCTATCGCTGTTCCTTCTTTCCAGAAGATGCAGCGTGAAGGTGAGAGTGGACGTAAGAAGATTATGCAGTACACCCGCTATCTTACAGTGGCTATCCTGCTCTTCCAGGCTCCATCTTATCTTATGAACCTCAAGATGCAGTCACCTAGTGCCCTCGCTTCAGGACTGTCATGGTCAGAGTTCATGATTCCTGCGACCATCATCCTTGCTGCTGGTTCTATGTTCATCCTTTGGTTGGGTGAGCGTATTACTGACAAGGGTGTAGGCAACGGTATCTCTCTCATCATTATGATTGGTATCATCGCCCGTCTGCCACAGTCTTTCTTCCAGGAAGTAGGTAGCCGTTTCACAGCTATCACTGGTGGTGGTCTGGTAATGTTCATTGTTGAGATTCTCATCCTGTATGCAGTAGTTTGCGCAGCAATACTCCTCGTGCAGGGTACTCGTAAGGTTCCAGTGCAGTACGCTAAGAAGCTTGTTGGCAACAGTCAGTATGGTGGTGCACGTCAGTACATCCCTCTGAAGCTGTTTGCAGCTAACGTAATGCCTATCATCTTTGCTCAGGCTCTGATGTTCATTCCGTTGGCTATAGTGCAGTATAGCAGTGATAACCTCGGATGGTTTACTCGCTCTCTGTTGGATAACCGCAGTTTGGTCTATAATATAGTATATGTGTTGCTCATCGTGGCATTCACCTATTTCTATACGGCTATTACTCTTAATCCAACTCAGATGGCTGAGGATATGAAGCGTAATAATGGTTTTATCCCTGGCGTACGTCCAGGACGCGATACAGCCAACTACATCGAAGAGATTATGTCACGTCTTACGTTGCCAGGCTCTTTGTTTATCGCTTTCATCGCTATCATGCCAGCACTTGCAGGATTGCTTAACGTGCAGCAGGGATTCTCACAGTTCTTCGGCGGTACGTCATTGCTCATCCTTGTTGGTGTAGTAATTGATACACTGCAGCAGATAGAGTCTCACCTGATGATGCGTCACTATGACGGTCTGCTCAACTCTGGTCGTACACGTCCACAAAATGGTATGAGTGCTTATTAAGTCTTTGAAATGGCAATATTTCTTAAGACTGAAGACGAGATAGAACTAATGCGCGCGGCCAATCAACTGGTTGGACGCACGCTTGGTGAACTCGCCAAGCATATCAAACCAGGCGTTTCAACTGCTGAGTTGAATAAGATAGCCGACACGTTCATACGTGACCATGGCGCAACACCTACCTTCCTCGGATTCCCTAATCCATACGGAGGACCGTTCCCAGCAAGCATCTGTACTTCAGTAAACGAATGTGTCGTTCACGGCATACCTCGCGAAGACCAGATACTAAAAGAAGGCGATATCGTCTCTATCGACTGTGGAACACTGCTCAACGGATACAATGGTGACTCAGCCTATACATTCCCAGTAGGCGAGATAAGTGACGAGGTAAGACAGTTGTTACGTACAACAAAGGAAAGCCTCTACGAGGCCATCAATGTTGCAATTCACGGCAATCATGTCGGTGACATCAGTCAGACGGTACAAGACTACTGCGAGAAGCAGGGCTACGGCATAGTGCGCGAGCTTACAGGACATGGTATCGGCAAGGTGATGCATGAAGATCCGCAGGTGCCCAATTATGGACGACGCGGCAATGGTCCCAAACTTAAAGAGGGTATGTGCATAGCTATCGAACCAATGGTCACTCAGGGCGACCGCAAGATATGGCTTCTGCCCGACAAGTGGTCAATCGTAACACGCGACAAAAAGTTTGCTGCCCATTACGAGCACACCATAGCTATTCGCAAAGGCAAGTCCGAGATACTATCATCGTTTGAAGAAATAGAAACCATATTCCAGATTTAATCATAACAATAAACCATTACGTATTATGGCAAAGCAATCTGCTATAGAACAGGACGGTACAATAATCGAGGCATTGAGTAATGCCATGTTCAGGGTAGAACTTGAGAACGGTGTGCAGATCATTGCACATATATCAGGTAAGATGCGTATGCACTACATCAAGATTCTCCCTGGCGACAAGGTGAAGGTTGAGATGAGTCCGTATGATCTTACCAAGGGACGTATAAGTTTCCGCTACAAGTAAAACAAGTTATAACGCGATTACACATTATTATATATAATAGCTACAAAAGATGAAGACAAGAGCATCATTGAAGAAGCGCACTCCCGACTGTGTTATTGTACGTCGTAAGGGTCGCCTTTTCGTAATCAACAAGAAAAACCCTAAGTTCAAAGTACGCCAGGGTTAAAAATTACTAAAAGTTAAAAGTTGACATCTAAATGTTAAAAACCTTTGGGGTGTGAGGGATTTTGCGTACCTTTGCACTTCCGAATTTTTTGGCAATTAGTTAATTAACAAGTTTTTATCATTAACAAACAATTATGGCAATAAGAATTGTTGGAGTAGATTTGCC